>CAYWYB010000303.1:0-6848 GCA_964462145.1 uncultured Rhodospirillaceae bacterium
TCGGTATCCAGCCCCAGGTTTCCATTGTTCAGGGCGACGCTAGTCGAGCGCCCGATACCAAGTGTCCGACAGGGTATAGCCCTCGGGGAACGGATCGTCGGGGTCCAGGCTGTATTGATGGTTGCCGGTGATCCAGGCCCGCCCCTGAATGGAGGGCGTGATCGCCGGCTGGCCGCCGATTTCGCCAACATCGGCGACACTGCAATGGAACTCCGTCCCCAGCACGGATTGGCTAACCAGGGTTTCGCCCAGGCCGATCTGGCCACGGGCGTGCAATACAGCCAACCGCGCCGAACTGCCCGTGCCGCACGGGGAGCGGTCTAGTTTGCCGGGAGAGATCACCACAGTGTTGCGGCCCACGATGCGGCCCGCATCATCCCTGGCCAGGGGTGCTGTGAACTGGGTGAAGGTAATGGTATGGATGCCGGGGTTTTCCGGATGAACCACCGGGTGCTGTTCCACCGCCGCGGCCTTGATCCGCTCCCCCATCTCAACCAGTTCCCGCGCCTCGTCCGGAACGATGGCGAAACCAAGGCTGGGCGCATCAACGATGGCGAAGAAAGCGCCACCATAGGCTATATCGCAATTGATGCTGCCCAGGCCCGCGACCTCAACCACCGCATCCAATTTCGCCACATAGCAGGGCACATTGCGAAAGCGCACGTTTTGACAACGGCCGTCCTTGCATTGCGCCACCACCTCGACCAGACCGCCGGGAGTATCCAGGCGCAGTACCGTCTCGGGCTCCCGCATTGGGACCATTCCGGTCTCCAACAGCACCGTGGCGACGCAGATGGTGTTGGATCCGGACATGGGCGGATAGTCCGTCGGCTCCATAATGATAAAGCCAGCGTCAGCGCCCGGCGTCTTGGCCGGCACAATCAGGTTGCTATGAACAAAGGCGCCGCCCCGCGGTTCGTACAGCAGAAATTTGCGAAAACCGTCATCCTGGGTGCGCAGATACTCGCGCTGTTCGAACAGGGTTTCGCCGGGCGGCGGCAGCACGCCGCCGGTGATGACCCGGCCCACTTCGCCCTCGGCATGGCAGCCGATTACCGTGATGGTACGCGCGGTCCGCACTGATGCTAGCCCTTCACATGCGGCGCTTCGTAACTCTCGCGCTTGTCATGGCGGAAGGGGTTGCGCGGATAGGTGCCCAGGATTTGCAGGCGGGTGCAAAAGAACTGCGCCTCCTCCAGGGCCCAGGCGACGCGCTGGTCCTCCGGGTGGCCCTCGAAATCCGCATAGAACTGCGCCTGTTCAAAGCTGCCCGGCTCGATATAGCTTTCCAGCTTGGTAATGTTGATGTTCGCGGTGGCGAAACCGCCCAGGGTTTTATAGAGCGAGGCCGGCACGCTGCGGACCTGAAAGACCACGGTGGTCATGGCAGGGCCGTCTTTCGGATGCGGGGTGATCCGTTCGCGGGCCAGAATGATAAAGCGGGTGACGTTGTTGCCCATGTCCTGCACGTTTTCGCGCAGGATATTCAGATCGTAAATCTCAGCCGCCAGGGGGGAGCCGATGGCCGCCATGGTCTTGTCGCCCTTTTCGGCCACCATCTCGCAGGCACCGGCGGTATCGGCATGCACGATCGGGTCGATGCCCAGTTCCTTGATCAGCTTGCGGCATTGGGGCAGGGCATGGATATGGCTGTGCACTTCGCGAATATCCGCCAGCGTGGCGCCATGGGGCGCCATCAACTGGTGGTTCACGGCCTGGAAATGCTCGCCGATAATATATTGATCAGAAGTAGGGATCAGGTGATGGATATCGGCCACCCGGCCCGCCAGGGAATTCTCGATCGGGATCATGGCGCGCCCGGCCCGGCCCTCGTTCACGGCGGCGAAGGCGTCCTCGAAGGTGCGGCAAGGCAAGGGATTGTAGCCGGGCAGGCCTTCCTTGCAGGCAAGGTGGGAATAGGCACCGAACTGACCCTGGAAGGCCACGTTCATGCGTGGGTCGCCGGCGCTGTCCTGAGCTTTCTTGTCAGCCATAGTGGCTTGTCCTTAATGCTTTGAATCGACTGTTTATTTCGGCGCCAAGGCGCGGCGTGCCCGGTCCAGGTCGGCGGGAGTATCGACACCGAAGGGGACCCTGTCAACGAGGCCGACTTCAATACGCATGCCATCCTCCAGGGCGCGCAGCTGCTCCAGGCGCTCCCGCTGCTCCAAATGACCGGGAGGCAGTTCGATAAAACGCGCCAGGGCGGCCCGGCGATAGCCGTAGATGCCGATGTGATGGTACAGCGGCCCTTCGCCGGAAGGTGCCGGCACACGGGTAAAATACAGCCCCCGCCCCTGCCGCGCGCCGGGCGGCATGGAGATCACCGCCTTCACCACGCTGGCTTCCTGGCGCTCATAATCCTCGACAATCTCGGCGGCCAGGGTGGAGATATCCACCGCATCATCCGCCAACAGCTCCAGGCACAGGCGAATCTGGGCCGGCTCCATGGTCGGCAGATCGCCCTGCAGGTTGATGATCACATCATAAGCAGCGCCGGGGTCAAAGCTTTGCACGGCCTCCCAGACCCGGTCGGAGCCCGAGGGATGATCGGGATCCGTCAACACCGCGTCACCGCCGGCGGCCTTGATGGCATCGGCGATTTCCGCCTCCGCGCAGGCCACCACCACCGGACCAATAGCCGCCTCGACCGCACGGCGCCAGACGTGCACGATCATGGCCTCGCCATGAATATCCGCCAATGGCTTATCGGGTAGCCGCACCGAGGCCATGCGCGCCGGGATCACCACAAGTGCCTGTTGTTTCGAAGTCACGATTTCAAGTTCCGATAATGTTGCCGGTCTAGCCAATCCTCTGCGGCGATGTTATACGGTGAGCCGTCCTTCCGGGGAAGCAGTTCGAAAATTTTCCCACTACTTTTCTATGTGCTTAATTGGGGTTGCCGCCATGAATATGTATGAATTCAACAAGTTTTTAGGTGCCATTCTGGGCTCGGCGCTATTGCTCATGGTCGTCAACATTATTGGCGACGCCCTGGTAAATCCGACCATTCCCGCCAAGGCCGCGATCGCCATCGGCGATGAGGAAGAAGAAGAACAGGAAGAGGCGAAAGAAGAAGCCCAAAAAGATGCGGGGGATGAGGACGCCGGCTCCAGCCTGGCGGCGCTGCTGGCGGCGGCCGATGTGGACAAGGGCGCCAAGGCGGCCAAGAAATGCAAGGCCTGTCACAGCTTCGACAAGGGCGGCAAGCACAAGATTGGCCCCATGCTTTACGGCGTGGTTGGCCGGGGCATAGCTGCCGGCACCAACTTCAAATACTCCACTGCCATGAAGGACAATGGGGGTGAATGGACCTACGCCGACCTGGACGCTTTCCTGGCCAATCCCAAGGGCTTCATGCCCGGCACCAAAATGGCCTTCAAAGGCATCAAGAAGGAGACGGACCGGGCCAATCTGATCGTCTTCATGCGGCAGGCTCACGATTCGCCCCCGGCCCTGCCGGCTGAGTAATACGGCCGCCCCCTAACCATGGACGAGGCAGCCATGGACGAAGCAGAGCATTATCTGGCATTGGCCGGGCGGCTGGCGGATGCCGCCGGCGCGGTTATCCGGCCCTATTTCCGTGCTGACATTGACATCGACACCAAGGCCGATGAAAGCCCGGTCACCATCGCCGACCGCGAGGCCGAACGGGCTATGCGCACTATTATCGAGGCGGAATGTCCAGAACACGGCATCCGGGGCGAGGAATTCCCCTTCAAGCCCGGCAGTGGTGAATGGCACTGGATTCTAGACCCCATCGATGGCACCAAACTGTTCATTACCGGCATTCCGCTGTTTGGCACGCTGATCGCCCTGGCTCGTAACGGCAAACCGGTGTTGGGCGTGGTTGATCAGCCGGTCAGCGGCGAACGCTGGATCGGCGCCATGGATGGCAGCGCCACATTCAACGGTACGGCGATCAAGACCAGCAGCCGCGAACACCTGGCGGAGGCCAACCTGTTCACCACCGACCTGAGCCTGTATTCATCCGATCAGGCGGCCGCCATGCAGCGCCTGTCCGCCGCTACGAAACTGACCCGGCAGGGTACGGATTGCTACGCCTTCGCCATGCTGGCCATGGGTTTTGTGGATATCGTCACGGAAACCAATCTGAACGAATGGGACATGGCTTCCCACGTGCCGCTGATCGAAAATGCCGGCGGCGTGGTGACCGATTGGCAGGGCGCGCCCCTGCGCTTTGACGGCCAGGTGGACATCGAAACCGCCATCGCCGCCGCCAACCCCGCCCTGCACGCCCAGGCATTAGCCGTGTTACGGGGCTAGAGCGTCAGGTCGAATTGCAACAGTGATTGCTTCAGCCCCTCGGGACTTTGGAAGTGATGGGTTTGCCAACCCAGGCTGTCTGCCGGCAGCAGGTTCTCTTCCCTGTCATCAATGAAGAAGATTTCCTGCGCCGAATATCCAAATCGGCGGGAGGCAAGCTCATAGATTTCCAGTTCGGGTTTACACAAACCAACCCGGCCCGAGACAACGATGTCCTCGAATAGATCAAGGAATTGAAACCGCGCCTCGGCGACCTGGAAACATTCGCCATTCCAGTTGGACAGGGCGAAGACCGGGACGCCCTTGTTTTTCAATGCCAACAGAATTTCAACTGTACCGGCAATTGCCTCCCTAAAGGTTTTGCCATGTTCACCGTAGTAAGCGCGGATCCAGTCCGCGTGCGATGGGTGGCTTTGTACCAACTCCTCCGTCGCCTCGGCAATGGATCGGCCCCGGTCCTGTTCATGGTTCCAGGCCGGCGTACAGATTTGCGCCAAGAACTGTTCGATCCGCGCTTCGTCATCGCTAAACTGCCGGTACAAATAGCGCGGATCCACGTCAATCAGGATGCCACCAAGGTCAAAAACAACCGCCCTGGGATTTGAATTCATCTGATCCATGCGGACCTCAAATTATTCTCGAGTAGTCATTACATCATTTCTTAATGGCAAAATCGACCAAGGCCAAATTGTAACCATGCATGCCAAAATCGTCAGTGACGGTCGCTAAAGCCTTGAATTTGACGCATTCTGCGGCCATCGTTCCAAGTATCGTCAAAACCGCCTGGAGATGGGGCCATGCGTGCCGTTCTGATCATCGTCGGATTGCTATTCTGCAACCTGCCCGCCCTTGCCGACGGCCATGCCCGCCACGGCATGTCGATGTTCGGCGAGCTGAAATACCCACCCGGCTTCACGCATTTCGAATACGTCAATCCCAACGCCCCGAAAGGCGGCATGGTGCGGCTGGAGGCACGCGGCACCTATGACACCCTGAACAGTTTCACCATCAAGGGCAGTTCGGCGGCGGGCCTGAGCCTGCTTTATGACACCTTGCTGGAATCATCCCGCGACGAGGCCTTCGCCGAATATGGCCGGTTGGTGGAAAGCGTCGCCGTGGCGGACGATCTGTCCTCGGTCACCTTCAATCTTCGCCCCGAGGCCCGCTGGCACGACGGCAAGCCCGTCACTGCCGACGATGTTTCCTTCAGCCTCGAATTGTTGAAATCCAAGGGCGCGCCGTTTTACCGATTTTATTATGCCAACGTGGACAAGGCCGAGGCGCTGACTCCGCACAAGGTCAAATTTACCTTCAAGGGCCGCAAGAACCGCGAACTGCCCCTGATCGTCGGCCAACTTCCGGTGCTGCCAAAACATTACTGGCAGGACAAGAATTTCGAGGCGACCACGTTGGAGCCACCCTTAGGCAGCGGACCCTATCGGGTCGGCAAGGTCGATCCGGGCCGCAGCATTACCTACGAACGGGTGGCGGACTACTGGGGCAGGGATCTGGCCGTCAACAAGGGGCGCTACAATTTCGATACCCTGCGCTTTGAATATTACCGGGACCCGACCGTGGCGCTGGAGGCCTTCAAGGCCAGGGCCTTTGATTTCCGCCAGGAGAACACGGCCAAGGTCTGGGCGACGCAATATAAGTTTCCGGCTCTGAAAAAGGGCCAGGTGATCAAGGAGACCCTGAAAAACGGCAACCCCACGGGAATGCAGTCCTTCGCCTTCAATATCCGCCGGCCGCAGTTCCAGGACCGACGGGTGCGCCAGGCCTTGGCCCTGACATTCGATTTCGAATGGGCCAACAAGAATTTATTCTTTGGCCAATACACCCGGACGGAGAGCTATTTTTCCAATTCGGAGCTGGCCGCCCAGGGCCTGCCCAGCCCAGGGGAGCTGAAGTTTCTCGAGCCCTTGAAAGGCCAGATCCCCGACGAAGTTTTCACCAAGGCCTATGCCGCGCCAAAGACCGACGGTTCGGGCAAATCCCGGCGCCTCCTCCGCCAGGCCAAGCGTCTGCTGGACGGCGCCGGCTGGAAGGTCAAGGACGGCAAATTGACCAACGGAAAAACTGGCAAGGCCATGGAAATCGAATTCCTGCTGGTCAACCAAGGGTTCCAACGGATCGTCGCGCCCATGCAAAAGGCCATGCAGCGCCTGGGCATCACGGTCAAGGTGCGGGTCGTCGATACCTCGCAATATATCAACCGGCTGCGGGACTTCGACTATGACGTGATCGTCGGCGGTTGGGGCCAGTCGCTGTCACCGGGCAACGAACAGCGCGGCTTTTGGGGCTCCTCCGCCGCCGACCGGCCTGGCAGCCGCAACTACATCGGCATCAAGGATGCGGGCATCGACAAGCTGATCGATCATATCATCTTCGCCAACAGCCGGGCCGAACTGGTCGCCGCCACCCGGGCCCTGGACCGGGTTTTGTTGTGGAACCATTTCGTCATCCCCAACTGGCATATCAACAGCTACCGCATCGCCTATTGGGACCGCTTTGCCCGGCCCAGGGTGCTGGCCAAATACAGCCTGGGCTTTCCCGATACC
>CAYWYB010000304.1:0-6826 GCA_964462145.1 uncultured Rhodospirillaceae bacterium
CCGCAACGAGTATCTCGCTGATCCGGACTTCGCCGATGTTCCCGTGGAAATGATGCTGTCCCAGGATCGTGCCGCCATGTGGGCGGAGCGGATCCGTGCCGGCGAATTTCTTGGCGATGGCAAACACGCGCCCTATTCCAGCACGACCCACGTTTGTGTATACGACGAAGCGGGCAATGCGGCCTCGTGCACCCATACCATCGGAACCGGCTCGGGCGTGGTCACGCCGGGGCTTGGCTTTGTCCACAACAATTCCATGAAGCTGTTCGACCCCATTCCCGGCAGCAACAACTCCATTCAGGCGGGCAAGGCACGGACCACGGGCATGGTGCCAACCATGTTGTTCAAGGACGGCACGCCATGGCTGGTGGTCGGCGCGCCGGGCGGCAGCGTCATCATCAGCGCGGTGCTGCAGGCGATCCTGAATATCGTCGATTTTGGCATGTCGCCGGTCGAGGCCGTTACCGTACCGCGTCTGCATTGCGAAGGCGCCGCCGTGCATCTTGAAGCCCGGACACCGGACAAGGTCTGCCGCGCGCTGCGCGAGATGGGTCATGCGGTCAAGCAAAGCGCGATCAGTTTCGACCCGGTGATGTCGCGGGCTCATGTGGTGCTGCGCGATGGCGCGGGTTGGCATGGCGGCGCCGATCCGCGCGGCGGCGGCGGCGTGGCAACCGCGGATTAAGCCGTCAGATAGATGGCGTAGAGCTTTGCCGAACCGATCGCCAGGGCAACCACCACGGCCAGGATTATAAGTACGATGCCGCCGGCCTTGAGCAAGGCCCGTACGGTCACGCCGGGCCGGCACAGGGGCACCAGGTTAAAGGCCAGACCGCCCAGCACCGCCAGACCCGCACCGATGGAGAACAAGGTCAAAGAGTACGGCTGAAAGATCATCACCAAGGCAGCCAAACATAATCCAATAATGGAGTATTCCACCCGGCGGGCCTGACGCGAAGTCATACCGGCTTGCGGCTCGATAGTCTGTTGTTGCTGGCTCATAATTCGATCCGCCCGCCGTCCTGTCCGAATAGATGCAGCTTGTCCCTGGCCAGGCCCAGGTGCAGGCGCTCCCCCTCATGCACCACGTTGTGGCGGTCCAGTACCACACGGATATCCTGGCCATTGGCCTGCAGATGCAACAGGGTTTCCGCGCCCATGGGCTCTACCAGATCAACCGTCGCGGCCAGGGAACCGGGCATGGCTTCTGACAACGGCAGCAGACCCCGTGGCCTGATCCCGACCGTATAGCTGTCACCGGCACGCAGCTGACCGGCCGCATCCGCAACGTCCAGGGAAACCTCCTGGCCAGCCAAGGTGAAACTTGCCGTGCCGTTCAATTGCCGCAATTCCCCCTGCATCAAGTTCATCTGCGGCGTGCCGATAAAGCCGGCGACGAAGACGTTCCTGGGGTGGGCGAAAATGTCGTGCGGCGTGGCGATCTGTTCGATCCGGCCATCCCGCATCACGGCGATGCGGTCGGCCATGGTCAAAGCCTCGAGCTGATCATGGGTGACGATCACCGTGGCCTTGGACAGACCCGAGAGGATCTCTTTGATCTGGCCGCGCATGGCCATGCGCAGTTCCACATCAAGGCGGCTTAGGGGTTCATCGAACAGGAAACAATTGGGGTCGCGGACAATTGCGCGAGCCACCGCGACCCGTTGCTTCTCGCCCTCGGCCAGTACGCCGGGCAGGCGGTGCAGGACGCCATCCAGCTCCAACTTACCCGCGACCACCCGCACCCGTTCGTCGATCTCGGCCTGGGCCATTTTCTCGGCGCGCAAGGGAAAGGCCAGATTCTCGGCCACGGTGAGGCTGGGATAGAGGGCATAGAACTGAAATACCATGGCGATATCCCGCTGCGCCGGCGACAGTTCGTTGACTCTGGCGCCGGCGATGCGGACCTCACCCTCGGTCACCGTTTCCAAGCCGGCGATCATGCGCAGCGTGGTTGTCTTGCCGCAGCCCGAGGGGCCCAGCAGGCACAGCACCTCGCCGGCGGCAACGTCCAGGTCGACACCATCGACAGCCGTCAGGTCGCCGAACTGCTTCGTCAGATTGCTGGTTTGAATGGTCGACATATCGCCAGCCTCTATTTCTTAATGGTGCCAAAGGTGACACCGCGCAGCAGATGGTTCTGCAACAGGTAGGTCACCGCGAATACCGGGATCAGGAACAGGGTGATAATGGCCGCCAGCAGGCCCCAATCCACGCCCAGCTCACCGCCGATGGTCCGCGCCATGGCGACGGGAACGGTGCGCGTGTCGCTGCCGGTCAGCAGCAGGGCAAAGAGGAATTCATTCCAGGTCAGGATCAGGGCGAAAACGGCGGTGGCGGCCAACCCGGCCTTCAATTGCGGCAGACAGATGCGGAAGAACACGCCGCGTTCCGTACTGCCGTCCAGGCGGGCGGCGTCTTCCACGTCGGCCGCCAGCTCGTCGAAGAAGCTTTTCATCATCCAGATGGAGAACGGCAGGTTGAAGGCGGCATACAGCAGAATGACGCCGATATAGCTGCCGGACATGCCCGTTATGCGGAACATCAGAAAAATCGGTATGATCACGATAATCGGCGGCAGCATCCGCGTGGTCAGAATGACAAACAGATAAGTATCGTTGCCCTTCAGGGGATAGCGGGAAAAGCCATAGGCGGCCAAGGTGCCGATGACCAGCGCCAGCAGCACGCCCGAGGCCGCGACAAACACCGAATTGAAGAAATACAGCCCCATGCCGGTGGAAATGGCCTCATTGCCTGTTTGCGCAACCCGGGAAAAAACGGAAACGAAATTTTCCAACGTGGGCGTAAAGAAGAATACCGGCGGTGTAGCCAAGGCGTCCGCCCTGGTCTTGAACGCGGTCATGATGATCCACAGCACGGGGAAGAAATAGATCAGCCCGATGCTGCCGGCGAACAGGGTCCAGCCCCAACCCGCCTCGCGCAAACCACGGTCCTTGCGGCTTTTGAAAATTGTCGCAAGCATGATCAGACCTCCTCGTTACGTCGGTTGACGAAGTAGAGATACAGGTTGGTCAGCACGATCACCACGAACAGCAGGATATAGCTCAACGCGGATGACTGGCTGGTCTTGAAGAATTGAAAGGCGACCTTGTAGACATAGACCGCGATGGTTTCCGTCGAAGTGCCGGGACCGCCGGCGGTAATGATGTAGACCACATCGAAAATCTTGAAGGTCTCGATGGTGCGGAATAACAGCGCCAGCAGCAGCAGCCCCTTCACATAGGGAAAGGTCACGGTCTTGAAGCGCCGCCACCACGAGGCCCGGTCCACGGCAGCGGCCTCGTACAGATAATCAGGCACGCTGACCAGACCCGCCAGCACCAGCAACATAACGAAGGGCGCCCAGGTCGTGCGCGCGCCCGAAACCAGCGTCAGGCGATGAATCTTGTCGCCCTTGATATCGACCCAATACAAGGCCTGCTCCCGCGCCACCCATACGGGCCCTTCGCCCAGGACGGCGTCGGCATCCCATATGCACTCGACCAATATTTCGGACGTTTGGGTCATGGCAGGCTACACCCATCCCCCGTCGGCGATGTAATTCTGGTTGGTGCAGATGCCGCTGTCATCGGCGGCGAAAAATAACACCACCTTGGCCAGGTCCTCTGGCTGCAGCGGGCGTTTCAGGCATTGGCGCTGCATCAGTTCCGCTTCGCCCTCCGGCGTCAGCCAGTTGTCCACCTGGCGTTTGGTCATGATCCAGCCAGGCAGCACGGAATTGACCCGGATGTTCTTTGGGCCCAGGTCGCGGGCCAGGGAGCGGGTCAAACCGGCGATGGCCGCTTTCGAGGCGGAATAACAGGGCATGCCGCCCTGACCGATCAGCCAGGTGACCGAGCCGATATTGACGATGGCACCACCGCCGGCTTCCGCCATCGGGCCATGCACGGCCTGGGTGGCAAAGAACTGATGGCGCAGATTGACGGCGATGCGGTCGTCGAAATATTCCGGCGTGACTTCATCAATCGTGTGCCGTTCATCATTGGCCGCGTTGTTGATCAGAGCGGTAATGGGGCCGTCGGCGGTGATGACCTGCCCAATGGTGTATTGCAGGGCATCCACATCCTTCAGATCACAGGGCAGGAAACGCGGGCGCGGCAGGTTGCGCTCGGCGATGCTGGCGGCCATGGTTTCGGCCGCGTCCGCATCAATGTCGACGAAGCTGACCTTTGCTCCCTGTTCGCAGAATTTCTCAACAATCGCGGCACCGATGCCCGAGGCACCGCCGGAGACAAACACCACCCGGTCGCGGAGGCTGGGATATATCGCGCTTTCAGCCATGATTGCGCTCCCTAGAACCGCAGCCAGCTGGCGCCGGCCCGGCTCGATTCCACGGCCCGGGTGATGAAGCGCACCCCATCAACCCCATCGGCCACTGTTGGGACAGTCATGGTCAAGGGGTCGGCGTCACCGCCAAGGATGTGGGCGCTGATCTGATCCGCCAGATCGGTGTAAAGTTGAGCGAAGCCCTCCAGATAGCCTTCTGGATGTCCGGGAGGAATGCGGCTGGCGTGTTCGGCCGTGGCACCCAGGCCAGGTCCGCCCCGGCGCAGGATCCTTGGGGCTTCGCCCAGGGGAGAATGGGTCAACAGATTAGGGTTTTCCTGATCCCAGACCAGGCCGCCCTTTTCTCCGTAAATGCGGATACGCAGGGCATTTTCATTACCCGGCGCGACCTGGCTGGACCACAGCATGCCGCGTGCGCCATTGGCGAAACGCAGCATCATATGGGCGTTGTCGTCCAGGGCCCGGCCATCGACAAAGGTATGCAGATCGGCGGCGATTTCCTCCAGCTCCAGGCCGGTGATAAAGCGCGCCAGATTATAGGTGTGGGTGCCGATGTCCCCGACGCAGCCCGCCGGGCCGCTGCGGGACGGATCGGTGCGCCATTCCGCCTGTTTGATGCCATCGTCTTCCAAACGGGTGCTGAGCCAGTCTTGCGGATATTCCGCCTGGATCACCCGGATGCGGCCCAATTCACCGGCCGCGACCATTTCGCGGGCGTGACGCACCAGGGGATAGCCGGTGTAATTGTGGGTCAGGCCAAAAACCAGGCCGCTGCTTTCGACCGTAGCCTGCAACGCCTCGGCGTCTTCCAGAGTCGTGGTCAGGGGCTTGTCGCAGATCACGTGGATGCCGGCATCCAGAAACGCCTTGGCCGGGCCAAAATGGGCGTGGTTCGGCGTCACAATGGCAACAGCGTCGATGCCGTCATCGCGCGCGGCTTCCAAGCGGGCCATCTCCTGGTAGGAGCCGTAGGCGCGGTCTTCCGCCAACAAAAGATCGGCACCCGAAGCCTTGGCCTTGTCCGGGCTGGACGACAGGGCGCCCGCCACCAGCTCATAACGGTCATCAATACGAGCCGCGATGCGGTGCACGCCGCCGATGAAGGCATCCCGGCCACCGCCAACCATGCCAAGGCGCAAACGGCGCCCAAGATTCTCTATTCCAGACATACCGGCGCGCCTCAACCGATACCAAGCATGCGGCGGTTGGCCGCTTCGTCACTGCCGCCGTCGGCAAAGTCATCAAAGGCTTTGTCGGTGACCCGAATGATGTGATCGGCAATAAATGGCGCGCCCTCGGCGGCGCCATCCTCGGGATGCTTCAGACAGCATTCCCATTCCAGCACGGCCCAGCCTTCGAAGTCATAAGCGGCGAGTTTGGAAAATATTCCGGAAAAATCCACTTGGCCGTCGCCGAGGGACCGGAAGCGTCCGGCGCGGTCGGTCCAGGATTGGAAGCCCGAATAAACGCCCTGGCGGCCAGTGGGATTAAACTCCGCATCCTTGACGTGAAACATCTTGATACGTTCGTGATAGATATCGATGAAGCTGAGATAGTCCAGCTGTTGCAGCACGAAGTGGCTGGGATCGTAGAGAATGTTGCAGCGCGGATGATTGTCGACCCGCTGCAAAAACATCTCGAACGTGACGCCGTCGTGCAGATCCTCGCCGGGATGGATTTCATAACAGACGTTGACACCGGCTTCGTCGAAGGCATTCAGGATCGGCGTCCAGCGCTTGGCCAGTTCATCAAAGGCGGTTTCCACCAGACCGGCGGGACGCTGGGGCCAGGGATAGAGGAACGGCCAGGCCAGGGCGCCGGAGAAGGTGGCGTGGTCGGTCAGCCCCAGATTTTCGGACGCCTTGGCCGCCTTCATCATCTGATCCGCGGCCCAGGCCTGGCGGGCGGCGGGGTTGCCCTGCACTTCCGGTGCCGCGAAACCATCAAAGGCTTCGTCATAAGCCGGATGCACGGCGACCAGTTGGCCCTGCAAATGGGTGGACAGCTCGGTCACCGCCAGGCCGTGTTTGTCCAGGGTGGCCTGAATGTCCTCGCAATAGGCCTTGCTCTCGGCTGCCTGGCCCAGATCAATCAGGCGGTCATCCCAGGATGGGATTTGCACGCCCTTGTAGCCCAGGCCGGCGGCCCAGGCGCAAATGCTGTCCAGGCTGTTGAACGGCGCGTCATCGCCCGCGAATTGGGCAAAAAATATGGCTGGTCCCTTGATCGTTCGCATCTTTACCTCTCCGCTTTCGCAACCTGCTGCACCGCCGCATCCCGATCCCAGGCCTGCCGGCATCGGACGGCTTTGTTTTGTTATTGAATTAAATTAAATCTAAACTTCGCAAATATGTCAATTGATAAATATGATTTTATTTTTTCGAAATATGATTTTTGAAAAAATAAGACTAAAATTTTCGCAAATTCTGCCAGATTTCAGTATTTTTATTGTGTTAATAAAATATTATTTAATTTTTCAGGTTGCTATTTAATTCATTTACTTAATAAATAAATCCTA
>CAYWYB010000305.1:0-6809 GCA_964462145.1 uncultured Rhodospirillaceae bacterium
ATGATGCCGATGTTTTCGTAATAGCGTACCGTCTCCAAATGCACGCCAGTACGTTTGGACAGGGCGCCGATGGACAGGCGAGCGGCATCGGGGCGCGTAACATCTGTGTGAATGGCCATAATCCAGCTTGATCCCGTAGTTACTACGGGATGTAGATTAGCACGGATAGATATCCGGGGAACAGATCATGGCAAGCGAAGCGAAATCAAACAAACTGTTGGGGATTGGCATCGGGGGCGCCGCCGTCATGGCGGTGTGCTGCTTCACCCCGGCATTGGTTGCGTTCCTGGCCGCCGTGGGGCTGTCGTCCATCGTGGGGGCCTGGATGGATTTTATCCTGCTTCCCGCCCTGGTCTGTTTTCTGGGCCTGGTGATCTTTGCCCTTGTTTTGCGCGGCAAGGCGAAGTCTGAAACCGGGGAAAAGCCGTCATGAGCAACTATGATCTGGCCGTGATCGGTGCCGGCTCAGCCGGGTTTTCCGCCGCCATCACCGCCGCCGAGCAAGGCGCCAAGGTGGCCCTGATAGGCCATGGCACCATCGGCGGAACCTGCGTCAACGTGGGCTGCGTGCCGTCCAAAACCATGATCCGGGCCACTGAATCCCTGCACCAAGCCAATGCCGGGCGCTTCGCCGGCATTGAGGCCAGCGGGCGGTTGGCGGACTGGAGCGCCATCATCGGGCAAAAGGACGAGTTGGTCGCCAGCCTGCGCCAGAGCAAATATATCGACCAGTTGGAAAATTACCCCGGCATCGACTATCTCCCTGGCGCGGCGGCCTTCAATGGCGATGGCCTGTTATTTGACGGTGACCTATTGGGGGCGGAGAAAATCATCATCGCCTCAGGTTCCCATGCCAGTGTCCCGGCTATTCCGGGCATGGCGGATATATCGTATCTGACCTCCACCACCGCCTTTGAATTGGCAGAGCTGCCGCGCTCCATCCTGCTGCTTGGCGGCGGCTATATCGGTTGCGAGGTGGCACAGATGCTGGCCCGCGCCGGGGTCGCCGTGACCATCGCCTGCCGCAGCCGGCTGTTGCCCGAAGGCGAACCGGAAATCAGCGATGCACTGCGCGGCTTTCTGCGCGACGAGGGCGTGAGGGTGATGGACGGCGTGAATTATGAAAGCATTGAACGAACGGAAACCGGCGTCGCCCTGACTGTTGCAATAGATGGGGCCGTGCAGGTTCTATCGGCGGAGCGCATCTTGCTCAGCGCCGGTCGGCGGCCCAATACTCTGGGCCTCGGCCTGGAACAGGCCGGTATCAAGACCCATGCCAATGGCGGCATTGCCGTTGACGAGCGCATGCGTACTTCCCGGGCCAACATCTATGCCGCCGGCGATGTCACGGGCCAAGACCAATTCGTTTATATGGCGGCCCATGGCGCCAAGATCGCGGCGCAAAACGCCTTGAACGGCGACAGCCTGGTCTACGACAACAACGCCATGCCAGCGGTGGTCTTCACTGACCCGCAGGTCGCCACCGTCGGCCTGACCGAGGCCGGGGCAAGCGCCGCCGGGCACGACGTGGTGACCTCGGTATTGCCGCTGGCATTCGTGCCCCGCGCCCTGGCCGCCCGCGATACCCGCGGCCTGATCAAACTGGTGGCCGACAGCGGGAGCAAACGGCTGCTGGGCGCACATATTCTGGCGCCGGACGGCGCCGACAGTATCCAGACCGCCGCCCTGGCCATCCGCCAGGGCATGACCTATGTGGAGCTGGGCGAGATGATCTTTCCCTACCTGACCACGGTGGAAGGTTTGAAACTGGCGGCGCAAACATTCGAGAAAGACATCGCCAAACTATCCTGTTGCGCTGGTTGAGAGATCAACCGAGTCGCGGCGAAGGCGCTCACATCCCGCGCCGTGCTTTCGATGACTGGAGCTTGCCACACGAATTATGACATGATGTTCCAATACCAACGTGCCTTCGCTGCCGTGGCCGAGAGTATTGCCGAGGATTGGAGAGATCATGAAATCGAAATTATGTGACAAGCTGGGGATCGAATTTCCGCTGTTCGCGTTCACCCACTGCCGCGATGTCGTCGCGGCGGTGACCAATGCCGGCGGCTTTGGCGTGCTGGGGGCGGTCGGCCACACACCGGAAAGCCTGGAGATTGAACTCAACTGGATCGACGAGCATGTGGGCGGCAAGCCCTATGGGGTCGATCTGTTGATCCCCAACAAAATCGTCGCCAAGGGAGAAGCGCCGACGGCGGCGGAGCTCGAGGCGCGCATTCCCCCTGAACACCGCGCCTATATCACCGACTTGCTGGCCCGCCATGGGCTCGACGTTGATGATCTGTGGGAGGCGGGGGACGACGGTCGGTATGGCGAAAATCTGCGCCCGGAAGGGGCGGGACGGCTCCTCGACGTCGCTTTCGCCCATCCCATCAAGCTGATCGTCAACGCCCTGGGGGTACCGCCCGATTTCATGATGGAACAGGCCCGGGCCAACGGCGTGGCGGTCGGCGCCCTGACCGGCGCGCGGGAGCACGCCATCAAGCACGCAGAGGCCGGGGTCGATATTCTGATCGTCTCCGGCACTGAAGCGGGCGGCCACTGTGGCGAGGTTTCGACCATGGTGCTGGTGCCCGAAGTGCTCGAGACGATCAAACCCTATCCGAACATGTTTGCCCTGGCCGCCGGCGGCATCGCGACGGGCCGGCAGATGGCCGCCTGCATGGCGATGGGTGCGGCGGGCGTGTGGACCGGTTCGGTCTGGCTGACCACGGCGGAGGCGGAAACCACCCCGACGGTGAAGGAAAAGATGCTGGCGGCGCATTCCCGCAATACGGTGCGCTCGCGCAGCCGAACCGGCAAGCCGACCCGGCAGTTGCAATCCGCCTGGACCGACGCCTGGGGCGCCCCCGCCGCGCCCGATCCACTGCCCATGCCCCTGCAAGGCGTCCTCAGCAAACCGGCCATGGAGAAAATCGACAAACTGGCGGCAACCGGTCACGAAGGCGCGAAGGAATTAGCGACATATTACGTCGGCCAGGCCGTCGGGCTGATGAATAATGAACAATCCGCCCGCTCGGTCGTCTACGACTTCATGCAGGACTATGCCGAAGCCGCCGAACGCCTTGCCGCGACATTGGAGGAATAGCCCTGGATTACGCTCACGGAACATAGATCTGTCATCTCGGATACCGTCTTGATGGCTCTCGAAAAATTGTAGTGTGAGAACTGGCTTGCGTATTTTGTCTATAGACAGAGACCACGCAACATTGCCCATAATAACATTATACATAATCTCGAGCGCCGTCAAAAAAGCAGGCGCCTAACAATTACAATTATCGCTATGGGGGGCGAATTATGATTGCATTGAAGGTTAATGGTATCAGCCGGCAGTTCAATGGCGACGGGGAAATGCCGTTGCTTTGGTATCTTCGGGACGAGCTTGGACTGACGGGAAGCAAGTTTGGCTGCGGCGAAGCCTTGTGCGGCACCTGCACGGTGCACCTGAGCGGTGAAGCCGTGCGCAGCTGTGTCACCACCATGGCGGACGCCGAGGGCCGCGAAGTCACCACCATCGAAGGTCTGGACGCGGATGGCAACCATCCGGTACAGCGCGCCTGGCGGGCCGAGAATGTGCCCCAGTGCGGCTATTGCCAGTCCGGCCAGATCATGCAGGCAGCGGCCTTACTGGACAAAAATCCGGATCCCAGCGACCAGGACATTCTTGATGGCATGGAAGGCAACATCTGCCGTTGCGGCACTTACCAACGCATTCATGCCGCCGTGCGAACAGCGGCAAAGGAGGTGTGATCATGGTACAGATACTTAATCTCAGCCGCCGCGATATGCTGAAAACCGTGGGTGCCACGGGCGCCCTTGTGCTCGGTGCACATGTGGCGCCAAAGGGCCTATTTGGTGAAGCCCAGGCGGCCGGTGCCGCGGCCGCGCCAAATCATTTCGTCGCCATTGATCCGTCCGGAATGGTGACGCTGACCTGCAGCCGTTCAGAAATGGGCCAGGGGGTGCGGACGGGCATGCCCATGATCATCGCCGATGAAATGGAAGCTGACTGGAACCGGGTAAAAATCTGGCAGGCGCCGGGCGATCCAACAAAATACGACCCGCCCGGCAAAGACGCCCAAAACACCGACGGCTCGCGCAGCACGCGTCACGGCTTCGACGCGATGCGTGAAATGGGTGCCTCGGCGCGCTATGTGCTGGAGCAGGCGGCCGCCAAGACCTGGGGCGCCGAACCCTACGAGGTCTATGCCAAGGACCACCGTGTCTATCATACGGGTTCGGGCAAAGCCAAGCCGAAGCTGAAGGATCCGTCGGAATGGAAATATATCGGCAAGGACATGCCGGTGGTGGACAATTTTGATATCACCACGGGCGGGGCTAGCTATGGCGCCGATGTCACCATCCCCGGCATGAAGATCGCCGTGGTTGCCCGTTGTCCCGTCTACCGGGGCAAGGTGAAATCCTTTGATGCCACGGAAGCCCTGAAAGTCCAAGGTGTGGAGCAGGTGGTTGAAATTCCCGCGTTGGCCGATGACAAGGGAGCTGAATTCCGCGCCCTGGGCGGTGTCGCGGTAATCGGCGCCAACACCTGGTCGGTCATGCAGGGGCGCGACAAGCTGAAGATCAATTGGGATCTAGGGGCCCATGTTGCCCATGATTCCAGCACCTATGACGACACCCTGCGTGCTTCGGCCCGCAAGGGTGGCATGAAGATCCGTGATCGTGGCGATGTTGATCTCGCGTTGAAATCGGCGGCGAAAGTGGTCGAGGCGGAATACTTTGTGCCGTATTTCATCCACACACCCATGGAACCTCCGGTGGCGGTCGTCGATGCCACGGTAAAACCGGTCAAGATCATCGCGGCAACTCAGTCGCCAAACCAGGCCCGGCAATATGTGGCCGAGGCGCTGGGTGTGGATAAGGCGGATGTCGCATGTGAAGTGACCTTGTTGGGCGGTGGTTTCGGCCGCAAATCCAAGGCTGATTTCATCTGCGAGGCAGCGATTTTGTCGAAGATGGTCGGCGCGCCGATCCGCGTGCAATGGACCCGTGAGGACGAAATTCGCAACGGCTATTATCATGCCGCCTGCGCACAAACCTTGAGCGCGGGTCTGGATGCCAATGGCAAGGTCACGGCGTGGAAGCATTCCGGTGCCTGGCCCTCGATCCTGGGTTTGTGGAATCCGGCGGCAAAGAACGGCTTCGGCATTGAATTCGGCCTCGGGCTGGTGGACCTGCCGTACAACAACGTACCCAACATCCGCATCGAAAATGGTACTGCGGATGTCATGATCCGGGTCGGCTGGTACCGTTCGGTGAATAATATCCAGCATGCCTATGCGATGAATTGTTTCGCCAACGAGCTGGCCTCGGCGGTGGGGCGCGATCCGCTTGAAATGCTGCTAGAGCTGATCGGCGATGCGGAAAATATGGACCTGACCAAGGACGGGGTGGAGAAGTATTGGAACTATGGCGACTCGACAGAGGACTGGCCGATCATGCCGAACCGCCTGTCCAACGCATTGCGTACGGTCGCGGCCAAATCGGGCTATGGCAAGATCCTATCCAAGGGCCAGGGCCTCGGCTTGGCCTGTCACCGCAGCTTCCAAAGTTATGTGGCGACGGCGGTGCATGTAGTGGTTCATGATGACGGCAGCCTGCATATTCCACGGGTCGATGTGGCCATTGATTGCGGCCGTTACGTTAACCCGGAAGGCATCAGGAAACAGGTCGAAGGTGCCGTGGTCTACGGCAATACCGTGGCCCGAACGGGCAAGATTACCCTAACCAAGGGCGCGGTCGACCAAGGTAACTTCGATGACTATCCGGTAAGCCGGATTACTGATGCGCCCCTGGATGTGCAGGTGCACTTGATTGAGGACTTTACCCACCTGCGCCCCTGTGGCGTCGGCGAACCGGCGGTGCCTCCGTATACCCCGGCCTTGGTCAACGCCATCTTTGATGCCACCGGCAAACGTATCCGCCAATTACCGATTGGCGACCAATTGAAAAACATCTAGACGCACAACCAGACACATAAGGGTATCCAACTGATGGGGCAGCGGTGAAAGCCGCTGCCCCTCCTTTTGTTATCCTATACGGTGGCGCCGTGATAAAGACCCAACCGCAAAGACAATGCGGCTATTCGTTAAGAAAATAGCCAAACTATCCTGTTGCGTAGGCTAAGCCACGGCGCTATAAACCGCCGTTCTGAGCGGCGCGCCGGCGCGGGCTGAGGCCCGGGGCATGCCCGGCCGCCCTTTTTTATGGCTTATCCTAACGTATAGGAGGATCGAAATGCCCAAGATGAAGACCAAATCGAGCGTGAAAAAGCGCTTTAAGCTGACCGCGTCCGGCAAGGTTCGCCGTGCCTACGCGGGTAAGCAACACGGTATGATCAAACGCACCAACAAGCAGATCCGTAATCATCGTGGCACCACGTTGATGTCGGACGCGGATGCCAAGATCATCAAAAAATTCATGCCATACGGCTAGGCGAGGAGATTTAGAAAATGGCGCGCGTAAAACGCGGCGTGACATCTCACGCCAAACACAAAAAAGTTCTGGCTCAGGCCTCTGGCTATCAAGGCCGGCGCAAGAACACCATCCGCATTGCCAAACAGGCGGTCGAAAAAGCGGGGCAATACGCCTACCGCGACCGGCGCGTGCGCAAGCGGAATTTCCGGGCTCTGTGGATCCAGCGGATCAATGCGGCCAGCCGGGAACATGGTGTCAACTACGCCCGATTTATGAGCGGCCTCAAGGTAGCGGGCATCGAGATTGACCGGAAGGTTCTGGCCGATCTCGCTGTACGCGAGCCTGAGGCG
>CAYWYB010000306.1:0-6756 GCA_964462145.1 uncultured Rhodospirillaceae bacterium
ATAATCATCGACGAACTCGTCGATCACGGCGGCGCGGAAGCGGTCTTCATAATCCAGCACATAATGGGCAATGCCCAGGATATCCGCCACCGCCTTGGCGTCATAAATATCAGCGCCCGCGCAACAGGCACCAACGCGTTGTATGGCCTGGCCGTGATCGTATAGTTGCAGGGTAATGCCCACGACTTCATAGCCCGCGCGCTGGCACAGGGCGGCACAGACGGAACTATCGACGCCGCCCGACATGGCGACGACGACCCGCGCGCCATTCTCCACCCCATCCAGGCGGATACCGTCGGCGATCATTTGCTCCAAGGTGGGCTCTTGAACCTGATCCATTGTCTCTGTGCTCAACATGGCCGGCAATATAGGACCACAGGCGCCGGCAGCAAGAGATTCCTACCCCGGTTCGGCGGATAGCTGCTACTAAGAGAGCGAATTCAATATATCGGACAATGCCATGGATGTTCTTATTACCGGCGGAACAGGATTTCTCGGCTCGCATCTGTGCGAATATTTCCTCGAGAAAAAGGCCAAGGTGGGCATTTTGACCCGCCGCCAAGCATCCACTACGGTCAAACCTTCAATGTTTAGCCTCTTGAAACTGTCCGAGCGCGTGGAACAAATACCATGTGACCTGGATAGCTTTGAGCAAATGCACGAACTGATGGCGTATCACCGTCCTCATGTGGTGGTTCATCTGGCCGCTATCGCCGACGTCAACCAGTCGCGCAAAATGCCGCTGGAAACTTTCAATTCATCAGCCACCGGACTGCTCAACATTGCCGAGGCGATACGTCAGCTGGAGTTGGAAACCCGCATCGTCAATCACATCACGGACAAGGTCTATTTCGGCAACCCGATCCCCTTTGTCGAGGATATGCCCTTCCATACCGGCACCATCTATGAAATCGCCAAACAGTCACAGGACCAGTTAGGCGCTTTCTATGGCAAGTATTACGGCCTGCGGATCATCAATGTGCGCTGCGGCAATTTTTTCGGCGCCTTTGATTTCGATTTCAACAGGATCGTCCCCTACGTGAACCGGCAGATTTTTCAGAAGCAGCCCATCGTCCTGCGCTCCGACGGCACGATGACCCGGGACTTTTTGTATATCAAGGATGCGGTACGCCTTCACGATCGGGTGCTCGATGCCCTGGACAGGAATGAACATCTTGGCGAAGCGTTCAATTTTTCAAACGAGATAAAACGCGATGTCCTCTCCATTGTCGAAGAGATCACCGCCCTGCATGGCCATACGGACGAGGTAAGGCTGGAACCGACGGCCAGCCAGGAGATTCCCGATATGACGCTTTCATGCGCCAAGGTGCGTGCGGCGCTGGGCTGGAAGCCACACTATCCCTTCACCGAAGCCCTGGCGGAAACCTGCGAAGGCTATCAGGAAAACTTCCAACGTTTCGGGCGGGAAATCCTTGGCGCTTAAAGCACCTGCAATGATGGCACCGCGACCACGAACCTGCCGCCCCAATCGGCGATATAGCCGTGTTGGCTCCTAACCTCCGCCGCGATATTCCAGGGTAGGATCAAGACGAAATCAGGTTGCCGTTGACGCAGCTCCTCCGGGTCAAGAACGGGTATGTGGCCGCCGGGCGTAAACTTGCCCTGCTTTGATGGCGCGGCATCGACGATATAGGGCAACAGATCCGGTTTAACGCCGGCATAGTTCAGCAGGGTATTGCCCTTGGCCGCGGCGCCGTAGCCCGCGACCGCCTTGCCGGCAGCCTTTTGCGCCTTCAGGAAATCCAGCGCCGCGTCGCGGACCCGATCCGTCACGGCCTGAAAGTCCCGATAGATTTGCAGGCTGCGCAGACCGCTCTGTTCCTCCCGGACCAGCAACCGATCGATGTTGTCGGAGGTTGGACGGGCATCATCGTCGTGGCAGCCCATGACCCTGAGGCTGCCGCCATGGCTATCAAGTTCCTCCACATCGAAAACCCGCAAGCCCTGGGCGGCAAAAATACGCTGGACCGCGAACAGGGAGAGATAGGAAAAGTGTTCGTGATAGACGGTGTCGAACTGACATTCCGCGATCAGCCGCATCAGGTGGGGAAATTCCAGGGTGATCGTCCCGCCGGGTTTCAGTACGGCCTTCATGCCGGCCGTGAAGTCGTTGATATCGGGAACATGGGCGAAAACGTTGTTGCCAATGATCAGATCCGCCCGCAGGCCCTCCCCGGTCAGTCGGCCGGCCAGTTCCGAGCCGAAGAATTCCTCGCGAATGGGAATGCCCAGTTTCCTGGCCGCCGCCGCCGTGCCCGCCGTCGGCTCAACGCCAAGGCAGGGAATATCGGCGGCCACGAAGTTGCGCAGCAAATAGCCGTCATTCGCCGCGATCTCCATGACCAGACTGTCCGGCCCCAGTCCCAGTCGGGAAATGATCATCTCGGCGTAACGTCTGGCATGCTCAAGCCAACTGGTGGAGATAGAGGAAAAATAGGCGTAGTCGGCCTCGAACAATTGTTCGGCGGCGGCATAATCCTCGGTCTGCACCAGCCAGCAATTTTCACAGACATAGATCTTCAGGGGATAATAGCTTTCCGCCGCCTGTAGCTCCTCTGCCGAGAGAAAGGCGTTGGAGGGCGGCGCAGATCCCAGATCCAAAAAAATGTGGCTCAGCGGCTTATGGCAGTGGCGGCAGTTCACGTTTCAAGCCCCGTCACGATTTCAGGCATTGCGCCATCAGGCGCATGTTCAAGGCGGCTTCGTCAAAGCGGTCGCCGCCGCCGTCTTGGCAATGGTCAAGAAAATCGGCGATATAGGCCGCGAACGGATCCCGGCTGGGCCAGCGTTGTCCGCTGGCAGTGTTTTCAAGACTGACTTTATAGTTCACGCCCTCGCCCTTCTGCATCCTCTTGAAGGAAACATCGTCGCAAGCAAAGCCAAGACTTTTATCCAGGTCGGGGCCTTGGCGAAAATCGAATTCAACCTTACAGCCTCCATAGGAAAACCAACAGCGGCAGCCGTGCGCCGCCACTTGCATGCGGACATCCGTCAACGCGCGCTCGCCAAGACAACGCAACAATATCGACAGAGCGTGCGGCAGCAGATCGACGGCGATATCGCGGCCCCGATACGGGCCCTGGGTGTGGAAATGACAGGCAAAATGCTTGACCGTCTCGCCTGGCGGCAGCTGTTCCGCCACTGCATCTACAAGATAGGCATTGGAGGTATTGACGAACAGGCGCCGGGCGGGATGGTCCCGCAGGCTGGTTAGATTCTGTGCCAAATCCTGTTCATTCCAACGGTCATTCCATAACAGCGGCTTCTCGCAAAAGACCGGCAAGCCCTGATCGAAAGCCGCCATGATATGTTCAAAATGAACCGCCGGCGGCGTACAAATGCTAACGCCGTCCAAAGGTTGCAAGAGCAATGTTTCCAGATCGGAGTACGCCACGGCATCAATGGCGAGACTATCCGAAAGATCCCGCGCGGCCTGCCCGGCGCCCGCATCGTCACGGCCGAGCACGGCACATACATCGGCGCCGAGGGCGTGAAAAATCCGGGCATGAACACGGCCAATACCGCGCGCGCCCAGAATAGCTATACGTGGGGCGGGAAGCTTGCCACTCACTTGACCACCAGGTCATCGAACGCGCCTGACGAGATGACACGGGCGTTCAAGACGTGCTCCTTGCGATCACAGCGGCAACCTGCCTGGCTCATCCGCTGGCCGCAGGCGGAGAAATAGTCCGGTAGCCGCTCGCCGTCATAGTCATACAACAGCTGCCAAAAGTCGCTCTTGTTCAAATCGCCAATCGCCATGCCGTGAAAATTCGGCGAACTGCTTTGCGAGCAATGGTAAAGCCAGCCATCGAAACCGACCGTCGGATAGGTAAAGCGTGCGAAACAGGGCACGGTGCGGGCCTTGCCGTAGATATCATGATCGCTGTCCGCATCAACCAGCATCGTGGTGCAGGCCTCGCTGTCGGCGGCGGCGATGACCGGGCGCAAGGTCTCGCCATAGCGTCTGACGTCATCCGTTGTTGGCACCACGCCATCGGCGGTTTCTATGCCGCGCGGCGGCTGGGCAAAGGCAAAGCGCAACATGTTGCAGCCCGCCTCCTGAAAATCGTGGATGAAACGCTGAACCTGCTCCACATCATGATTGCGGCCATTGATCAAATAGGTCGCGGAGAGATCGAACAGATTGCCGTTGGCGCGGCGCGCGGCGCCCGCCCGCGTGATGGATTGCAGGACCCGGTCATAAAGTTTCGCATTGCCCGGAACGTCATGGACCGCGTTATAGACCTCGTTACAACCCGCATCGACACTGATGCTCATGTAACTCTGTGGCGCAAGATCGGTGCGTGACAGCAGGCTGAGAAATTCTTCGGAAAGCTTCAACGCCTTGGTATTGAAACCGAAGATCTGGCCGTTGTCGATCGCCATCCGCAACAGATCATCAATGTATTCGCAATTCAGGGGATCTGTTGCATAACCGGCAAAAATGACTTTCTTCACGCCGCCCCCGGCGATCTGCGCCATGATCTCCAAGGCGCGTTCTTTTGTCAGCCGCCCGCCGTCGTCATGGGCGGAACCGCCGTAACAATAGGGACAATCCAGCCAGCAGATTTTCCGTCCCCGTGGCGGCGGCTGAAATTCCACCTGATGGGGAATAAAGGTTTTACTCGCGATGTCCGATCTGAATTCCTGAAAGTCGCCGACGTATTGCGCGCCATAGCGATAGCGGGCGATCAGACTGTCGTCGTTCATGCGCCGCCGATCCTCGGCATGGCCGCCCTGGAATTATACCCGACCATTTCCAGATCATCGCGCACATCAAGGGCCTGACCGCCGCTGGCATGATTGTCGCCAACATCCATATTGATCACCTGCAGGTCCTTGGGCGTATCAATGGGGTACCAATAGCCGCTAATCAGATAGTGGGCGCCGCGTTTAAGCTCGATAATGCGCTGATACAAAGAGGTCTCAAAATCTTCGCATGTCTCCAGATCCACGTGCCGCAGCGCCTCTTTGTTGAGCCATGCGATGCCGGAATTCACCAGGCCGTATTCGCCGCGCGAACCGCCCGAACTTAGCTGACGCACCTTTCGTTGCCGGTCGAAGCCGACCAGATCATCGCCCTGCATCAGGATCAGGCCCCAAGTGGAAATAATCTCCACGGATGATAGCGTAACCAGGGCATCGTTGTCCTTGTGGCATTGATACATACCGTCAATATCGAAATCGAAAATCGTGTCGCTGTTGAGCAACAGAAAATCGGCGCCATCGGGGATCAGATCCGATATCTGGCCAATGCGGTCGGCGATTGGCGTGTCATTGCCGGTAAAGCGGGCCAGCATCTGACAATCAAGATCACGGCCCAGATCTTCGAAATATTTCCAGATCACATCGCCCTTGTAGCCAAGGGGCAGCACGAAATTCCGGAAACCGCGTTTATACAAAGCCCAAAATATGTACCAGAGTATCGGCTTGCCGTGGACCTCAACCAGGGATTTTGGCGTGTGCTGCGTGATCGAGCCCAAGCGACTGCCCTGGCCACCGCAAAGGATAACCGCCCATTTACCTTTTTCCGCCGTCACTTCGTTCCCTGAGCCGGTCAGTCGCATAACCAGAGCCTTCCTCGGAATCCCGTCCCTCACACAAAAATCAGGTGCACGTTAATGCACCTAAACGGAATATTAAGGGGGCATGGTTAACGAATTATCTACAAATAGGGGTTTGCCGGAGAGCGGGATTGCTTCAGCGGAGCCAATTCAAATCAGCGTCCAGGGTGCCCCGCTCCTGATGGCTCAACAGCATCCTCAGGCGCATCAGATTGGACTGGCGGAAATCAGGATCGTCAAATCCGATCGCGCGCAGGCCATCGCTTAAACCCGTAATGGCCTCGGCCAGGCCCACGCGCGGCGTAAAACCGCCCGCGAACTGCGAGAAGCGGGAAAAATCCACCTTGTAGGAGCGCTTATCAGGCACCGCGTCTTTATTGATGGTGACCGTGGTATCGGGAATGGCATCCGAGACCGCCTGGGCCAGGTCACGGATCTTATAGTTCCAGGCATCGGAACCCGCGTTCAGGGCCATAAAGGCGCCGGTTTCGGTTGTCCCCAAGGCCCATTCGATGGCCCGCGCCATGTCCCGCACATGGATCAGCGGCCGCCAGGATGATCCGTCGCTCAAGATTTCGATTTTGCCGGTACTCACCGCGCTGGCCACGAAGTCGTTCAGAACCAAGTCCAGGCGCAGCCTGTCGCTCATGCCGCAGGCGGTGGCGAAACGCAGGCAGATAACCGAGAAGTCGTCATCGGCCAATGCGTAAAGCGCCTCCTCCATGGCAATTTTTGACTTCGCGTACGGGGTCAAGGGATCAAGCGGCGCATTCTCGCGGCAGGCCTCTGCCTGACCGGCGCCATAGACGCTGCAACTGGAGGCAAAGACGAAACGGCGAGCGCCGGCCGCCTTGGCCTGCCTGGCGAAATCGACAGAGGCGGTAATATTGATATCTTCCGTTAGCTGGGTAAAGGCGTTGCCGATAGGGTCGTTGGAGATTGCCGCCAAATGCACCACGGCGTCGACGCCATCAAGCACGGCGGCATTGAGGCGGCGTAAATCGCCGAAATACTGGGCTGCCAGGGCGCGCTCGGGCTGGCCGTCCAATGTGGTCAGACAGTGGGCGAAAAAACCGCTGTCATAGCCGTACAGCCGGTAATCGCCATCGCCCTGTGTCTGACGTCAGCGCCCCTGGGACATATTGAGGGGTTTTCATAAGGGAGGATT
>CAYWYB010000307.1:0-6669 GCA_964462145.1 uncultured Rhodospirillaceae bacterium
AGGTTAATCTACGCTCGCCAGCAATCTTGCGCCCTCTCATGAATAATTCGGGCTATCAACAGAATGCGCGCCAAATTCAATGTCTTGCCCTCAACTTCGACCTATTGCCTTGCTTGGGAGACAGCTGTTGTGGATAACACCCGTCACCGATCACGCAAATCAATTGCCGTACCCTAAATTATGGCCTCTTTTGTATTGTCTCGTCAATAAGATCAATAAGTTAGAAAATAAACTTAAAGAAAGTATTGAGAAAAAATGAAAGATCAGCCAAATTTTCTTAGTGTCTCCATACGTCCAATAAAGCTTCGTTAACCATATCCGTGCGGCCAATTCATTTCATCTTCGTTAGACGTTCAATATTGGCAACAGCGGATAAGCCAGCAAACCCGCGATGCCGATAGCAATGGCATAAGGAACGTCTTGTTTTTTTTCGTGCAGCTGCCGCATCGTGGCCATGCCCGCAAGGGTGCTGGCCAGTGGCAGTCGTCGATACAGCATTAAACTCAAGGCCAGAACGCCGCCAGCCAATGCGGTTAGCAACAGAAATTCCAAAATACGTTCCTGACCCGTCCACAATGCCGCCGCCGCCAGTAATTTGCCATCGCCGCCACCCATGATCTTGACGGCGAACATGACGACCGCAACCAACAGTGCCAGCATGCCCACGGCGAAGGCCCAGAGGATCTGCTGCCAGGTAAATCCGGCGCTGAGCGCCGCCAAGGGGTAGGCCAGCACCAAAATCAATGGCAGGCTGTTGGGAATATGGAAAGTGCGAAAGTCGGCGACCATGGCCACAACCATGACCATGGGAAAAACCAACGACAGCGCCATCGTCACCATGATGTGTAATCCGCATTCGCAACCCGCATTTGGGATCCGCGCCTGACCTTAACGAAACGTGGCACAGGCGGCATGGTCAATTCCTGAAAAACAATACCGGGGTGCTGCATGGCAGGCACCCCGGCATGTCTTGCAATAATTGGAACAGCGTCGACTTAGTTCGCGTTGATCAACTGTGTTTGAATGTCTTCGAAGAAGCCCTTCACCTCGTCGCCCAGAGCGAACACGGCGGCGATGATGGCAACAGCGATGCCGGCGGCGATCAGGCCGTACTCAATGGCGGTGGCACCTGAGCTGTCCTGGCAGAATTCCTTCAGATCGGTTACGCGTGTCTGTACTTTAGTCATGAGACCCAACATTATGAGGTCCTCCTGGTTAATTATCCGGTTCGCAGCAGTGGCGTGCTACGGGCGTGGCATGCTGCCTTGGCGTTGTCTGGTCGGACCCAGCCGCGGCATGTTAACCGTCAACTCTGGAATTTCGTTGCCTGTTAAGGCAACTTCCTTTCGCTGGCGGCGTAACAGACATATACGAATGGCCTCCTTTGCTCGCAAGTGATCCATGTCACATCAAGCATTGATGAATTGTCGGTCATCGAATCACCAAAGTTTATGCGATTCACCATCCCTAGATCAAAAGAAAAACGAAGAAAATTCGCAGTTTGTCTTGGTCGCGGTCTTACGATCCACTGTTTTGGTTTAATTTTTGTTAAGACTGTTTTTGAATTTGCGCGAAAAAAAGATTCTGTATTTGCATGGATTATCCATACCAAGTTGCGGTGATAAAGATCCATATAGATCGTTTCAGGAGCTCCTCGGGTAGGAGTGGAAGCGCCGACGGTACCAGTACCACGGCGCCCAGGGGCGTATTGGGCGCTCCTACTCGAAAGCTTTCGTAGAGCGTCTATATGGGTCTTTATCACCGCAACTTGGTATCAACCCCAAAGCTCTGGCGTGAGGCCGGACAGGAAGCTGTCGTTGTACGTCAGCGGAGCCTCGCGGTCCCTGGCCAATAGCAGCGGTCCATCCAGGTCCACATAATCGGCCAGGCTGGCCAATAGTACAGCAGGAGCCATGGCCAGGGAGGTCCCGAGCATGCAGCCAACCATGACGCCGAAGCCGCGCCGCTTGGCTTCCCTGGTCAGGATCAGGCCCTCTGTCAGACCGCCGCTTTTGTCCAGCTTGACGTTGACCAGATCGTAACGTCCGGCCAGGGCGTCGAGATCGGCGCTGACGTGGCAGGATTCATCGGCGCAAATCGGCACGGGGTGGGCGCAGTCCGACAGCATTTGATCGTTGCCGGCGGGCAGGGGCTGCTCGATCAGTTCTACCCCCAGTTCGGCCAGGGCCGTTGAAAACGGTAAAAACATGTCCGGCGTCCAGGCTTCGTTGGCGTCGACGATCAGGCGGCTATCGGGGGCCCCTTGCCGTACCGCGGCGACCCGCTCGGGATCGCCCGTCCCACCCAGCTTTAATTTCAACAGTCGGTGATCCCTGGCGCCATGGGCCGCCTTTGCCATCTCGTCCGGGCTGCCCAGGCTCAGGGTATAGGCGGTCAACATGTCGGGGGGCGGGGCCAGGCCGGCCAGTTCCCAGGCCCTCTGGCCGCTCATCTTCGCCTCCAGATCGAACAGAGCGCAGTCAAGGGCGTTGCGGGCCGCGCCGGGGGCCAGGGCCTGGTTCAGTTCCTCGCGCGAGCCGTCCTGGCCAATAAGGGGCGCCATGGCCTCAATCTGCTGGCGGACGGAGGCCATGCTCTCGCCATAATGGGAATAGGGCACACATTCGCCCCGGCCTTTATGGACACCATCGGTGATCTCGGCCACCATGACTTCAATTTCCGTACGGCTGCCGCGGGAAATCGTGAAACTGCCCGCGATTGGGAAGGTATCTTCATAAACCTGAAGGGTACGCGTCATATTGCTCACGCCTTAAAGATGATCCAGAAAGCCGTCGGCACCGCCGCGCATAACGTCCAGGCAGGGTAGGGACAATTCAGCTGAAATTTCCGCCAGATAACTTGCCGCCGCCTCGTCGGACAGGGCCGAGGTATTGACCGATACGCCCAGCATGCGGACGGCCGGATTGGTCAACCGGGCATTCGCCAGATTGAGTGCGATACAGTCGGCCAGATCGGGGATCGGGTAGTGGGGCAGACCACGCATGTGGGTGCGCGTGGGCTCGTGGCAGAGGACCAGAAGATCAGGCTGGGCGCCATGCATCAGGCCCAGGGAAACGCCGGCATAAGAGGCATGGAACAGGCTGCCCTGGCCTTCGATCAGGTCCCAATGATCGGCATCATTATCCGGAGAAAGCCATTCCGCCCCGCCCGATATGAAATCCGCGATCACCGCATCGATGGCGACGCCGCGTTCGGCGATCAGAACGCCGGTCTGACCGGTGGCGCAGAAGTCGGCCTTCATGCCACGTGCCCGCATGGCCTTTTCGATGGCCAGGGCAGTGTATTTCTTGCCGCAGGAACAATCGGTGCCGACGGTCAGCAGGCGCTTGCCCGTGCGTTGATGGCCCTTGCCGGTGGTGAATTCCTGTTCGCTGTGGCGCACGTCGTGCAGCTTTCGGCCATGTTTCACCGCCGCCTCGTTGATGGCGGGAAAATCCTGCAAGCGGCCATGCAGGCCCGAAGCCAGGTCCAGCCCCTGGGCCAGGGCGTCACAAATCGCATCGGTCCAGGTATCGGGCATGAAGCCGCCGGAATTGACCACGCCTATGACAAGGGTCTTGGCGCCCAGGCGGATCGCCTCGGCGACATCGACGTCCCTGAGGCCGGTATCGGCGCCGCAACCGGGCAGGCGCAGCTGACCGACACACCATTCCGGCCGCCAGTCCGCGATGCCCGTGGCCGTCTTTGCCGCCAGTTGATCCGGCGCATCGCCCAAAAACAATAGATATGGTTTCTCGATGGTCATGGTTTTCAGTCCTGATTTAGTCAGTGTCAATTGCCGCCATTTCAGCCTCTAACCTGGCGCGCTCTGCGTCCCTGGCGGTTTGATAGGCCTCGCTGGCCCAGCCCCGGTGATCGCCCCTGGCATAGGCAAGGGCGATGAAATGGTAGGAAAAGGCGTTGATGCGGTTGTCGACAAAGTTATTGCGCGATTTCACCACCGCGCCGGGCACGCCGGCGACAATGGAATTAGCAGGGATCTGGCTACCGGCCCCGACGATGGCATGGCCGGCGATGATGCAATTATCGCCGATCACCGCGCCGTCCATTATCGTGGCGTTGATGCCAATCAGACAGTTGTCGCCGATGGTGCAGCCATGCAGGCTGGCGTGATGGGCGATGGAGCAATGGGCGCCAATATGATTGCCATGGTCGTAGCCAACGTGAACCATGACGAAATCCTGAATGTTGGAATAGGGGCCAACGACGTTCTCGTGCGCCTCGGCCCGCATTACCGCCCGGGGCCATATGGAGACGCCTTCGGCGAAACGGGCGTTGCCAAAAATTTCCGCCGTTTCATGAACGAAGGCGGGATTGTCGAATTGAACCGAGGGGCCATAGTCTCGCAAAACCGTTGTACTCCAAAAAAATAGTGTCTAATCCGCCTGCATCGCCGCCAGTTCCGCCTCCAGCCGCGCCTGTTCGGCCTTTCTGGCCGCCTGAAATTCCGCGCTGTCCCAAAGCCTGTGCTCGCCTCTGGCATAGGCGAGGCCGTTGTGATGATAAGAATAGGCGTTCATTCGGTTGGCGACAAAGTTATTGCGTGATTTCACCACGACGCCGGGCACGCCTGCAACTATCGAATTGGCGGGAATTTTAGTCCCGGCGGTGACAATACAATGTGGCGCCACGATGCAGTTGTCGCCGATCACCGCGCCGTCCATCACCGTGGCGTTGATGCCGATCAGGCAATTGTCGCCGACGGTCGCGCCGTGCACCGTGGCCCGGTGCGCAATGGAGGTATGGCAGCCGATGATGGCACCTTGCCCGCCGCCGATATGTAGCAGGGCGAAATCCTGCAGATTGCTGTAGGGGCCGATAACATGTTCCCGCGCCTCGGCTCGCATCACCACGCGGGGCCATATGGAGACACCTTCCCCGATCCGTGCCTTGCCGAAAATTTCCACCGTCTCATGGATAAAGGCCGGCTTGTCGAGTTCAACCAGGGGGCCGAATTTTTGCAAAACGCTATACTCCAATTAATCCACCTGCCCTACAGCGCGTTCGAAGAGAATGCGCTCGGACACTTTAAAATAGAGCAATTGAACCAATAGCTTAAGTTGCGCCACATATGACTCGGGGCGACCCCAATTAATTGAAACTTGCTCTAGTTCGCTGCATCAAACAGCTTGTCGGCCCTGCTGTCACCGCCAAAACCCGAAACATCTTGCGTACCCTTTCTTAACTCCACCTGGCGGGCCTGCCAGAAGGCGGCTTTCAGGCCGGTGTAGTAATCGATGGAGTTTTCCCGCAGTTCATCCAATGGCTCCAGCAATTCCTCCCGCTTGGTCACCCCCCTGGTAGCGGCGACGGCCAGGCTCTCGCCGCCGCTCAGCAGATAGGTCAGCGGTTGGAACAGGGTGTCGGCGATTTTGCCCACTGCGCCTCGGCTGCTGGCCGGTCCAAGCAGTGGCAGAACTATATAAGGCCCAGCGCCGACCTTATAGCTGTGCAGGGTTTGACCAAAGTCCGCGTGATGGCGCTCCATGCCGAAGTTTTCCGCCAGGTCGAACAGGCCCAGCAGGCCGATGGTGGAATTGATACCGAAACGGCCAAGGGTGACGCCGGCATCGGCGAAGTCACCCTGTAGCAGATCATTGATCAAGATGACCGGCGCATCAAGGTTCAGAAAGAACCGGCGGACCGCTTGGATGACCGGCTCGGGCATGATCCAGTCGTAGGCGATGGCAAGGGGCCGAAAGACCACCAGATCGACCGTATCGTTGAACGCGAAGATAATCCGGTTCATCGGCTCTACCGGATCGTCGAGTTCCAGATCGCTTTCATCCACGCCGTCCATTGGCTGCAGCCCGCCTGGTGTGGCCGGCGGCCGCGGACCGGCTGCCTGTGCAACGGTCTGCTGTACGGCGGCGGGCTGTCTTATGGGGCTGACCGTGCCGGGTGCTGACGCGGTAGGCGTCCTGGTGGCGGGTGCTGATTGCGCGCCAGGCAGGGGTACGGCAGGCAAGGGGGCCATGGGCGCCCGTGCGATTGCCGTCGGCGCGGCCGGTATCGCGGGGATACCTACCAGAGGCAACTGCCCTCTGGGCGCGCGGGCGGCGGCGGAGGCGATGCGGGGAGCGAAGCCGGGATATGCGGCTTGCACCGCCTCGACCACGGCGCTTTCGCTGCCGGGGGCGGCGGGTATGGCGCGGCTCATGATTTGATCAATGGCGCCTGGGTTGCTGGCAATGGCCGAGATCGCCCAGGCCGCCGCCCTTGCCGCTGGAGCATTGGCGCGGTTGGCGATGGAATCAAAACGCAAGGTACGGTTTGCCAGTGCCGCCCGTGCCGGCGGCCTTGTAACCGGCCAGACCGTACCCCCTACCCCTGGCCGGCCCGCCGCCGTGCCGCCCGCTGGCCCGGCGGCACGGGCGATCTGATCGGCGAAACCGGGAAAGGCGTTCATGGCCTGCTGGGTAATGCCTGGGGCAACATGCGGTGCCGCGGCCCCAAGGCCTGCCATGATGGCAGGGATTTGCCTTGGCTGCTGTACGATTGATTGAATAACCAGGGGTGACAGAGCGGCGGCAATGCGGCGCTGGCGGATCTCTTCAGTCCGCGCCCCGCTGCCCGCACTGCGCGCGGCGGCAGTGAAATAGCTGCCGAATGCGGCTTCCGCGCCGCCCGGATTTCCAGTGCTGGGAT
>CAYWYB010000308.1:0-6642 GCA_964462145.1 uncultured Rhodospirillaceae bacterium
CGGAAAACATCGTCTCGCGGGCGGTTTTGCAGGCGCAGGGCTCCGTTCTGACGAATAAGTATGCCGAGGGCTATCCGGGCCGGCGCTATTACGGCGGCTGTGAATTCGTTGATGTGGTGGAACAGCTTGCCATCGACCGGGCCAAGGAGATTTTCGGCTGCAGCTTCGCCAATGTACAACCGCATTCGGGGTCCCAGGCCAATCAGGCGGCCTTCATGGCGATCCTGAAGCCGGGCGATACGGTGCTGGGCATGTCCTTGGCCGCTGGCGGACATTTGACCCATGGTGCGCCGCCCAACCAATCGGGTAAATGGTTCAACGCCGTGCAATACGGCGTCCGTCTGCAGGATGCCAGGATCGACATGGACGAGGTTGCGAGCCTGGCCCGCGAACATCAGCCGAAGTTGATCGTCGCGGGTGGTTCAGCCTATCCCAGGGTCATCGATTTTGCCGCTTTTCGGAAGATTGCCGATGATGTCGGGGCTAAATTGATGGTCGATATGGCGCATTTTGCGGGCCTTGTGGCCGGCGGCAGCCATCCCTCGCCCTTGCCCATTGCCGATGTTGTCACGACCACGACCCATAAAACCATGCGCGGTGCCCGTGGCGGCATGGTGCTATCCAACGATGATGCCTTGGGCAAGAAGATTAATTCCGCCACGTTCCCTGGTCTGCAGGGCGGGCCGTTGTTGCATGCGATCGCCGGCAAGGCGGTGGCCTTCAAGGAGATCATGACGCCGGAGTTCAAGGCCTATGCCCATGCCGTGGTGGCGAATGCCCAGGCCCTGGCGGCGGTGTTGCAGGAGCGCGGCCTGGATATCGTTTCGGGCGGCACGGACACGCATTTGATGCTGGTCGATTTGCGTCCCAAGGGCCTGACCGGGAATATCTCTGAAGATGCCTTGGAGCGGGCGGGGATTACCTGCAACAAGAACGGCGTGCCGTTTGATCCGGAAAAGCCGACCGTGACTTCCGGCGTCCGTCTTGGTTCGCCGGCGGCCACGACCAGGGGCTTTGGCGTTGCCGAATTCCAAATGGTCGGCCATCTGATTGCCGATGTACTGGATGGTCTAGCCGCCAATGGACCGGAGGGCAATGCGGCGGTCGAGCAGGAGGTGCGGGCCAAGGTCGAGACCTTGTGCGCGTCTTTCCCCATTTATTGAGCGGTTATTGAGCAGGCAATTTTCAAACCAATTTGCGATTGAGGATAAAAGTTTCTGATGCGTTGCCCATTTTGCGGTCATAACGATACCCAGGTTAAGGATTCCCGCCCCACGGAAGACAATGCGGCGATCCGGCGGCGGCGTTTTTGCGCCGATTGCGGCTCCCGCTTCACCACTTTCGAGCGGGTGCAACTGCGTGATCTGATGATCTTGAAAAAGAACGGTCAGCGGGTGGCCTTCGACCGGGACAAATTGATCCGCTCGATCCAACTGGCTTGCCGTAAGCGTCCAGTGGACGAGGAACGGGTGGAGCGGGTCGTCAACGGCATTCAGCGCCGTCTGGAAAGTTCGGGCGAGAACGAGATCCGCTCGGAAGCGGTGGGCGAACTGGTGATGGAGGCGCTATCCAATCTCGATCCGGTGGCCTATGTGCGCTTTGCCTCCGTCTACAGGAACTTCCGCGAGGCCCGCGATTTCGAAGATTTCGTCGGCCAGATCGGTGGCGACGAGGAGATTGACCAAGATTGATGCGACCCTGCCAGAAGGCCCGCCGCAAAGGTCAAGCGACGACTATCTAGGTTTGGCGCTGGCCCTGGCCGCGCGCGGTCTGGGCAATGTCTGGCCCAACCCGGCGGTAGGTTGTGTCGTGGTCGGGCACGGTCGTATCGTGGGCCGGGGCTGGACCCAGCCCGGCGGCCGCCCGCACGCAGAATCCGTGGCTCTGAAACAGGCCGGTGTTCTGGCCAAGGGCGCTACCGCCTATGTCTCTCTCGAACCTTGTGCTCATCATGGCCAGACCCCGCCTTGCGCCGAGGCCCTGATCGCGGCCGGCATCGCCCGCGTGGTTATCGCCGCGCCCGATCCTGATCCGCGGGTCGATGGCCGTGGCGCGGAAATGCTGGACGCCGCCGGTATCGCCGTGGACTGGGCCGGGCCGGCAATGGCGGCGCGGGCGGCGGCGCTGAACGCCGGTTTTCTTGCCAGGATAAATGGCAACCGACCCCTGGTGACCTTGAAGCTGGCCTCGACCCTGGATGGCCGGATCGCCACCGCCCAGGGTGAAAGCCAGTGGATTACCGGCGCGGCGGCCCGCGCCCGGGGCCATCTGTTGCGAGCCGAGCATGACGCGATTTTGGTCGGTATCGGCACCGCCCTGGCCGATGACCCGGAATTGACCTGCCGCTTGCCGGGCATGGCGGCACGGTCGCCTGTGCGCGTGGTCTTGGATAGCCGATTGCGGTTGCCACACGATAGCCGCCTGGTCCGTAGCGCCGGCGATCATCCCTTATGGCTGCTCACCGGAGCCGACAGTGACGCGGCTTCTTTGCAGGCACAGGGCTGCGAAATTATATCCACGCAACTGGCTGGCGATGGCCGGATCGACCTTGCGGCGGCGTTGGAGAGCCTCGCCGGGCGCGGCATTACACGCTTGCTGGTGGAGGGGGGAAGTGCCGTTGCGACGGCCTTTTTGGCCGCCGGTTTGGTTGATAATCTGGCCTGGTTCCGCGCGCCCAGCTTGATTGGCGGCGACGGTTTGCCGGTATTTGGTGCGCTGGGCCTGGCCGTGCTGGAGCAAATGCCGCGCTTTCAACGGCAGGGAATTGAAAACTTGGGTGACGATGTACTGGAAAGCTACGTCCAACGGGGCTAAATAGGGGTATGTTTACTGGCATCATCACAGATATCGGCCGGGTCGATCAGGTCGAGCCCGCCGGCGATACGAAATTCGTCATCGCCTCCTCCTACGATAGCGCCTCGATCGCCATCGGCGCCTCGATCTGTTGCTCGGGGGTTTGCCTGACCGTGGTCGACAAGGCACCGGGCTGGTTCTCGGTCACCGCCTCGGCGGAAACCCTGGACTGCACAAACCTGGGCGACTGGGCGGTCGGCACCCCGATCAATTTGGAGCGGGCCCTGAAAGTGGGTGACGAACTGGGCGGGCATATCGTCTCGGGCCATGTGGACGGCGTGGTGGAGATCGCGGACGTGGCGGCGGATGGCGACAGCCTGCGTTTCCGCTTTAGCCTTACCGATGATCTGGCACCCTATATCGCACCCAAGGGCTCGGTCTGTCTGAACGGCGTCTCCCTGACTGTCAATGAAGTGGACGAGGCCGGCTTTGGTATCAATATTATTCCCCATACTCAGGAAATGACCACCTTCGGCGGCGCCAAGGCCGGCGACCTGGTCAACCTGGAAATTGATGTGCTGGCCCGCTATGTAGCCCGCTTGGCGCAAAGTTCGGCACAAAAGGAGACGCTGTGAGCGACGTTATCGAAAAGGACCAAACATATCTGTCGAGCATTGAGGATATTTTGGACGATGCCCGGCAGGGCAAGATGTTTATTCTGGTTGACGATGAAGGCCGGGAGAACGAGGGCGATCTGATAATTCCCGCCGCCATGGCGACGCCGGAAGCGATCAATTTCATGGCCCGTTATGGCCGGGGCCTGATTTGCCTGTCCCTGAATGGGGAACGGGTGGAGAAACTGGGCCTGCCATTGATGGCGCAACGCAATGAATCCCGCCACGGCACCGCCTTCACGGTTTCGATCGAGGCGCGGCAGGGCATCTCGACCGGCATTTCCGCCGCCGACCGGGCGCGCACCGTCGCCGTCGCCATCGACCCCGAGAGCGATGGCTCGGACATCGCGACGCCGGGGCATATTTTTCCCTTGCGGGCCCGTGACGGCGGCGTTCTGGTCCGTGCCGGCCACACGGAGGCGGCGGTGGATGTGGCGCGGATGTCCGGATTGCCGGCAGCCGGCGTGATCTGCGAGATCATGAATGATGACGGCACCATGGCGCGGATGCCTGATCTGGTGAAATTCGCGCAGTTCCATGGCTTGAAGATCGGCACAATTGAATATCTTATCTAATACCGCAGGCGCACCGAGACCTACGTGGAACGCCGTGCCGAGGCGCGCATTGACTCGGTGCATGGCGGCGAATTCCGTGCCGTGGTCTATGTTAACAAAATTGCCTATTCCGAACATATCGCCCTGGTGAAGGGTGACGTCAGCGCGCCCGGTCCGGTGCCCGTGCGCATGCATGCCCTGGATGTCTTGAGCGACGCCCTGGGTGACAAGGCGGGTAAGGCGGGGCTGCTGCAATCGGCCATGAACCTGATCGCCAATGATGAACGCGGCGTTGTCGTGCTGATCCGCGAGGCGCTGCCCACTGCTGTTTCCGATAAGATCCGCCGCAAGGCAGGGGAGGATGTGCCCCATCGGGTGGAACTGCGCGATTATGGTATCGGGGCGCAAATTCTGTTTGATCTTGGGGTGCGGGAAATGGAGTTGCTGACCAATTCCGACTATGACATCGTCGGCATCGAGGGCTATGGCCTGACCATCACCGGCACGCGCCCCATTCCCATCGACGGATAGCAGACCTTAAAAATTTCCCAGTAGACTCGAGGAAACGTACCAGATGAGTGAAGCTCCCCATCTTCTGATCATCGAAGCGCCTTATTACCAGCAAATCTCTGACGAGTTGGGAAAGGGAGCTACGGCCGCGCTTGAAGCCGCCGGCGCGACCTATGATCGCCTGGAAGTGCCCGGCGCCTTCGAAATTCCCGCCGCCATCCGCATGAACATCAAGGCCATGGAACTGGTCGGCGGCCGGCGCCGCTATGACGGCTATATCGCCCTGGGCTGCGTTATCCGTGGCGAGACGTCGCATTATGATTATGTCTGTGGCGAATGCGCCCGCGGCCTGATGGACCTGTCGCTGGAATTTTCCATCGCGGTGGGTTTCGGTGTTCTGACCGTGGAAAACGAGGCGCAGGCCTGGGCCCGTGCCTCGCTGGATAAAGGTAACAAGGGCGGTGTGGTGGCGAACGCCGCGTTGCGCATGATCGAGGTGAAGCGCGAATTTGGGTATTTCCCCCGATGACCGAAAAAACGGCAACGGCGAAGAGTTCCGCCGGGGCACGGCGCAGGGCATCCCGTTTGGCGGCGGTGCAGGCGCTGTACCAGTTGACCTCGAACCACGGCACCGCCGATGATGGCGAGGTCGAGGACGCGATCATCGAATTTCTGACCCACCGTCCCGGCGCTGAACTGCCCGAGGACGCCTACGCCGAAGTCGACGATGACCTGTTTTCCGACCTGGTGCGGGGCACGCACCGCCATCATGGTCAGTTGGTGGGCATTCTTGATGCCGTTCTGCCGCAGCGTTGGAAATTTGCCCGTCTGGATCGTATTCTGGCCGAGATATTGGGCTGTGCCGCCTACGAATTGAGCCATCGCCCGGACGTCCCCGTGGCCGTGATCATCAATGAATATGTAGAGATCACCAAAGCCTTCTACGAAGGTGATGAGATCGGTTTCATCAACGGTGTCTTGCAGGAGGTGGCGCAAAACCTGCGCGCCGAGGAAGTCCTGGAACACAGGAATGAGCGGGCGAAATCCAACTAACCCTGACCCGGAGCCAAAACCGGAGCCTAAACCGGTAAGTGGAACGGGCGAGTTCGACCTAATCGGCCGCTATTTCGCGCCGCTCGCCGGACCCGGCGCCCTCGGCCTGGGCGACGATGCGGCCGTGCTGACGCCGGCGCCGGGCCAGCAGTTGGTCTTCACCGCCGACGCGATTATCGCGGGCGTCCATTTCCTGGCCGATGATCCCGCCGCCGACGTTGCCGCCAAGCTGCTGGCCGTGAACCTGTCCGACCTTGCCGCCATGGGCGCGGCGGGCGCTGGCTACCTAATCACCACCGCCTGGCCACGTGCCCTGGATGAAAGCTGGATCGCCGGCTTTGCCCAAGGCCTCGGCGCGGCGCAGGACGAGCATGGCATTGCCTTGCTGGGCGGTGATACCGTGGCCACGGATGGCCCCATGAGCCTGTCCCTGACGGCGATTGGTCAACTGCCCGCCGGTATGGCCCTGCGCCGCAATGGTGCCCGGGTGGGTGACAATATTTATGTTTCGGGCCGGATCGGTGATGCCGGTGCCGGTCTGCGAATCCTGCGCGACGGCCTGGCGGGAGGGGCGGAGGCGGAGCGTCAGGCCGCCATTGCGCGCTACCGCAGGCCGGGGCCGCGCCTGGCCCTGGGCCAGGCCCTGCGCGGTTTGGCAAGTGCCTGCATTGATGTTTCCGACGGCCTGATCGCCGATTTGGGCCATCTGGCGGCGCAATCCGGCGCGGCCATGGCGGTGGATCTGGCGGCGGTGCCGTTGTCCCCCTTGGCCGAACTGATCGGCGGGGCGGCGGCGGCGGTCGTGGCCGGCGATGACTATGAATTATTGTTTACCGCGGCGCCCGATGACGAACAGCGCATGTTGGCCGCGGCCCAGGCCGCCGGGACCGCCGTTAGCCGCATTGGCCGGGTCGCGAAAGGGCAGGGTGTCGAGGTTTTTGACGCTGTCGGCGCAAAGGTTGATCTGGCGCGGCCCGGCTACAGCCACTTTTGAACGCCGGCCAGTTAGCCCGCATTATTCATGGCGGCCACCTGGTTTGAACAGGACGCGCGGTATC
>CAYWYB010000309.1:0-6547 GCA_964462145.1 uncultured Rhodospirillaceae bacterium
GTATGAACCTATAGGTGGCTGGGCGGGGGAGCGGGTGGCTTGGCTATTCGCTGAATATCGAAAATGGCCTAACGCTGACCAATCAGACGGGTTTCGATGCTACGGCCAAAAAGCCGCTCGGCGTTCTTGTAGGCGATCTTTTCGGCGATGGGGCGCGGGAACTGGCTCAACCACAGCCGGTTTATTGCTATTAACTGCCCGTAGTTTGCCCACTGCCCATTGACCCAGGTATCGGAGCCGACCATGAAGCGGTCGGAAAAGCGTTCCAGCACCCGGCGCCAGTCCGGATCAATCGTACCCTGGGGCGTTAGAATATCGCCCTCCCGATACGATGTGTCCGCGTACAGCATCCCGTACTTTGCCATCATGTCTTCAACGGTCTGGGCCGGCTCGGACATGCCCGCATGGGCCCAGATGATTTTGAGTTTTGGCTCAAGCGAGAACAGCAGATCCACCGGTTCCTTGCCGGAGTGGACATGAATGTAGATGTCTTTCGATATGGCCAGTGCCGCGACTTGCCGCAACAGGGTTTCATCGGCGGGATCGACCCGGTGCAGGTGGAATTCACCGATGCCCTCGTGCGGATAGTCGGCCAGCCGCTGTCTCAGATAGTCGATCATACCGGGCGCCTTCGTCCAATTGGACGACCCGGCCTCGCCATGATAGGGGCGCAGTTCAGGGACGATGCGGTTCGGCGCGTATTGCCAAAGCTTGATAGTGCCTTCGTCCGGCGTCGATGACACCAGCGCCATGGCCACCCCGGATTCGTCCATCAGTTGCAAAACGATCGATGGCGGATAGGGCTGCCAGGCCGGTTCCTTGTAATGAACATGGGCATCGAACAGGGGAAGCGCCGCGATGCCTTCGCCGATATGCTTGGCACTGTCATCGGCGGAAACGAAGTTAGAGAAGCTCATCAACAGCGACGCCGCCAAGGCCCCGGATAGCAGAACGCGACAAGATTTTTTCATGACAACCACCTCCCTGCCGACGACAACGACGCAATACTGGATAGGCTGCTAGCGCTCGAAGTTCTAACTCTACACCGTGCCAACGCCAAACCGGGCGTGGAATTTTAGTTGCACCCAAGCGCTGAAGTACTGTCGGTGACTGGTGCAAAGGGAGTAAGGTGTCCCCGGAATTTCTCCCCGGAATTTCCCAACGTTTGAAACCCCGTCCACGTCGGGACGTCGACGCTGACAAACTGCCGAGGATGTGGCGGTGCTGTGATCACATTTCAAACCGGAGGCTGGTACTCCTTTGGTCTCCTCGCCACGATTGCCCCTTTCTTGCGGACATCCTTGGCCAGCAATGATTTTTCAATCTGGCTTTCCTTGATGACATTCAGGGCCCCGGCTATTTGTTGCAGTGACCTATGATGGGGCCGGCTGGGCGGCGCAACGCAGACCGCTACCTTCTGTGGAAATTCGACCTGGATCAGCTTAAACAGGGGAATCATATCGGTATCCAACGAGACTATGAGCGCCCGATCGTAAACGCCACGGAATCCATCCCGTAGTGCATAAGCTGCTAGGCCAACATCAGTCTGCTTCTCTTCTCTCCGGCGCCATTTGGCTTGATAGCCGCGACCGTAGTAATTCCAATATCGCTGTGCAAAATTTCCCATGTGGCACTCAACGCCCTTGCTCTCCAATGCCTTCACGTACTCCCGGTGCCTCTGGAGCTTGTCCACCTGAGGAGTCCCGCTGTAATGGTTGGCGTAGGCTGAGAAGTAGCGCACCGCAACTATTTGCTGCGAGTTCTGGTGAATCAATTGCTTGGAAAGCCGCCACAAATCGACCCATTTCAGATGCGGCTTCTTAAGATCGTGTATGGCGTGGTACAGATTAAATCCGTCGAAATATGCGGCGACCCGCTCTTTCGCCATTGACTACTCCTGAGTTGAAACCCTGATTCTGTGTATTATCTTGTAAAATATCGCAATAATTCATATTTTGTGAGTGATTCATTTACTGATTTTCTGCTCCTGCGGTTTACCGTAGGCCCCCCTGGGGTTCCGGCCCCAGGGGTTTTTATTTCACCGCCGTGAAACATAGAAGCCGCCATAATGGCGAGTCATAAGCCCACGAGAGTTCCAGGAGTTCTGGTCACACTTCGTCTCAATTGCCGAGAATTTTGGGCCGAGTTTACGTTACTGAATGGCAGTTGCCGGGAGGCGCATAATCACTTTTTGATAGGAAAATTTGGGCCATGTCCTCGGTGCTCTTTTATGGGCCAATTCGAACTGAGCAGACTGCTACGTTTCGGCCACGAAGCCTAAACCCTGCCAACGCCAATGCGGGCATGGACCTGCAATTGCACCCGGTCGCCGTCCAGCATACCCACATAGGCCTGGCGCATGGCATCGTCGATGCGGCCTCGCTCGGTGTCATTCATCTCGGCCAGGCGGGCGCCCAGGCGCAGGGCCAGTTGCGGGCGCCAGAAGTTGCTGTCCAGATCGACGCGGGGGCTGAAGCGCAGCTCCTGCTCCTCCCAGGCGCTGAAACCGGCGGCCTCGAATATTTCGTTCAGGGCACCGTTGGCGCCCAATCGTGTGGGCGTGAAGGCGCCTTCGTGAGGGTCGATGCCCGCGACCTCCCCCAACACCCGGTCGACAATGCCGAACTGGCTGTTGTCCGCTTTCGGGCCCCAGACCAGGAATGCCGCCCGCCCGCCGGGCCGCAGCACGCGCCGGGCTTGGGCCAGGGCGCGTTCGGGGGATGGCGTATACATCAGGCCCAGGCGGCAGGTGACGGCGTCGAAGCTGTCATCATCAAAGGGCAGTTCTTCCATTGGCGTGACCTGGAACGCCATGTTGCTGACACCCTGCTCTTTCGCCCGGCGCTCGGTCCCGGCCAGCATTTCGGCCACCAGATCGGATGCCGTGACGGTGCCTTCAGGGCCGACCAGGGCCGCCATGGAAATGGCCGGCTCCCCCACGCCCGAGGCGATGTCCAGAACCCGGTGGCCCGGCGCGACGCCCGCGGCGGCAATCAAGGGTTCATTCAGGCCCCTGGCCAATCTGGCCAGATGGGCGGCCTGTTCATTCCAGGCCCCGGCCCGCAAGACCCAGTTGTCGCGGGTTTCGTCTTGCTGCTTCGCGGCTTCACTCAAACTCTTAACCTTACCTACTAAATTCTTTCGCCATGTCGCGCAGTTTGAATTTCTGGATTTTGCCGCTGGGGGTGCGCGGCATTTCCTCGATCACTTCCAGATGCTCCGGCCAGTATTGCTTGGCTGTCTTGGTTTCTTCGAGATAGCGGACCATGCCCGCCATATCCAGACTGTCGCCGTCTTGCAAAGTGACAAAGGCACAGCCCAGTTCGCCCATGCGGTCATCGGGGATGCCGACCACGGCCACCTCGGCCACCGCCGGGTGGCGGTAGAGCACATCCTCGACCTCGACCACGGGAATATTCTCGCCGCCCCGGATGATGATGTCCTTGGCCCGGCCGGTAATGCGGATATAGCCGTCCGGATGCATGAAGGCCTGATCGCCGGTATCGAACCAGCCGTCCGCATCCGTGCCGTGCATTTCGGGCTTTTTCAGATAGCCGACAAACATGGACTGACCGCGCACTTTTAAAACGCCTTCCTCGCCCTGGGGCAGGGGCTTGCCGTCCGGCCCGTGGACGATAACTTCCGAATGGGGGAGGGGCCCGCCATCGGAGGTCCAGACCTTTTCGTCCGGGTCATCGGGGTTGCATATGGTGGGGCAGGCGCATTCCGTCATGCCCCAGCCCGACAGCACCTTGAAGGTGAAATTTGCTGCCGCCTTTTGCACCAGGGCCGGCGGGATCGGCGCGCCGGCGGAAACAAAGGTGCGCAGCTTGGAAAGATCAAAATCCGCCACATTGGGCATTTCGACAAGGTCACTGAGGAACGGCGTCGCCCCCATGGTGAAGGTGGCGCCATGCTTCTGGATCAACTCCACGCCCACCGGCGCACTCCAACGGTCCAGCAGCACCACTTCGACGCCCAGCATGATGGGCATCAGAATGGCGTAGAGAAAGCCGGTCTGATGGGCCAGGGGCGAGGCCATGAAAACCTTGTCATCGCCGCCGAGCCGATGATGGGTTGTCCAGCTGCTCAAATGGCTCAAGGTGCTGTTGGCGGTATGCATCACGCCTTTCGGCTGGCCCGTGGTGCCGGAGGTGTAGATCACCTCGTTGACATCATTGGGGGTGGGACGCAGGGCGGCCAGGGTGGCCTCCGCGTCCGTCGCTTCCTCAAGCGGCTCGTCCAACAAGGCGGTGGCGAAATCGTCCGCACCCGCGCCACCGACGTAAAAGGCATGTTGCAGATTGGGCAGATCGCCGCGGATCGCCTCGATCATCGGCTTGTACTCAAAGCCGCGAAAGACATGCGGCGCGATCACGATCTTGCTTTCGGCGAAGCCCAGCATGAAGCTTAATTCCCGCTCCCGGAAAATCGGCATCAACGGGTTGGTGATGGCGCCGATACGGGCACAGGCCAGGTGCATGGCGGTGAACTGCCACCAGTTCGGCAGCTGCAGCGAGACCACATCGCGCTTGCCCACGCCCAGCTTGATCAGAGCCAGGGCGAGCCGCTTGGACAGCCGGTCCAACTCGCCATAGCTGAGGGAGGTGCTCTGCCCCGTTTCGCCATTGTAGTCGGTGATCGCGGGCAGGTCCGGATCACGGGCCAGCACGTCGTCGAGATAGTCAAACAAAGTCCGGTCAACCCAGGCGCCTGATTTTACAAGTTCGTCAATGCGTTCCTGCGGCAGATCCAAGCCAAGATCCATTTCGTCCTCCCAGACATAACTGCGTTCTAAATTGTTTCCCGGATCATAGCGCAATTTTCGATTTGTTGGAGTCGCTTGCGGATTGCTAAGAATACGCTCATAAAACCATTCCATGGCTGGAGTTCGCTTCGTGGCTCCAATCACGTGGAGTAGGGGAAGGAAGCAGACATATGGCGCCCATTGATTTCTATTTCTGGCCCACGCCGAACGGCTGGAAAATCGCCATCATGCTGGAAGAGTGCGAACTGCCCTACAACATCAAGCTGGTGGATCTGTCCAAAAAGGAACAGTTCGCGCCCGATTTCCTGGCCATTTCGCCGAACGGGCGCATGCCCGCCATCGTCGATCCGGACGGCCCGGACGGGGAGCCGATTTCGGTCTTTGAATCCGGCGCCATTCTGCAATATCTGGGCAACAAGACCGGCTGGTTCTACCCCGTCGAACAGCGTGCCTGCACGGAAGTGGAACAATGGCTGTTCTGGCAGATGGCGGGCCTGGGCCCCATGGCCGGCCAGGCGGCGCATTTCCGCAATTACAAGGCGGATAAGATCGACTACGCGATCGAACGCTACACCAACGAGGTGATCCGCCTGTACGGCGTGATGAATGACCGCCTGGCGGACCGCGAGTTCCTGGCCGGCGACTATTCCATTGCCGATATGGCCTGTTGGCCCTGGATCAGGGGCTACAAGGCCTATGGCATTGATCTGAAGGAATTCGAGCATCTGCGCGCCTGGTTTAAACGGGTCGGCGCCCGCCCGGCGGTGGAACGGGCCGCCAACATCGGCAAGGATCAGTTCAAGGCCTCGCAAAGCCGGGCGCAATCTTCGATCTGACTTCAATTTGACGTCTATCTGATTTTTGCCTCTCGCCACGGCGCGCCGCAAATGCTAGATCGTGGCCATGTCAAAAATTATCCCCCCGCCGCCCCTGGACGGCTATACCATTTACGATCCGGTCGATCCGTTCGAGAATGAGGCTGGACCTTTTTACTGGCGGCGACTGGAAGACGGCGGCCATCACTTTGTGCTGCGGACCGAGGCGCGCCATGCCAATGCTCATGATGTGATCCATGGTGGTCTGTTGATGACCATGGCGGATCTGACCATGGCGGTTACTGCTAAGGGTGAACCCGACGACGCCTATGTCACCGTCGCTTTCAACTCCGAATTCGTTGCCGCCGGCTTTGCCGGTGATCTGGTTGAGTCCCGGGGCGAGCTGGTCCGGCGCACGGGCAGCATGGCCTTCCTGCGCGGCCACATTCATGTGGGCGATACGACCTTGTTCGTCTGTAGTTCGGTGATGAAGCGGATCGGCAAGCGCGGCGAAACGAAAAAGAGCTAGATCAGGACGTGGCGGCAGCAAGACATAGTGCCTGGAAACGGCTGCAACGGCTGATGCGCCTGCGCCTGGTGATCCCGGTTCTGCGCTCGCCCGATGCCGCCGACTATACCGCGCGCGGGGTTTTTGTCGGCCTTTTGGTAGCGATGACGCCCACGGTCGGCTTTCAAATGGCCATCGTGGCGGGCATCTGGGCCATCGTGCGGGTGGTCCGCCCGTCATGGGATTTCAATGTGGTGGTCGGCATGCTGTGGACCTGGTTGACCAATGTCTTCACGGTGCCGCCGATCTATTACACGTTTCTGATCACCGGCGAGGCCATGTTGGGCCGCTGGGGCGAGGCGGGCGGCTATGCCATGTTCTCGGAGCGGCTGGTGAAGCTGTTGCAGACCGATGCCACCTTCCTGGATTCCTTGTGGATTTATGCCGTCGGCATCT
>CAYWYB010000310.1:0-6494 GCA_964462145.1 uncultured Rhodospirillaceae bacterium
CCTTTTCGCCCTCGGCATAGACATGGATGGCCTTGAACTGCAGGCCCTCGGCATAAGCGTCGATGGCATCGACAATGCCGCAACTGCCGGGCGTCAAGGCGCCGATATCGAGATGGTGCGCAGTGGTGGCGGAGAAGGCGATCAGTTCATCCTGGTAGAACACCGGCACGATAAATCCCACGTCCGGGCCATGGGAGGCGCCGGAATAGGCATCGTTGTGCATGATCACATCGCCGGGCTTCAGGGTTTCGCCGCGTTGTGCCAAGATTTTCTGCATGCCGCGCACATAGCCGGGAATAGGGCCGGATTGCAGCGGCGTCGATTGCGCCGACTCGGCCAGGCCCCGGCCTTGGGTATCCACCAGACCGGCGCCGAAATCCTCCGATTCCCGGATGATCGAAGAATAAGACATGCGCATGAGCTTGTAGCCCATCTCGATCGCGATATTCTCCAAGGCGCCTTGAATGACGGAAGCCGTGACATGATCTACGGCCGGGGCATTTTTTTGAAGGTTCATATCTAGGCTCCTGTCTCGATCAACAGATTGCCACCGGCCTGGGCCGTGGCCCGGGCGCCGGGGGGGATGACGGTGGTGGTGTCTTTTTGCAGCACGATCGCCGGCCCCTCAAAGACCTGATCGATCGGCAGCTTGTCCCGCTCGTACAACGGCGTTGGCAGAGCCGCCAGCTCGTCCTCGATGCGGAAATAGCATTGAGCCTCGTCCAACTGGGCATCCTTTAGGCTGCCGCCCGGCGGCAGGGTGGGCAAGGCGATCTTGGGCATCTGGCCGATGCCGGTAACCCGGATATTGACGATCTCGATGGGGTTGTCGGCAAAGACATGGCCGTATTCGGTCGTATGGATGGCCTCGAATGCCTTGAAGATATCCGCCAAGGACACGTCGTCGACGGGACCATCGGCTACCGGTACGCGCAGTTCGTAACCCTGGCCCACATAGCGCAGATCGCCGCTGCGTTGATATTCCACCGCGCCTTCGTCCAGGCCGTCGGTTTTGAACTGGGCCGCCAGGCTGGCGCGCATGGCCTCGAAGTCCCGGCTTAACCGATCACCATCCACGTTGCCGCTGGTTTGAAACTCGGTGCGGATGGCGTCGTATTTCAGATCCGTGGTCAGCAAACCGGCAGCCGAGGTAATGCCGGGGTAGGGCGGGATGATGACTTCAGGTATGCCCAGATCCCGCGCCACTTCCACGCCATGTAATGGCCCGGCGCCGCCAAAGGCGACCAGCGAGAATTCGCGCGGGTCATGGCCCTTTTGCACCGTGCGCGAACGGATCGCATTGGCCATGTTGGCATTGATGATGGTCAGCACGCCGTCGGCAGCGGCCTCCACCCCCATACCCATTTGCTCGGCGAAACCGGCCATGACCTTGTGTGCGGCTGCTGCCTCCAAATTCATCTCGCCGCCCAGGAAATTGCCCGGCTGCAGACGGCCCAGGACAACATTGGCATCCGTGACCGTGGGCAGTTCACCGCCCCGGCCATAGGCGGCAGGGCCAGGTACGGCGCCGGCGGAATGCGGGCCCACCCTGAAAGCCTGACCGGCATCAAGATGCGCGATGGAACCGCCGCCCGCGCCAATGGTGTGAATATCGATCATCGGCGCCATCACCGGGTAGCCGCCGATCGAAGTATCCCGTGCCGTGGCCTCGGCGAACTGGCCATCGACCACCAGACCGATATCAGCAGAAGTGCCGCCAATATCGAAGGTGATCAGGCGCTTGCGGTCGGAGCGTTCGCCGCTCATGGCGCCGCCCAACACGCCCGCCGCCGGGCCCGACAGCAGGGTCAGGATGGGGCGCTCGGAGACCATGGCCCCTGTGGCGACGCCGCCGTTGGACCCCATGACGTGCAGCTCCGCCGTGAAGCCGTTGTCGGCCAGGGCGCGTTCCAGTTCTTGCACATAGACGCGTACCTTGGGGCCGATGAAGGCATTCATGGCGGCGGTAGTGAAACGCTCGAACTCCCGGAACTGGGGCGAGACGGTGGAGGAAGTGGTGACGAAACAGTCGGGATATTCCTCGGCTATGATTTCCGCCGCGCGCTCTTCGTGGGCCGGATTGATATAGGCGAACAGGAAACAGACCGCGATGGCTTCGACGCCTGCCTCGCGCAGTTCCCGCGCGGCAACGCGTACGGCGTCTTCATCCAGCGGCGTCAACACCGCGCCGTCGGGCGGCGTCAGGCGTTCGGGCACGACCTTGCGGTGACGGCGCTGCACCAGGGGCCGGTCCTGCCAGGGTACCTCTTGCATGATGGAATAATGCTGGGGCCGCTGATGGCGGCCGATGTGCAGAATATCGCGGTAGCCTTCCGTGGTGACCATGCCGGTCTTGGCGCCCTTGTATTCCAACACCGCGTTGGTGGCGATGGTCGTGCCGTGCAGCACGTGGTCGACGGCGGCCCGGTCCACATCGAAACGTTCACAAATCTCGCACAGGCCCTGGATGACGCCGCGGCTGGGATCGTCCGGGGTGGTGGGGACTTTGTGAATGGCGATGTCCTGGCTTTCCGTATCGCCATACATCACGTCCGTGAAGGTTCCGCCCACGTCGACGCCGATCAGTTTCATTTTTTGTTATATCCCCCAGTATCTCTTAATCATCGGGCGGCAGAATGACGCCGGCGGTTTCCGTTATCAGCCCGTATTGATCGGGCTGGCGGTGTTCGGCGAAGTTGAACACCGTATTCTTGTAGTGATTACACGCATCCAGATCGCAATCGGCAACCACCAATTCATCCGCCAAGGTTCGGCCTTGCGCCACGATCTCCCCCGTGGGTGCCACGATCAGGGTGCCGCCCATCATGTCGCAGCCGCCCTCGTTGCCTGCCTTGGCCACGCCGATGACCCAGGTGGCATTCTGATAGGCGCCCGATTGCATGGATAGATTATTGTGCAGGCCGGCCAGGTGCGTCGGCTCGAAACCCCAGGGCGGCTCGGTCGCGGGCGTGTTGTAGCCCAGCATGATCATCTCCACGCCCCGCAGGCCCATCATGCGGTAGGTTTCGGGCCAGCGCCGGTCGTTGCAGATACACATGCCCATGATGCCACCCATGGTGCGCCAGACCGGAAAGCCCAGATCACCTACATCGAAATAGGCCTTCTCCAGGTGCTGCCATTTCCTCTCGGGCAGATGCTCGGCGTGGCCGGGCAGATGTACTTTGCGGTACTTGCCGACGATGGCGCCTGATTTATCCACCAGAATGCAGCTGTTAAAGCGTTGGGTTTCACCGCCATCTTCGATCAGTTCGGCGAAGCCCAGGCAAAAGCCGATGCCGTATTCCGCCGCCTTGTCGAACAAGGCCTGGGTCTCGGGCCCTGGCATGGCACTTTCGAAGAAGCTGTCGATTTCTTCCTGATCCTCGAAATACCAGCGTGGGAAAAAAGTCGTCAGGGCAAGTTCGGGAAAGACCACCAGATCACAGCCGCGCTCATGTGCCTGCTCCAGCAGCGCCAGCAGGCGGGCGACGACCTCTGTACGGGTTTCGTCGCGGGCGATCGGGCCAAGCTGCGCCGCCCCCACGGTGACCATGCGATTTGACTTTGCCATTGTTATATTCTGCACCCAAGCTGGCGGGAATGGAAACAGGCGTTATGATCCATTCGGCAACAATTATGAGGACGTCATGGACTTCGGCATATCATTTCCGCAAACCCAAATCGGCAACGACCCCGTTGTCATCAAGAATTTCGTCACCACGGCCGAGAAGCTGGGCTTCGAACGCCTGACCCTGGTGGATCATATCCTCGGCGCCAAGGACGCCAAGGACGCGCCCTGGGCCGTGCACTACACTATCGAATATGGCTTCCACGAGCCCATGACCCTGTTCGCCTGGATCTCCGGCTTTACCGAGAATATCCAGTTGGTGACGGCCAACGTGGTGTTGCCGCAACGGCAGACCGAACTGGTGGCCAAGCAGTGCGCCGAAATCGACATCCTAAGCGGTGGCCGCCTGGTGCTGGGCATCGGCGTCGGCTGGAGCGCTTCCGAGTTCGAGGCCCTGGGCATGAACTTCGCCAATCGCGGCGACCGGATCGAGGAGCAGGTGGCCTTGCTGCGTCGGCTCTGGACCGAGCAACTGGTGGATTTCAAGGGCGAATGGCATGCAATGTCCGACATGGGCATGAACCCGCTGCCGATCCAGCAGCCGATCCCGATCTGGTTCGGCGCCATGGCCAATGTGGCCATCCGTCGGGCCGCCCGGATCGGCGATGGCTGGTTGATGAGCCCGCGCACCAAGCCTGACGACGTCATGAAGGCCAAGGTCGAGGTCTTTCGCGAAGCCGCCCAGGCGGCGGACCGTGATCCGGCTGATCTGGGTATCGACGCCACGGTCTTTGCCGAGGACCGCGGCCCCAATGAATGGCTGTCGGAAGCCGAGGCCTGGCGCGAGATCGGTGCCACCTCGGTCACTTTCCGGACGTCCGAGTCAGGCTTCACTCACATAGATCAACATCTCGACGCCATGCGAAAATTGGCCGACGCCGTCGGCTAATAATAAACAGGAGGAAACATCATGCTCGATCTACCCATCGCCATTGGCGACAACGCATCGTTCACCAAAACCGTCGCCGAGTGCGATATCTATGGCTTTGCCGGCCTGACCGGGGATTTCGCGGCGCCCCATACCAACGAGGAATTCATGAAGAATTCCCAGTATGGTCAGCGCATTGCCCACGGTGCCCTGGTCGTCGGCTTCATGTCTACGGTCTCGGCGCTTTTGGGCAACAGAGTACTGGAGGGGCGGGAGGATGTGACCGCTGTATCATTGGGCTATGACCGGGTGCGTTTCGTCGCACCCGTGCTGATCGGCGATACCATTACCGTGACCTACGAGGTTAAGGAGATCGAAGCGGAACGCCAACGCAGCCGCTCCGCCGTGACCGCCGCCAACCAGCGCGGCGAAACAGTGGGCGTGGCCGAGCACATCATGAAATGGCTCATCAACCCCTAAAGATCGGAAAATCCTGATACCAATCGCCATGATCGCCGTCATGGTTGCCCATGCCGGGTTTGGTTAGCAGGCCGCGCGGCGCGATGAAGCTGTCGATGCGCCGCTCGGGCGCCTCCGACCAGCTGATATTGAAGGCGCAGAGTTTGGGGAAGAACTGCAATCGGCTGTAGGGCAGGTTGTCGTGGATCCACCAGGCGAGCGCCCGCCAGTCCGCGCCGTTGGCATAGCGGTCCGCGAACCAGGGCACGACGACACAGGCCATGGCGCCCATGTGGCCCTGGCTGTCGCGATGGTCCCAGACATGGCGGCCCTTGGCGCGTTCCGGGTTGGCGCAGTTCAGGCCGTTTTCGTTGCCGAAGGCGTTGACGGCGGCGTTGCGGTAGGAGGAACGGATGGAGAGATCACCGAAGCTGGCTTTCAATGGTTCCAGCAGCTCGTTGCACAATCGGCTGCCGGCGGCGATGGCCAAGTCCGGATTATCCGGAATATTGGGAATGCCGTAAAACACCGAAATCTCGCTGTAGAGGAAGTCACGCATGAAGAACGACGGTGACAGGCGAACCCGGCCCAGCTCTTCCAATCCCTTCATGCTGGCCGGTTTACGCATTGCGCCGCAGTCCCAGTATCCACAGGCCGACCGCGAACAGAGCGGCCAGGACCAGGGGCCAGAAAATGGCCAGGCCAGTGGGCCCCAACCACCACAGGAACACCACCACGCCAAGCGCAAATAGCAGCGGCCAGTGACGCCAGGGGGGCAGTTTTATGGACTGTATTCTCATTATTTAGATTAAGTAATGCGAATAAGGTTTTTCATTGTAACGCATATTTCAAATCGTTCAAAAGATCCTCGCCGTCTTCAATGCCCACCGAGAGGCGCACCAGACCATCGCTGATCCCTAGTTCGGCGCGGATTTCGGGCGGGATGGAGGCATGGGTCATGATGGCGGGATGCTCGATCAGGCTTTCCACCCCACCCAGGCTTTCCGCCAATGAGAACAATGTCGTGCGTTCCAGGAAACGGCGGCTTTTTTCCAAGCCGCCTTTCAATACGGCAGTCACCATGCCGCCGAAATAATCCATCTGGCGCACGGCCAGCGGATGCTGTGGGTGGCTGGGCAGGCCGGGGTAAATAACCGCTTCCACGTCGTCGTGGCCCTCCAGGAATTCGGCGATGGCCAGGGCGTTTTCACTGTGGCGCTGTATGCGCAGGGGCAGGGTCTTCAGGCCCCGCATGGCCAGAAAGGCATCGAACGGCCCGGCGATGGAACCGACCGCGTTATGCAGATAGGCCAGGCGTTCGCGCAGGTCGCCGTCGTCACGGGCCACCACCATGCCGCCCACCATGTCGGAATGGCCGTTCAGATATTTGGTCGCCGAATGCACCACCATATCAAAGCCGAAATCCAGCGGCCGTTGCGCCACGGGGGAGGCGAAGGTGTTGTCGGCCACGCACAGAATGCCCTTGGGCGCGGCCACCCGGGCGATGGCGGTGAAATCGACCAGGCGCAACATCGGGTT
>CAYWYB010000311.1:0-6443 GCA_964462145.1 uncultured Rhodospirillaceae bacterium
TGGTCTGTCAGGGCGATGTCTCGAAGGACGAGGATTGTCGCCGCATCGTTGCCGAAACAGTGGCGAAATGGGGCCGCGTAGACGGCCTGATGAACAATGCCGGCACCACGCAGTTGGTGGCGGACGGTAATCTGGACAGCCTCTCAGCCGACGATTTCCTGCATATCTATTCCGTCAACGTGGTCGGCGCCTATCAGATGACACGCGCCGTGGCCCCACACATGAAGGCCCGGGGCCGCGGCAGCGTGGTCAACACATCCTCCATCGCCGGCGTCATGGGCATCGGCAGTTCCGTCGCCTATGCCGCCTCGAAAGGCGCGATGAACACCATGACATTGTCGTTGGCCCGCTTGCTGGCGCCCGAGATCCGCGTCAACGCCATCGCACCGGGTTTCATCACGGGGCGGTGGTGGCTGGATAAGCTGGGCCAGGAAGGTTACGACAAAATGGTCGCGGGGGTGGAGTCATCCGTGCCCCTGAATCATGCCGGCACGCCCGAGGACATGGCGGAAGCGGCATTGTTTCTGCTGACCAACAGCGCCAATATCACCGGCGAAATCCTGCTTTCCGACGGCGGCCATCACCTCGGCGGCGCGCCGCTTGTCGCACGCTAATAGAAACTTTTAGATAGGAAACCCATCGCAATGGCACGTATCGATTATTCCGCCACCGACCACCTCAGCGACCGCGGCAAGACGATCATGGAGCGGCTGAACCACAAGAATATCTTCCGCATGCTCTCGCACTCGGAATCCCACCTGGTCAACTATTGCCGCCTGGGCAATGTGATCCGCGATCATGGCAAGCTGGACGCCTGCCTGCGCGAACTGGCGATCACCCGCGTCGGTATTCTGCTGGGCGCCGAATACGAAGTCATCGCGCACAAGAACATCGGCCGCCGGGTCGGCATCCCCGAGGCGCAGATCGAGGCCTTGGAAGAAGGCTCGAAAAGCGACGCCTTTAACGAGGTGGAAAAGGCGGTGCTGGATTATACCGATGATCTGGTGGACAACGCCAACCCCGGCGCCGGCGCGGGCGAGACCTTCGAACGGGTGGCGGCGCACCTGGATGCGGAGGAAATGGTCGAACTGACTATCGCCATTACTTTTTATATCATGACGTCGAAGTTCCTGATCACCTTCGGCATCGACCTAGAACCAGCGGCTAGCTAAGGGGGGCCTGAACCATTTCCGAGCGCGATTACGGCCCGACCACCAGCCTGCTGAAACGGCGCCTTTTGGGTATGGTGGGCCTGGCCATGGTTCTTGGCCTGGTCACCGGCATGGTCGTGCTGTTTGATTCGTCGACCGCCAGGGGTGCGGAGGCGCCGCCCAGCCCCTGGCTCTTTGTCATGGTCTCCGCCCTGGTGGTCTCGGTGCTGCTGATCGGCCACCGCTTGGGAAACCGAAAGGATAAGTAATGGCTATTCGTAAAGTCGCCGCGATGGGCAATCCCATTTTGTACAAGATCGCGGAGCCCGTGGCCGACCCCACCGATCCGGAGATTGCCCGCCTGGCGGCGGATATGAAGGATACCTTGATCGACATTGGCGGCTCCGGCATCGCGGCGCCGCAGGTGTTCGAAAGTCTGCGCCTGGTGGTCTACCGTTTCAGCGCGCGGCTGGACGACAATGTGGAGGAATTGGCCGACCCCTGGGTGACCCTGGTCAACCCGGTACTGACCCCTGTTGGCGATGAGATGATTTCCGGCTGGGAGCGTTGTCTTTCCATTCCCGGATTGCACGGCAAGGTACCGCGCCATAAATCCCTCAGCATGAGCTATCATGATCTGTCGGGGACGGAGATCACGGTGGAGGCCAGCGGCGCCCTGGCCACACTTTTGCAGCATGAATGCGATCATCTGGACGGCATTCTCTATCCCATGCAGATGCCTGATATATCCAAGCTGGAATTCAACGCCGAACCGGGGCATCTGGCCCAGGACATAGCCGACGGCGTCAAGGTCTGGCCGGTGTTGCGTGATCTGGTCGATGCCTGGCCGGGGCGCGAACTATGGTTCGAGGGGTAGAGCAGATGCCAGGTGAAGATGATCATGGTTGGCTGAAACAAGGCAGTACGTCGAGCGGAGACGTGGCGAAAAGCTACGATGATTGGGCCCCCACCTATAACGAGACCCTGGTGGATTGGGACTACCGCGCACCAGGCGATGCCGCCCGCCTGCTGGGGGCCACTGTCGCACCAGAGGCAACGATATTGGATGCCGGCTGCGGCACCGGCCTGACCGGCGCGGCGCTGAAAGCGGCGGGATTTTCCGGCCCCATCGATGGCACCGATATCTCGCAAGCATCCCTGGACGAGGCCGGGGCGCATGGCGTCTATCGGCACCTGTTCCAGGCCAACATGCAGAACCTGCCCCTGGACATAGCCGACAATAGTTACGATGGCCTGATCTGCATCGGTGTCCTGACCTATATTCCCGACAGCGACGGCGTGCTGCGGGAATTTGCCCGCATGGTCCGCCCGGGCGGCACCGTCGTGGTCAGCCAGCGCGATGATCTGTTTCAGGAACGCGCCTTCGCCGAGACAATCCAGGCCCTGGTAGCGGCGGGCATCTACAAGGACACGAACATAACGGAGCCGCGGCCCTATTTACCCGGCAACCCGGATTTCGGCACGGAGATCAAAGTGATCTTCGCCGCCCTGACCGTGGCTTAAGGAGAAACAACGATGACGGATTGGAGTGGCCGCGCCCTGGTCAATACGGAGTGGCTGGCGGCACATCTTGATGATGACGATCTGCGCATCGTCGATGCCTCGGTCGTGATGACGCGCACCGATGAGGGCGCCTGGAAGCCCAGCAGCGGCCGCGGCACTTTCGAGGCGGGACACATCCCCGGCGCGCAGTTCATCGATCTGTTGACTGAAGTGCAGGACAAAGCCAGCGGCCTGAATTTCACCCTGCCCGGCGCGGATGATTTCGCCCGGGACATGGCCGCGAGAGGCATTGGCGATGAACATATGGTCGTCGTCTACGCCACCGCCGTGCCTTGGTGGGCGACGCGGTTCTGGTGGATGTTGCGGGCCAACGGCCATGCCAAGGTCGCCGTGCTGGATGGCGGCCTGGATAAATGGCGCAAGGAAGGTAGAGCGGTCAGCACGGAGGCGCCGGTCTATCCCAGCGCCGATTTCACGGCAAAACGGCGCCCCGAATTGATCGCGGAGAAGGGCGATGTGCAAGCCATGCTTGCCGGCCAAAGCGGCGCGGTCATCAACGCCCTTTCGCCGCAATTATTCACGGGCGAAAGCGATCTTGGCTACGGACGGCCGGGCCGTATAGCCGGCAGCGTCCTATTGTCGTCGTTGGGCCTGATCGATCAGGACAGCGGCACCTATCTGCCGGATGAGGCACTGCGCCAAGCCGTTCAAGATGGCTTGGGAGATTTTGGCGGCGAGGCTATCTGTTATTGCGGCGGCGGCATCGCAGCCACCATGGATGCCCTGGTGCTGGATCTGTTGGGCCATGACAAGGTCTCGGTCTATGACGCCTCGCTTCAGGAATGGGCCGCCGACGAGAGCTTGCCCATGGAGACAGGTTGATGGGCGGCGGAGAGATCTAGAATTTCCTGTCCGCGTTCCAGGTCCCCGGCACATTTCCCACCAACAAACGGTTGATGACGCCTTCGCCATCTTCGAGGGGCAGAATTATCCGATCCCAACTGGTCGTGTGCACTCTTGGCGGTGGCACGTGGCGGGAAAACATGTAACCGGATTGCAGGACGCAAGCACGGTAGGAGGCGATAAAGAACTGCTCCAAGGGGCGCAGCGCCAGTTCGGATAGGAGCCTTCCCGTGGCATCAAAACCCGACCGTTGCGCGATTGCGGTGCCGTAAACACGATAGCGATAATCCCAAGCATCATCCTCTACATCCAACAGCATCACATAGCCAAGCGCGGCCCGCATTTCCAATGGATCCACTTTACTTGCCAGAGGCAGTGTCTTGCCACGCGGCAGCTCGCTCCAATAGGTCAACAAGACCTGCAAGACTTCTTCATCCAGGTCCGATGAGGCCGGTGACCATATGATTTCCCTCCGGCGCCGAGGTCACGCCGGAAACTTTACAGAAAATGGAACGCGACCTGCCCCGCGCGGCATCGTTGCTGCCCGCCGCCGGCGCACTGGACGTGGTGGCCTATGCCTGCACTTCCGGGGCAACAATCATCGGGCCGGATAAAGTCGCCGGCGCCATCCAGACGGCGCATCCCAAAGCCAAGACCACCGATCCCCTCAGCGCGGTCATCGCCGCCTGCCGCCAACTTGGCATCAAGCGGCTGGGCGTCGTCAGCCCCTATGTGGCCGAGGTCTGCGCGGCCATGAACGACCTGCTGGAACAAAGCGGTTTGACCATCGCCGCCTTCGGCTCGTTTGAACAGAGCGAGGAAGCAGCCGTGGCCCGCATTGCCCCCCAATCCGTGTACGATGCGGTCTGCGCCGTGGGCCGCGACGATGATGTGGATGCCGTCTTCGCATCCTGCACAAATCTTCGAACCTTCGAGGTCATTGACCGGGCCGAAGCAGCCATCGGCAAACCGGTCATCACCTCCAACCAGGCCCTTGCCTGGCACATGCTGAAACTCGCCGATGCTCTGACAAGCATCAAAGGCCCGGGAAGACTATTCAAGGACGGCGCCTAAATCTCCTTCGCCGCCGCCAGGACGGCTTCGGCATGGCCCTTGACCTTCACCTTGCGCCAGACCTTGGCGATCTTGCCCTTGGCATCGATCAGAAAGGTCGAGCGTTCTATCCCCATGTAGCTGCGGCCATAGTTCTTCTTTTCCACCCAGACGCCGTATTTTTCACAGATGGCGCCATCCTCGTCCGCGGCCAGGGTGATGCGCAAATCATGCTTGTCGGCGAACTTGTCATGCTTGGCCACGCTGTCCTTGGAGACGCCAACCACGGCGATGCCATTGGCGGAGAACTTCCGCTTCAGTTCGGTAAAATCCTTGGCCTCGGTGGTACAGCCGGGCGTGTCATCCCTGGGATAGAAATACAACACTGCCTTTTTACCCTTCAGATCCTTCAAGGCAATCGCGCCGCCGCTGCCGCCGCTCTTTCCCGTGGCCGCCTTGAAAGCCGGCGCCCTGTCCCCCACATCAACCATTCGTCACTCTCCCCTATTTGCTGTTTCTCAATGCCTCTGTCGCGGCTTCATTCACGGCGCCGTCGTCGTCGAGCGCCACGCCGTATAGATCCTGCGCCGCCTGGGCCGAGACCATGCCGTCACGTACATCCATGGCAACCTTGTCCGGATCCCGCCGCATAGGATCGCCATAGCCGCCGCCGCCGGGCATCTCCAGATGCAGGCGGTCATTGCGCGGAATGGATTGCGTGCCCTTATTGTTCAGAACCTCGCCCGAGGTCAATTCGACCTTGCCGGTGAAACCATCCATGCCGCCTTCCCGCCCGCGTGGGGCATGGTGGACACGGTCAAAGGTGGCAGCGATGGCAAAGGGCGCGTTTTCGGAACTGGCGATCTCCATCACCTGGCCGGTGCCGCCGCGGAATTCGCCCGCGCCGCCCGAATCCGTGCGGTATTCCTTTTTCCAGACCACGATGGGCGCAATGGATTCGTTGATCTCCACCGGCGTGTTGCGCACGCCGGAGGGAAATGCCGTGGCCGACAAACCATCCTTGTGCGGCCGCGCGCCGGCGCCGCCCGTATGGAACAGGCCCACCGCGAACGGCGTGGCATCGCCAAAATCCTCGTCCGGCACCAGGCCATGGCCGCCCATGAGGGCCGGGTTCCACAGGCACGACGTACCCTCGGCGGGCGCCCGGTCGGCAACCGCCTTATGCAGGCAGCCCATGACCACATCGGGCAGCATTTGTCCCGTGATGTGGCGGGCGGCGACGGCACAGGGGTGCGGCGCGTTCAGGATCGTGCCCTCGGGCGCGGTGACTTTCACCGCCGAGAGCGAGCCCGCGTTGTTGGGCACGGTCGGCCCCACCAGGCAGCGCACGCCGAACGAGGCATAGGCCTGGGTATAGGTGATCGGCACGTTGATGCCCTTGTTGGAAACCCCGGTGGAACCGGCGAAATCCACGTAGATGCCATCGTCCGCAATGGTCAGGGCGGCGACCAGATCCAGCGGTTTGTCATAGCCGTCAACCCGCATGGAATTGTGATAGGTGCCCTTGGGCAGCGTGGCGATTTCATCCAGCATGGCCTGGTGGGAATGTTCCACCATGTACTGGCCCAACTCGTCCAGATTATCCAGGCCGAATTCGTCCATCATCTCCACCAGGCGGCGGCAGCCGATTTCGTTACAGGCGGTGAGAGAGTACAAATCACCCTCGACCTGAATGGGCTCGCGCACGTTGGCGCGGACGATCTCCAGAATGGCCTCGTCCATCTTACCGGCCTTGGCGAGCGGCAGGATCGGCAGATACAGCCCCTCGTCATAGACCTGCCGGCCATCGGC
>CAYWYB010000312.1:0-6402 GCA_964462145.1 uncultured Rhodospirillaceae bacterium
ATCCTCCCTTATGAAAACCCCTCAATATGTCCCAGGGGCGCTGACGTCAGACATCTGGATGACATTCATACCCAGGTGGATCCGGTCGCACTGAACGCCTTGCGTATGACGGTCATTAATGGCGTCAATGATTTGCCCTGGGCCCGGCAGGTTTACTTCGAACTGGCCCGGCCGCTGTTGGAAGCCATCGTCGGCAATGAACTGGCCATGCAGCGGCGCCTGAACCTATCGATCCAAATGCCCGGCGATGACAGTTCTCTGCTTGCCGTACATGCCGATGTCTGGGATGGCGACAGCCCGTTCGAAGTGGTGGTCTGGCTGCCTTTCGTGGACTGTTTCGATACCAAAACGATGTTTCTGCTGCCACCCGACAAGGGACGGTTAGTCGAGGTGCGGATGGCCGATTTCGACGGCGGTGATACGGATGATCTGTTTGCCGCCATCGAGGACGACCTGATCTGGCTGGACGTGCCATATGGCAATATCCTGCTGTTCAATCAAAACCTTATGCACGGTAACCGCATCAACCGCGAGGGCGGTACGCGCTGGACCATGAATTGCCGCTTCAAAGGACTGTTTTCGCCCTATGCCGGCAAGCGCCTGGGGGAATTTTTCGAACCAATTACCGTACGGCCCGCCTCCCGTGTCGGCATGAGCCACCAGTTGCCGGGAGGTTTCGTTGAATAACCAAGCCAACCGACCCAATGTCCTGGGTCACCGCGGCTATATCGCCTCGCGCCCGGTACGCGGCCAGGACTGGCCGCAGCATGTGCAAAACCTGGTGGTGCGCGACTATGCCCAGCGTAACGGCCTGCATTATCTGCTTTCCGCCACGGAATACGCCATGGATGCTTGCTATATGAATCTGGAAACCGTGCTGGGTGAATTGCCGCGTGTCGAAGGCGTGATCTGCTTTTCCCTCTTTATGCTTCCGGCCAGGGCCGAGCGGCGCCATGAACTCTATCAGCGGATTTTTGAAACCGGTGCCGATCTGCACGGCGCCCTGGAAAACATGGCGATACGGACACCGGAAGATGCCGCCCGTCTGGAGGATATCTTCATGGTCGAACAATTCGCCGCAACAACTCCGCAGGTGCAATAACAATGGCATTCGTTGATTTCGTTGGCATCGTGCACAAGGCCACGACGCGGGACTATGTCCAGCGCGTGGTGGAGCATGACAAGGCCGAATGCGCCGAGGTCGCGGGACAGTTTGGCGAGGATTATTGGGACGGCGACCGGCGCTATGGCTTCGGCGGGTACTATTACGACGGCCGTTGGCGCAAGGTGGCCGATGCCATGATCGCGCACTATGACCTGAAACCGGGCGCCAAGATCCTCGATATCGGCTGCGGCAAGGGCTTCTTGCTCTATGAATTCACCCAGGCCCTGGAAGGGGCGCAGGTCAGCGGCATAGATATCTCCGCCTACGGTGTCGAGAATGCCAAGGAAGAGATCCGTGATCAGCTGCGGGTGGGTAGTTGCGTTGACCTTCCGTACGGCGATAGTGAATTTGATTTTGTGTATTCAATCAATACGTTCCACAATCTTTTTAATTTTGAACTTTATCCGTCATTGCAGGAAATGCAACGGGTTGGCAAAGGTCCGAAGCACATCACGATCGAGAGCTACCGTAACGAACGGGAAAAGGCCAACCTGCTCTATTGGCAGCTTACATGCCGGGCATTCATGATGCCGGCGGAATGGGAATTCGCTTTCCAGCAAGCCGGTTATGACGGCGATTACGGCTATATCACGTTTGAATAGGTGACATTTTGGTAGAGACCGCGAATACAATGGCACGGACCAAGGAAGCACAATACGAGGATTGCCTGCGGGCAGCCGAGGAATCCGGCGTCGACAGCCTGGGCGTGATGACCAATCAGGTTTGGCGCGATGATCCGCGCCGCCTGGCGATCCTGCTCTCACGCTACAAATTCGTCGCCAAGATGCTCTCGGGCAAGCGCCGGGTGGTCGAGGTCGGCTGCGGCGATGCCTTCGGTTCCCGCGTGGTGCAGCAGGAAACCGGCGAACTGACGGTGCTGGATATCGACCCGGTTTTCATCGCCGATATCGAACGCCGCATGCATCCCGACTGGCCCCTGACCCCCGCCGTGCACGATATGCTGTCGGGCCCGTATCCGGGCATCTTCGATGCCGCCTACAGTCTGGATGTGCTGGAGCATATTCCCGCCGAGCAGGAAGAGACCTTTCTGCGCAATATCATCACCTCCCTGAACAGCGATGGCGTCCTGATCGTCGGCATGCCGTCCCTGGACAGCCAGGAACACGCCTCGCCGCAAAGCAAGATCGGTCATATCAACTGCAAGCACGGCGGCGATTTCAAGGAACTGATGGAAGGCTTCTTTGAGAACGTCTTTGTCTTCTCCATGAATGACGAGGTGGTGCATACGGGTTTCTGGCCCATGGCCCATTATTACCTGGCGCTCTGTTGTGGCAAGCGGCCCATCTAGACTTCTCATCATCGGCGGCGACAGCATGATCGGTGCCGCCCTGGCCGATCATTTCACCGGCCGGGGCTGGCAGGTCCAATCCACCACCCGCCGGCGGGATCAGGTTGATGGCGACCATCCCTATCTGGATCTGGCCGCGCCGCAGACGCAGCTTCCCGCCGCCGATGTGGTTATTCTGGCCGCCGCCGTCGCCCGTATCGGTGATTGCGAAGCGGAGCCACTAGCCACTCGCCAGATCAATGTGGATGGCACCCTGGCTGTAGCCAAACAATTGGCCGGGCAGGGCGCGCATATTCTGTTGTTGTCTTCCGACAAGGTTTTCGACGGTTCGGTGCCGCTGCGCGACCGCAACGATCCTGTGTCGCCGGCCTGCGAATATGGCCGGCAAAAGGCCGATGCCGAGGCCGGTATCCTGGCCTTGGGGGATCAGGGCGCCGTGCTGCGCCTAAGCAAGGTTGTGGAACCGGGGCTGGAGCTGTTGGCGGGCTGGGCCCGCGATCTTGCGGCGGGCCAAGGCATAAAGCCTTTCCATGATCTGTATCTGGCTCCGGTGTCGGTCGACCTGGTGATGGAGGTCGCGACCCATATTGCCGAGGCCCGGGCAGGGGGCATTTACCACTGTACCGGCGGCGAGGACCGCTCCTACGTGGATCTGGCGCGCATCCTGGCGATGGAAGCCGGCTTTGACCCCGGCTTGATCCAGCCTGGTTCCTGCAGGACCGCAAACATGCCTGCGGCTGCAAGGCCCCGTTATACGACCCTGGAAATGTCGCTAGAAGAAAACCGCTGGGGCATAACCGCGCCCGCGTTCGAGGCGACCGCCCTTTCGATTATCAAGCGCAAATGATGTAGTCGGGTTCCAGGCCGCTTAAAACATCCGCGCCGTTCTCCGTGATGACGATCGTATGGCCCAGGCTCATGGCCAGATTGGCCGGGCTATCAATCAGGATGGCGTGCAGGAACAACACCATGCCGGGCTGGGCCAGCAACGGGTTGCCGCTGAACAGCATGGGCGGCACGTCCATCCAGGTGGGCCGGAACGAGGCGCCAAGGGAATAACCGCAGGCCGCCATGCGGACATCGCCGTAGCCGTTGTCGTCGTAGACCCGGCGGTGCGCATCGTCGATCTCGCCCAGGGGACGACCAGGGCGCGCAGCCGCGGTCATCGCCGCAAGGGCATCTTGGCTGACCTGGAACATTTTCCGGTGTTTCTCGCCGCCCGAACCAATGGCGACGGTGCGCATCAGACAGGCGCAGTAGTGGCGGTAGCTGCCGGCAAACTCCATGGTCAGCTGATCCTGATCATCCAGGTGCCGAAAACCCGTGGCCGAGCGGATCAGCAGCGCCCTGTCGCCGGAACCCAGAACCGGCCCGGACGGGGCCGGATCGCCGCCGCCCGACAGGATCGCGCCCGTCCCCGCCGCCGCGATATCGCCTTCAAAAGCCCCGGGCCCCGCCGCCTCCAACATGGCCAGCAGCGAGGCATCCGCCAGTTCCGCTGCCCGGCGAACATAAGTCAATTCCGCCTCTGACTTTATCAGCCGCAGGCCGCGTACCAGGGAGGAGGCGTCTTCCAACTCGCACCAGCCGTCCAGCGAGGTTTTCAAGCGCTCGTAATCGTGCGTCCGCAGGCCATAGCTGTCGAGTTCAATGCCGATGCGCGCGCCGGCCAGGCCTTTTTCTGCCAGAATATCTCTGAGCTCGTCCGTGGGCGAGGCGTTCTCCCGGTCGTACCAGATGCGGATGTCCTCAATGACCGAGGTGCGCCGGGCCTGTTCCAGATCGGGCCGCCGGGTCAGCAACGTCAAGGGCTGCTGGTCCGCTGTCAGGACGAGGCATTGAAAGAAGACATAGCCGGTGGTGTCATAGCCGCTCAGGTAATAGTGGCTTTCCTGTGCAAATATTAGGATCGCGGCCAAGTCTCGCTCGGCCAGGTCTTGCCGGGCATTGGCGATGCGCCGGTCGAATTCCGCCGTGTCGAAATGCAACGTCATTGGAACGATCCCTTGCTGGACATGTGGTCTGCTCAGGATAGTCGATGCATCGTGAAGACATCAAACGGCGGATTTCCAGAAATCGGTATCGTCATAGACGGTTGGGTCGGTGATGCCGGCCAGATGAAAAGCCTCGCGCCTTTCCACACAGGTGCCGCAACGGCCACAGTGATTTTCGCCGCCTTTGTAGCAGGACCAGGTCTCGGCAAATGGTGTTTGGTGCTTTGCACCATCGGTGACGATTTCGGATTTCGGAATGTGAACAAAGGGCGTGTAAAGGCTGATGTCGGCGTAGCCGTCCAGGGCCTGTTTCTGCATGGCCTCGAACGCATCAACGAATTCCGGGCGGCAGTCGGGATAGATGAAATGATCGCCACCGTGCACCGCCGTTGCCACCGCATCCGCCTTTTGCGCGGCGGCAATGCCGAAGGCGATGGTCAGCATGATGGCGTTGCGGTTGGGCACGATGGTTAGTTTCATGCTGTCTTCGGCATAGTGGCCGTCGGGCACATCCACATCATCGGTTAGGGCGGAGCCACTGAGCAATTTGCCGACCGCGCTTATATCAACCACATCGCAGGGTACGCCCAGCCGTTCGCCGCAGGAACGGGCGAAGTCGATTTCCTTGTGGTGCCGCTGGCCATAGTCAAAGGTGACGAGGCGCAGCAATTCCGCCTCCGCCGCGATCTTGTAGGCAAGGGAAACGGAATCCAATCCGCCCGAGCAGACAACGATGGTTCGCATATGATCAGTCCTTGTTTTGTCCGGGTAGGCTGCGACCGGCGCCTGAAAGCTCAGACGGATATCTTGTCGTACATACTAGCCGCCGCCGAAAAACTCCACCGCGTTGGAGTACATCCATTTTTCCAGCACCGCTTCCTTCAGGGGCAGCTGTTGATACTCTGCGATCAATTCGGCATAGCTGGAGCCCATCAGATAGGTGGAAAAGCCAACCATCACTTTGTCCTGCAACAACGTGTTGCCGTACTGCAGGAACATCTCCCAGCCCGAACCCTCCTTGCCCAGATAGCGCGGGCGGTGGGCGGCGGTGTCGCAATACAGGTTCGGATGCCGCCGCAACAGGCCCACCATGTCGTTGATCCAGGGCCAGCCGGCCAGGCCGGCGCAGACTTTGAGCTCGGGAAAATCGATGCAGATATCGTCCAGATGACGGGGATGGCCCAACTCGTACGGCCGGTCGTTGGCATAGGTCATGGCGGTATAGATCCGCACGGGTACGTCCAGCTCGCAACATTTGGCATACAGCGGATAATAGCGGCGGTCGCTGGCCGGCAGACAGGTATAAAGCGAGGAGACGCGGAAACCGTTGGCGCCGTCTTCGCGCACCAGGCGTTCCAGCTCGCGCACCGCGCGCATGCCATCCATGGGGTCGAGGGCGGGAAACAGTTTGAAGCGGCCCGGATAGTCCCGGTGAATTTGCCCTATTTCGTCATTGGGCATATTGACCATCAGGCCGAATTCCACATTGCCCGCATCCATTGCGGCGACCACGTCATCAAGGGCATTGTCGGGCAGGGGTTCGGCATTGGGGTCTCCGGCGCCAAAAATCTTGCCGTAGTTGTCAAAGCCATAGCCCTCTGGCCGTGGCAGGGAGAAGGACGATGGATTGCCGGGCCGGCCCCGGTTGATCTCCGCTGCCTCCGACGTGGTCCTGGTTTTCGGCATGCCGATTTCAAGATCGATGACTTTGTCCATTTTCGTTTCCTCCCAAATGCAAATGTACAGGCCGGTAACTGTTACACAGCTCGAAAGCGCCGTCCACGTGTGCCGCTATGTACGCGGCCAGACGCCCTTGAAGGGCTGGGCAAGGGCGCGTTCGACGAATTCAAGATGATCCTGGCCGTAGAACATATCGCCAGCGACGAAATAGGTCGGCGAGCCAAAGACCGAGCGGGCTATGGCCTCTTCCGTAT
>CAYWYB010000313.1:0-6324 GCA_964462145.1 uncultured Rhodospirillaceae bacterium
GCCCTGGCCGACGGCGCGATAGCCGTGCGGGTTACCGCCTATGACACCGCCGGCCAGAAGCCGGAGGAAACTGCCTTCATCGATGGCAGCGTTCTCAACAACAAACCCTTTGCCCAGGCGATTGAATCCCTCAAGCAGCGCCCCGCCTACCGGCAGGTGGACCGCCGTCTGGTCTATATCGACCCCGATCCTGAACAGGCCGACGATGTGGGCCTGGGCGGCCCGCGCCGGGCACCCAGCATGATCCGGACCCTGAAGGGCGCGCTCTCGGACATTCCCCGCAACGAGCCGATCCGCGACGAGCTGGATTGGATCAATGGCTTCAACGTCCGGGTTGAACGTCTGAAAACCGTGCTGAACAGCGCCATGCCCCAGATCGGCGAACTGGTGGCGGAAGTTGTCGGCGATGGCGGCGCGCGGCCGGTTGATCTGGAAAACATCGCCAAGTGGCGCGCCGCCGCCGGCCGTCTTGCCGCGGAACGGTCCGGCTATGCCTATGAAGGCTATCTGCGTCTGCGGATCGAAGGGGTGATCGAGCGACTGGCGACGATCCTGGCGCAAGTCGCCTCGGCTCGGCCGGACCGGGTGGCAATCGAAGCCTGGGCCGCGCGCTTGCGAAACTGGGCCAACGAGGCCGGGGTTTATCCGCGCAGTGGCGGCGGCAATGAAGCGGCCCAGGATGCCTTCCTGCGCGGCCTGGATGCGGACTATCGGGCCCGCCGGCTGCGCTTCGTGGTGCGCGCCCTGAACGAAATGTATGCGGCGTTTCGCGATACGGATACGACGGACGCGCTGGATCAGATTAAGCGCCGTATCTACGATTTGCTGGAAGACTTGCGCCGCTGCCGCGATGCAGCGGTGTTAAGCCGCCGTTGCCGGGACATGGCCGCCGCCATTCAGGTGGGACGGGAAGGCAATATCGGCGCCCTGATCGGTCTGGTGGCGGACGATTTCGGCTTGAGCGGCGTCGGCCATCGGGTTGACCGCGTGCTCGAGAGGACCAGCAAATCAGTACTGCCCGAAGATGCGCAACAGGCCCTATTGCACAGTTTTCTCGGTTTTGCGTTCTGGGATGTGCTGGCCTTTACCGTGACTTCGTGGCGCGATGTGGGAGAGTTCGATGAAATCCGCGTCGACCGCATATCGCCCGACGACGCCAATAGCCTGCATCGCGGCGGCGAGGAAGCTATATTGAAGGGCGTCGGCCTGGGCCATTTCGCCGCCTTTTTCAGCCGCCGGCATCGGGAAAACGACTATCTATGGGGCCGTCTGCATGGGGCGGAGCGTCTGATTGACATCATTATCTCCTCCGCCGAATTGGACGGTGCGGCAAAGGATATCAATGTGCGGGCGGTAAAAAAGCGTGCCTTCAACGCGATCCTGGACGCCGAAGCCATGCATTTGGGTCTGAGCGCAGATCTAATCGCCGGTCTGCGTCAGGAGATCGCTGCCATTTGAAGTGCGGGTTGGTATAAACTGCTGAAAACATGAAACAGAGGAACCATCATCATGCCCGTTGAATTGACGCGGATCGAAGAATTCGCCCTGATCACCCTGAACCGGCCGGAAGCCTTGAATGCCTTGAGTGTTCAGGTGGTTAAGGATATCGGCGCGGCGATCGACGAGGCCGCCGCTTCTGATGCCCGGGCCCTGTTGATCACGGGCGCGGGCGAAAAGGCCTTTTGCGCCGGCGCGGATATTTCCGAATTCATGGGCCGCAATATCGTTGAGGCCATCGCCGCGACCGAGCTGGGCCAGAACACTTTCGCCAAGCTGGATAGCCTGACCATACCGTCGGTGGCGGTGATCAACGGTTTTGCCCTGGGCGGCGGCTTGGAGCTGGCGACCGCCTGCACCTTGCGTGTGGCCACGGCGAATGCCAAGCTGGGCGTGCCGGAGATCAAGCTGGGCCTGATCCTCGGCTATGGCGGTACCCAGCGTCTGCCGCGCCTGGTGGGCCAGGGCCGCGCCCTGGACATGGTCATGACCGGCCGCATGGTGGCGGCGGACGAGGCGCTTACGATGGGCCTGATCAACCGCGTGGTCGATGCCCCGGCGGTAGATGGCGCCATCGCCTACGCCCGCGAATTCGCCGGCTTTTCCCTGCCGGTCCTGCGCTATGGCCGCGAGGCGGTGATGCGGGCCGACCAGACCGCGCTTTCCGAAGGCCTGATGGTGGAGCGGGATTTGAACACCCTGGCGTTCCAGGGCGAGGATTCGACCGAGGGCGCGACCGCTTTTCTGGAGAAACGCAAACCGAACTTCAGGGACTGCTAGGCATGGCGAACGAGAAAGTCATCGCCATTACCGGTGCCAGCCGGGGTATCGGTTCGGGCCTGGTGGCGGAGCTGGCCGGGCGCGGCCACACCATCGGCTGTCTGTCGCGTAAGGGGCAGGGCCCGGAAGACCGCGAGGTATCCGGCGAGTTGATCAACCTGGCCTGCGACATGGAGGACGAGGCGCAGATCGCCGATGCCCTGAAATCCCTGGCTGAACAGGCCGGCCGGATAGATGTATTGGTCAACAATGCCGGCATGCATCAGGAATGCGTCAGTTCGGAGCTGGCGAAGGCTGACTTCGATCAGACCCTGGCCACCAATATCACCGGACCGTTCGTGGCTTGCCGCGAGGTCTATCCGTATATGGCCGCCCAGGGGGGCGGGCTCATTATCAACATTGGGTCGTTTTATGATCGACTCGGAATTCAGCGTAATTTGGCCTATTGCTGTTCCAAGGCGGCCTTGGGGGCGTTGACCCGCAGTCTGGCAGTTGAGTGGGCCCGCGATAAAATCCGAGTGCTGGATGTGGCGCCTGGTTTCGTGGCGACCGATCTGAACGCCGAGTATATGGCGCACGACAGTTTCAAGGCCTTTATCCGCCGCCGCATACCAACGGGCGAAGCCGCCAGTGTCGACGAGGTCGCCCGGCTGGTCGCCATGCTGGCAACAGAAGATCTGCCCTCTCTGACCGGCGAGACCATCGTCATGGACGGCGCCCAGAGCATTAATCAATAGGTACCCGTGATGAAAGTTCTTGATCGTATCGACGCCTCGCTTGATCTGCCGGAAGAGGAACGCCTGTTGCTGGATGCCGTGTGTGCTCTATCCCGGGATCATCTGAAACCGCGCGCCGCCGCCTACGACCTTAGCGGCGAATTCCCCTGGGACAACGTGAATGAGATCACCAAGCTGGGTCTGAACGGCATGTTTCTGCCCACCGAGTATGGCGGCGCCAAGATGTCCTATGTCAGCTATCTGGCCGCCATGCGCGAGATGGCCAAGGCCTGCGCCTCCACCGCCATGGTCTGGGGCAATACCTTTCATGCGATAAAGCCATTTCTTAATTTTGCCTCGCACGAACAAAAGACCCGGCTGTTGCCGAGCATTGTCGACGGCGGCATGGTTTCGCTGTGCATTACCGAACCCTCCGCCGGTTCGGACGCGACCAGCATGAAGACGCGGTTTACGCCCGACGGCGATGACATCATCATCAATGGCTCGAAGATCTTCATCACCTGCGGCAACCACGCGGATTTCTATGGCGTCTTCGGCAAATGGTCGGAAATTGAAAATGACCGGGCGGCGATCTCCATCGCCATTGTCGAAAAGGGCGCCGAGGGCCTGACCATCGGCGGCGAGGAAGACAAGATGGGCCAGCGCGCCGCGCCTATTGTTCCGCTGTCGTTCGATAATCTCCGCGTGCCACGGGCCAATTTGCTGGGCGAACCCGGCGATGGCTTGAAAATTCTGTTTTCCGCCCTGAATGAATCCCGCCCCTCCATCGCCGCCCATGCCCTGGGTATCGCACGGGCCGCCTTTGAAGACGCTGTCGGCTATATTAATCAACGCCAGCAGTCGGGCCGCAATATCATTGAATTTCAGGGCATACAGTTCATGCTGGCCGATATGGCCACGGACCTGGCCATGTGTGAAAGCTGGCTGTGGCGGGTCGGCGCCATGTTGGATGCGGGCGAGGAGGACATCGGTATCGAAGCCTCGATGCTGAAAATGCGTGCCTCCGACCTGGCCATGCGGATCACCACGGACGCGGTGCAATTATTCGGCGGCTATGGCTACACCAAGGACTATCCGGTGGAGCGCTACATGCGGGACGCCAAGATCACGCAGATCTATGAGGGCACCAACCAGGTTCACCGCCAGCTTGTCGGACGTTCATTTATCGAGAAGTAAGATAGTCATCCCGGCTTAGCGAGAAGAAGCAGAGATCCAGGCCGTAGTGGAATTGCAGACCGCCTGATTGCAGGCCGATCTTGCCCAGGACCTGCTGCGAGCCGCTGTTTTCCGGGTGGGTGACAGCGACAATGGGATCGAAGGCAAATTCACGAAAGCCATAATCCAACACCCGGGCCGCTGCTTCCGTGGCCACGCCCTTGCCCCAGGCGGCGGTGATATAGCGATAGCCGATTTCGATCAGGCCGGTTGCTTCCAGGGGAAACAAACCGCACCAACCCAGCATCTTCCCCTCTCCGGCCCACTCTACAGCCCAGATTCCGCCTGGTTCAGGCCAGCCCGAGGTGATCTTGTGCCGCCACATCTCCCGTTGCTCCGCCTCCACCGGTGCGCCATGGGGGAACAGATAACGCCCCACGTCAGGGTCCATGTTCATGGCAACGCAGAATTCCAGATCATCCAAACGCCAGGGCCGCAGATGCAGGCGCGCGGTGTCCAGGTCAGGCAGCACTGGCCGACGGCAGGGCGGTGCCCGTGATCTGACAGCGCCATAGGATGCGCCGGGCCTCTGGGTCAAAAGCATCGCGCCGATGCAGGGTGGAACGGTTGTCCCAGATCAGCACGTCGCCGGGCTGCCAGTGGTGCACATAGCAAAATTGATCGCCCACGCAATAATCCCACAGCCGGTCCAGCAGGGCCTCGCTGTCCGCCAGCTCGCGGCCCTTGATATAGGCATTGGTGCGCCGGCCCAGAAACAGCGCCTGGCGTCCGGTATCGGGATGGCGGACCACCACTGGGTGCGTCGCGCCAGGTGCATCGCGCACGTCGGTCACCGCGTCCATGCCCTTGCGCAGTTCGCCGGCGGAGGTATAGGAGGAATTATGCAAGGCTTGCGCATCCCGGATTTCCGCGGCCAGCTCCGCCGGCATCCGGTCCCAGGCCGCATACATATTGGCGAACCAGGTATTGGCGCCCTCGCTGGGCACCTCATGGCCATACAATACGGATGCCGTGGGCGGGATATCCAGATAGGTCATGTCGGAATGCCATTCCGCCTCGCCATATCCCAGGGCGCCGATGGCCTTGCCGTTTTCGACCACGTTGGAAATGATCCACATGTTCTGGTCCTGATCCGCACCGGCATCCGCGCGCAGGTCCTTCTCGCTGCCGGGCGGCGGCTCCAACTGGCCAAAACGGGCGGCGAAGGCGGTCAGCTGCGTGGGCGTCAAGGTTTGGCCGCGAAACAACAGCAGGCAATGATCCAGCCAAGCCTGCTGAATGGCCGAGAAGTCCGCATCATCAATACCGGCGGCCAGATCAAGCCCGTCGATGCGGGCGCCAATAGTTTCATTCAGCGCTGTTATCTGCATGCCCAATTCCCCCATATTTTGATGGTAACCATTGTACTCTGCCTTCCATCACATATCCATATATCCAATGTTCAGGGCAATAATCCAAGAGCTTGGACAACAATCCGAATCGTGAGGTCGGCCTTCCGATTTCAACTCGGCGCAACGCGCTGGTCTTTATGTCAGCGTTCACGAGATTTAATTATTGAATGGATAAAAATTGACAAATTATATTTAAAATTGTGAAATGTTAAAATGTTCTCGTAATTAGACTCAAAATTGAATGATTTCTTTTTTATAGATAGCGTTCGCGTTTCTGCGTTATCGGAGGGGTTGATTATGGACGAGACACTTATCCAAGCCGCGATGTCGGCAATAGGCACTGCTTATGGATCCAAAGCTGCCGAAATCAGCATTGATCAAATTAAGGGCTGGTTTAATCGCGCGGCACAGTCCGTCGAAACAAATCCTGATATGAGTGCGACGAATTTGGATCATTTGGCCGAAAGTGTTCTGCAATCCGGCACTCAGGTGCTTGACGCTGAGATCACCCGTAAGAATCTTGCGCGTTGGTTTGAGATCCCATTCGAGGAATTTGGCCTAACGCCACCCGAGCAATTGGAGCCAGAGGTGCTTATTCGCCATATAATTCTTGAAAATCAATTCGAGACATGGCTCAAAGATTGGGGTTATGACGTTGTTGTCGGGGAGGACTTAGCCCGAATTATTGATGAGAGGGCGCAAGATTGCTGGCGAGCGTAGATTAACCTTTTGAAATATCGTAG
>CAYWYB010000314.1:0-6292 GCA_964462145.1 uncultured Rhodospirillaceae bacterium
GGACACGACCGCGCGGGCAAGATAATCCAGCGCCAGGGCGTTGTCCTCCCGTTTGGAACGGTGATGCAGAAGCTTGCCCGCCAGGACCAATTCATAGGCCGCCATGTTCTCGGGCTTCTTGCGGGCGGCGCGTTCCTGCGCGGCGGCCTCGATCCGGCCCGGCAGAGTGGCGACGATGGCCGAGGTCAACTCGTCCTGCAAATCGAAGATATCGTCGATCTGCCTGTCGTAACGATTGGCCCAGATATGATGGTCGCCGCCAAGCGCATCAATGAGCTGTGCCGTCACCCGCACCCGCGCCCCGGCGCGGCGAACCGAACCTTCGAGGATGTAGCGCACCCCAAGATCAGCGGCGACCTCCTGCAGGTTGGCGGGGCGGTTCTTATAGGCGAAGGCGGAGGTCCGCGAGATGACGAACAGTTCCTTGAAGCGCGACAGTCCGGTCAGGATATCCTCGGTCAGGCCGTCGGCAAGATATTCGTCATCCGGGCCCGAACTCATGCATTCGAAGGGCAGCACGGCGATCGAGGGGCGGTCTTCCACCACTTGCTGAAGCTCGACAGTGCTCTCTTGCGGCTTTTCCACGCCAGTCACGACGCAGAAGACATGGACCTCGCGGGCGATATTTTTCAGGCGGCGCTGACCCAATTCCTCGAAGTGCGCGGCGCTTTGCTCCCGCACCTGATCGACCGCGGCGGAGGACACCAACACGCCGCCGGGTTCCGCCATCGCTTCCAGCCGCGCCGCCACATTGACCCCGTCGCCGAAGACATCTCCGTCCTCGATCATCACGTCACCAAGGTTAATCCCGACTCGGAATAGCATCTCGGGTGCATCGGAGCTCCGATTGAAGGCGTCCACGCCGAGTTGGAACTCAACCGCGAAGTTCACTGCATCAACGACGCTGGCAAACTCCATCAGCACGCCGTCGCCCATTGTCTTAATGAGGCGTCCATTATGGCTGTCCAACCCGGGATTCATCAGATCCCTGCGGCAATTGCGAAGGCGGTCGAGGGTTCCGGCCTCGTCGGCCTCCATCTGGGCGCTGAAACCGGCCATGTCCGCGGCAAGAATAGCTGCCAGCCGCCGTTCGATTTGATTAGACATCGGTTTCAATCCCCCAAGAAAACGCCGCTATTCTAATTCAATTCCTTTTGCCGGCCATTGAAATAATCCAGCCGGCCGGCCGCGGTGCTCGATCCTAAGGCTATTTGGGCGGATACGGAAGAATTGCCGGGCGCATCCGGGCTACTTCGCCGTGCCTTTGATGGCGCGGACCTTGGCTTCTAGGGTGTCCAGGAAGGCGTCCATGTCGCCGCCGGCGGTGCGAACGGCGGCGGCGAAATCAGAACGCTGGGTCAGGGACATGGAGATCCCCTCGACCATGACATCGACGATGCGCACGGCGCCCAGGCGCTCCCGCAGATGCCAAATCACTTCGACCGGTTCGCCCCCCGGACGTTGGATGCGGGTCTTGACCGCGGCCCAGCCGCGCCCGTCAATGCTTTCGTTAATCACGACGAACGACTCGCCGGAATAGTTGCCGAAGCGGGCCGCGTAGGAATTGACGATATAATCCTCGAACAGTTTCAGATAACGCCGCCGTTGGGCAAAATCGGCGCGCCGCCAATAGCGTCCCAAGGCAAAGCGCGCGATGCCTCTCAGCGCGAAACTTTGGTTCAGCAGATGGCGGAAACGGCGTCTCTTTTCCTGTTGGGTTAACTGCTTGTTCGACAGCATCGCCACGGCGGCATCACCCAGGGACTTAACCAGTTCCCTGGCCTCGCCGGGCAATAGCGGCCGGTTTTCTGATTTTGCCAGGGCCGCGCCATTCACCATGGGCACCACCACTGCCGGCGTCAGTGCGCAGAGGCCCAAGAAATCCCGACGGCGCATGGACGTACCGCCAAGCCTATTTTCTGATGGAGGAGACACGTTCTGCGCCGTTATCTTCCTCTAATTCTTCAGACATTTCCGGCAGCGGGTTCTCTGGACCACGGCCATTGGCGATTTCCGCAGCTCGGTATTGCCGATACAAACTACGGACCGTGGCATAAAAATTGATCGAGCCACGTTCAATCTCATCGAAGGTCTCGATGCTGCGGGACCGGGTATCGATACCCTTGACCACCGTGCGCGCCAAAGCAAAGCCGGTGCGATGTTCATTCGGCACGATATAATTGATCGGATTGATGTAGAAATTGACGGCCATTCCCAAGCTATCGCGAACATTCGATGGGCCATAGAACGGCAGCATCAGATACGGGCCCGGGCCGAAGCCCCAAACCGCCAGCGTTTGACCCGAATCCTCGTTATGGAAAGGAATTCCGGCGTCGGGATTTTTCGGATTGTCGCCCGCTGCGATATCATTCAGGCCGGCGGGGCCAAAAAAGGTATTGGTCGTAAAGCGCCCAAAACTGTCCGAGGCCCGCTCGACTTCACCCTGCAGGATGTCGTGCACGAAAATACCCGGTGTCTCCATGTTGTTAACCACGCTGCGGACGCTGTTTCTGACCCCTTCGGGCAAGGCACCGCGGTAGATTTCCGAGACCGGGCGCAACAGCAAATGGTCAAAACCGCGGTTAACCTCAAAGAAATAGCGGTTTAACGGCTCCAGAGGATCATTGTCTTCCTTGAAGGCCGCCACGGCCTCCTTGTCGCTAGCGGGCGGGGGCGTGGCACAACCGGTCAGGGCAGCAAGCGCGACAACCCCGGCCATGGCCAGCTTGGCGCTATTGCATACCGTCTTGAAATGCTCTCGCATGGCTAACTTGTCCCTCATAGCGCCATATAATCCAATGAAAACCCGGCATACATGTATCCCAGGTTTTCGGCATCGCATTGCCGGTGCTCTCATTCGCTGGACAAGCCAGTCTGGCCCCGTCGTATCTATCTACCGCCACTGTCGTATCAATAGTCTTAACGATCATTGTTAAGATCATCTTGACAGCCGCCGTAGTGATAAATTTGCAACAGACCCCGCAACTGCTCATGGCGCCAGGCAAGCCGCCATTTAGCCACGGACCCTGCCAGCGACAAAACACTGCCGAATTTCGTAGCACAGGGAAATGCCCTTGGCTAGTTTACGTATCAATTTTGTGTCGAATCTATCACGGGCGTTGCAATTGGGCCGCGGCACGCCGCATGGTCAATCCATCTGCCGCCGCCGCCAAAGCTTGCGGTTAAACGGCTTTCAAAGCTAGCATCACGATCTTTCAAGCCCAGTTCGGAGGAATGTCATGGCCCGTGTGCGGGATGTCTTAGTTAATGAGATACCAGAGGCGCTGCAGCCGGTTTATCAGCGATTCATCGATAGTTATGGTCCCTATGAGAATCTGGCGCGGGTGGTCGGCCACCGGCCGCCGGCGGTGAAAAATCTGCTGGGCCTGATGATGGGCCTGGCCGAGGAGGAATTGGTCTCGCCCCGCTATATCGAAATTGCCGTAGTCACGGTCTCCACCCTAACTGGCTGCCGCTATTGCCTGGCGCATCACGCGGCATATCTGATCAAGCATGGGCTGCCGCCCGAGGCGCCTGCCGCCATTCTGGATGACCAGCCGCCGGGATTCGATGCGGTTGATCTGTTGGTGCGGGACTATGCCATCCAAGTTACGCGGAATTATGCCAATGTCGACGATAGTTTCTTCACCCGACTGCGAGCGCATTTTTCCGAGGAACAGATCGTCGAACTTACCCTGCGAACGGCCCTGACCTCTTTCTACAACCGCTTCAACGAAGTCATGCAGTTACAGATGGAGGCTCCCGCCATCGCCGCCCTCGAAGCCTCCGGCGCCACGGATATCCCCTTGCCGGACTATGATCTGGATTAGGCGCTGCCTCGCAAAAGCTTGAATTCAATTTGCCCGGTTTAGCTGGTAACGGTTGATACTGGCATGGGTCGCTCCATGTCAGTCAAAGGATCATTTGGGGATCATTTGGGGATCAACTGGGGATCAGCGGGTTTTCTCCTGCAAATCGGGGGATGATATGGGCACGTCGGCATGAAAACGATCCGGTTAGGGCTGCGCCAGTACCTCCGCGAGGTGCTGGCCTGTCGGCTGTGCCGCAACGTCGCCCTGATGGTTCTGATAAGTATTTTGCTGGTCGAGGGCGCCATATTAGTCCCCTCTTATCGCAATTATGAACGGGATTTGCTGCTGCGCCTGGAACAGGTCGGCCGTGCGGTCATCAGCTCCGCACTGCGTGGCAAGGGCCATCACTCGGATCGGGATATTGTGCTGGCGGCCCGCCTGATGCTGGCGGCGCCGGAAATCGACGGCGGCGCGGTCCACGGCGAGGACGGCCGATTGATCGGTGTTTTCGGCGAAGCGCCGAAAATGGCGCCTGATGGCACGGCAACCAAGCGGCGCAGCGAAGACGGCCGCCATTATGCGGTTTTCTACAACGCTAAGACGCTGGATCTGCCCCTTGGCGTGGCCGCCAATCTTCGTGCCGATTGGGTCGGGCGTGAATTACGGGCTTTTCTGTGGCGCGTCGTCGGCTTGGTATTGCTGATCACCGGCTTCGTTACCGTGGCCACCATGGCGGTAATCGGTCATTTTGTCCTGTCGCCGCTGTTGCGCCTGCGGGATCATTTGAATGTGGCCGCCGCCAGTATTGAATCCGGCCCAGAGAATTCCGCGAACCTGAGCATCGGCGGCGAAAGGCAGGACGAGCTGGGCGAGGTCATGGGGCAGTTCGATGCGCTGTTGAACAAAGTTTCCGCGGCCCATCATTCGGCCCGTGAACGCCTGGCGGCGATGGTTGACAACAGTACCAACGCCGTCTTCGCGGCGGAGCCCGATGGCCAATTGGTCTACGCCAACCAAGCGGCCCTGCGCCTGTCAAAGGCGATGGAAATCAGCCAGTTGAACCTGCTTTCCCTGCCCCTGATCGTAAACGCCGAGGGCGCGGGCGTGCCCATGGCGCGATATCTGCTTGAGACCGACGGTGTCAACGAAGTGGAGTTGCAGGATGCCGAGGGTCAACGCGTCATTTGCATTCTTGGCGCCAACCGGCTTTCCGGGCGGGATGGCCGGGTCGCGCTGTATTACGCCTGGGCCATGGACATCACGGCGCGCCGGCAAGGCGAAGAGGCCTTGCTGCGGGCCATGGAAGAGGCGCAGATCGCCAACCGGGCGAAAACCGAATTCCTGGCCAACATGAGCCACGAACTGCGTACGCCGCTAAATGCTATCATTGGCTTTTCCGAAATTATCCGGGAAGAAACCTTCGGTCCCTTGGGTCAGCCGCGATACCAGGATTACATTCATGACATCCATGGCAGCGGCCAGCTGTTATTGGCGATCATCAACGACATTCTCGATTTATCGCGCATCGAAGCAGGGGTAACCTCCCTGACGGAGGCCGAGGTCGACCTGCCGGCCTTGATCGATGACAGCATTCATGTTGCCCAGGGCCGTATCGACAGCGGGCGAACCAGAATAACAGCGCAAATGGAAACCGAGCTGCCGCTGGTTCTGTGCGACCATCGGCTGTTGAAACAGGTCCTGCTGAATATTCTCTCCAACGCCCTGAAGTTCACCCCCGACGACGGCGCCGTGCTGGTAAGCGCCGGGCGGACCGGGGCGGACGGCGGCGCCTGGATTAGGGTTGCCGACAGCGGCATCGGCATTCCCGCCGGGCAGCTGGACCAAGTGCTGCAGCCTTTCACGCAAATTGAACACAGCTATATACGCCAGCACGAAGGCGCGGGGCTGGGGCTGCCGCTCGCCAAACAATATATGGAACTGCACGGCGGCCGCCTTGAGATAACCAGCGATGAAAGCAGCAATCGTAAGAACAGCGGTACGGTCGTGACCTTGTACCTGCCGGCCCAGCGCATGCTCCAACTAAGCCAAAGCGGCTAGGAACCCGCGCAGGGCGTCCAGGGTTTCATCCGGCGCCTCATCCATCATGATATGGCCGGCGCCGGCGATCACCGCCTCCTTGGCACCGGCAATCAAGGCCGCCGTTTTCCGGGCCGTCTTCAACGGTGTCATCATATCCTTTTCGCCCATGATCGACAGCGTCGGGCATTTCACCTGAGCCGCCGCCGCCTCGCCGCCGTTGTATTCGTTGCAGGCGTTCATATCATTGTACAGCACACCGTCGGCGGACTCTTCCACCAGGCGCATGCCGCCCTTCAGCATCCAGGTACCCGGTATGGTGTGCCGTCCCAGCTGCGCCGCCCGGCCATAGCCCCAGGCGTTGGTCAGCTGCTTGGCCAGGTCCTCGTTGGCGCGGGCGGAATTCAACAGCTCGTCGTTGACCCGCATGGGATAGGCGCAGC
>CAYWYB010000315.1:0-6273 GCA_964462145.1 uncultured Rhodospirillaceae bacterium
ACTGGGTCAGGTCGAACTGCTGTTCACCCTGGCCCTGTCGGTGCTGTTCTTCAAGGAGCGTTCGACGCCAAAAGAACTGCTCGGCATGGTCCTGATCGCCGGCAGTATCATCGTGCTGCTGCTGTATGGCTAATCACAGGGTGTTCTTGTAGATTTTGCCGTCTTTCATGATGATTTTGATTACGGGAACATCCTGTTCTCGGGGTTTTGCATCAAACCATTTTGAGTTCGCTCCAATTGCCGAGATATCTTCGAGGGGATTGCCATCTACCAGAAGGATATCCGCATAGGCGCCTTCCTCGATCACACCCAGTTTGCCCTCGGGATAGGGGTTTTCCGGGCCGGTCAATGCCGCCAGTTCGCCCCCGATGGAGGTCATTGTCTTGAGTGCCCAAAAGTTGCCAAACTCCCTGGCTGTCATGAACTTGGTAAAATCGATTGCCTGGCGATAGGGCACGCCGGTTAACAGAATGAAATCCGAGTTGAATACCAGCTTCGGCTTGTATTTTCGGATCAGGCCAATGTAATTCGCAGCTTTCTCGCGCGTGTACAGGAATTTCTTTGTCGGCGGAAACGAGTGATCCTGGTGCATGGGATGCTTTAGTGCTTCATCCGCCAGAGCACTCAGGTTCGGCGAGAGGAAGGCGCCTTTGGCGACCAATTTCTTCATACTGTCCTCTGAGATGAAGAAGCCGTGGTCGATCACCTTTACGCCCAGATCCAAGGCACGGCTAATGTCGGCATCCTGGAAAACATGGACCGCGACATAGGTGCCCCAATCCTCGGCGGTCTCGACCCCGGCCCGGAGTTCGTCATCGCTGAACTGTGAGCCATAGATAGGGTCTTTGATGGAGGTGACGCCGCCACTGACCATGAGTTTGAGATAATGAGCACCCAGTGCGAAATTGCGGCGTCCGGCTTCCAAAACCTCGTCGCGCCCATCGGCGACGCGGGTAATTTCCAGCCGTTCCAGATTACTCTCACCCTTTCTTTGCGTGATGTAGGAAAAGTCGCCATGGCCCGATGTCTGCGAGATGCATGCACCTGCGACGTAGAGCCGTGGGCCAGCGATCAACCCTTCGTCGATCACTTTCTTCAACCCCTCATGGGCGCCGCACATATCGCGCACAGTGGTGAATCCCATCGCCAGTTTTTCTTGCGCCATCGCGGCGGCCCTGGCACCAATTTCCTCCCATGTGGTGTCTTGCCACGTCCGGATGTTCCCGTCCTTGTAGCCATTGATGTGAATGTGGGAATCGATCAACCCTGGCATCAAGGTGCGCCCGCCGCCATCGATGGTCTTGGCGCCGTTGCGGCCCTTTACGCCCTTGCCGATCTTTTTAATCAGATTGCCTTCGACCAGGACATTCGTGCCCATGGCCAACTTGTCGCTGGTGCCGTCAAAGATATTGACGTTGGTGAACAGTACTTGCGGCAGCGATTTCTCATCTGCTGAAAAGGCCGCTGTTGGCAAAAGGAAAACGCTGCCAGCCGCAGCTACGGCGGTGACCGTGGACAGCCATCTGGAGAAATAGGTCACGCCGAACCCTCCCATCTATTGCTGGTCGAAATAAGGTTTCGTTACCCGCGATGAGATAGGTTGAAAATTTCTGGTGGCAAATTCAGGAAGCCGCTGCTCGCGACCCTGTTATCGGGCTAGTCTCCGCGCAGCCAGGCCTGGGCCAGTTGATGGGCGATCGCCAGGGGTGCGGGCATGCGCAGTTTGCTTTGATCCTGCCAGCTGTTGACCATGTCGTGGACCTCCGTGCGGCTGAACCAGCGGGCTTCCTCCAGCTCCTCCGGGTCTACGTTGATCTCGGTCGTCTCGGCATGGGCGAAACAGCCCATCATCAAGGAAGAGGGAAAGGGCCAGGGTTGCGAGAAGACATAGCGGACCTCGCCGACCTTGATGCCAGCTTCCTCGAAAACCTCGCGGCGGACGGTCTCCTCAATGGTTTCGCCTGGCTCCATGAAGCCGGCCAGGGCGGAATAGCTGTTGGGGGCGAAGATCTTTTGCCGGCCCAACAGGCAGTTTTCGCCATCCAGAACCAGCATGATGGTAACTGGGTCCGTACGCGGGAAATGCATGGCGCCGCAGTCTTCATTGTCGCACTTGCGGGAATAGCCGGCCTCCTGCATTTCCGATGGGCTGCCGCAGACCGCGCAGTACCTGTGCCGGGCATGCCAATCGATCATTGACCGCGCCTGGGCCAAAATCGCCGCGTCCTCCGGGCTGCAGGATGCGGCGGCGCTGCGCACATCGACCCACTTGCCGTATTCCTGCAAGGGCGCATCTTTCCGATGTGAACCCGCACCGGAGACATCGATGGCAAAATGCGAAATGCCATTGATCTGGCCCAGCAACAAGGTGGTCGCGCCCTGATTGAGGAAGCGCTGTACATCTTCCTTGCGGCACCAGCCGATGCGCAAATCCTCGCCCGGCATCATCAAGGGGCGCAATTGCCACATGGGCAGAAAGCACGTCGCCGCGCCGTTCATTTCCTCTTTCAGCCATTGCGCATTGCGCCGCTCGTTGCCCATGCGGTTCAGGGGGCTGCCGGCGAAGGTGTTGATGAACTCCATTAATCCGTCCGTCTTTTTCTACTGCTGAAATCAAATTGTTGCCGCGAAGGGTGCCACAAGCGGCATCAGACGGCAAATCGGCGGCAATTCGGGAACGAAATCGATCATTGCGCTCCGGCCCCGCTGCCGCGATTATGGCCGAAATACAAAAATTCGAAATGCCATCATTCAGAGCGGAACAAAATCATGGAAACGTTACAGTTGGAAACGCTGCGGGCGGATGTCTGGGTCATCGGTTCGGGCGCGGCGGGCTTGATGGCCGCCATCAAGGCCAAGCAGGCGGGCGCCGATGTCGCCGTCGTCGGCAAAAGCGGTCCGGGCAAGGGAACCGCCACCACCTTTGCCGTTGGCGGCTTCGCCGGCCCCTGGGATGGCCAGTCGGAAGAAGAATACAAGGAACGGGTGCTGACCGCCGGGCGCGGCCTGAACGAAAATGAATTGGTCGATATCGCGGCGTCGGAGGCGGGCGAGCGTTTCCAGGATTTGATTGATTGGGGTTTGAACTCCAAATCAGCACCGGGTGTCTTCATGGCCCTGCCCAAGGGCGATCCGGGCGACCGTATCCCGGTCTGGGGCCGGGAGATTGTGCATACCATGGTGGCCAAGGCCGAAGAGGTCGGTGTGCGCTTCGTCAACAACCTGGTGGTCCGCTCCATCGCGTCCGGAGAGGACGGCGTCTGCATCTCCGCCTATGGGGCCAGGCAGCGGCAATGGATGGAATTGCGCGGCGGCGCGGTGATCCTGGCCGCGGGCGGCGCCGGCGCGCTGTTCCAGCATCACGACAATCCGAAACGCATGGGTGGTGATTCCCATACCCTGGCCTACGAGGCCGGCTGTGTGATGCAGGATATGGAGTTCGTGCAATTCTATCCCGTCGCCATCGCCGAACCAGGCAAGGCGGTCTTCGTGATCGAACCCGAAGGTGCCGATCTGGGCCATCTGAGCAACGCGGCCGGCGAGGATATCCTTGATAAATACAATATCACCGTGCGCCCCGCCGCCACTCACGCTCGCGACGCCCTCTCGCAAGCCCTGTTTCAGGAGGTCGAAAACCATGACGGCGCGGTCTACATCGATCTGACCAAGGTAACCAAGGAAGAATGGTGCGCCAATCCCATATCGGCCACCAAGTGGGCCTACCTGGACAGCAAATACAATGCTTGGAAGCAGAAACTGCGGGTTGCCCCGGTGGCGCATTTCTCGGGCGGCGGCGCCCGTACGGATGCCCATGGCGCGACCAATATTCCCGGCCTGTACGCGGCGGGCGAGGCCGCGGGCGGTATGCACGGGGCCAACCGCATGGGCGGCAATGCCCTGACCGAATGTCTGGTCTTTGGCCAGCGCGCCGGTCTGGCGGCGACCGAATTCGCCAAGGGCAAGGACCAGGGCGCCAAGGCAACGGCGCCCAAGGCATTGCCCGAGGGCGGCGAGCCGCAGGAAGACGCGGATACTCTCCGCGCCGAGTTGGGCCGGGTTATGTGGCAGTATGGCGGTATCCGCCGGGACGCCGCGGGCCTGGCCACCGGCCTGGAAAAAGTTCGCGCTATCGCGGCCCAGGCCGCGCGCACCCGTGGCGTCAACGAGCCGCGCAAATTGGAGAAATATCTTGAAACTCAGCTCGCTGCCGGCGCCGCCGAGTTGATCATCCAGGCCGCCACCCGCCGCGAGGAAAGCCGGGGCGCGCACGCACGGGCGGACTTCCCCGCCGCCGATGACGAAAACTGGCGCGGCCATCTAAAGGTCGTGCGTCAGGCGGATGGTCCGAACTGGTGGTTCGATGCCCTGACTGAGGATGGGGCTGAAGAGGAAGGCATTCAGGCGGCGGAATAACGTTCCTGCCGCGCGCTACGTCGCGCCGGGCTCGCCCATGCCGACCTGGCCCACATAGCTGGTGTCCTGGACGTAGAGATTGCTGAGTGCATCGGCGACGAATGCCTCGGTGAATATGGGCGCGATGCCCTCGTATTTGCAGGCCGCGACCACCTGGTCGACGATGAATTTCGGCTGATAACAGGCCAGGGGCTTTTTCACCGTTTCGCGCAGTTCATGCACCACATAGCCGAAGATCTCGTCGGACAGTTCCAGGCCCTGTTTGGCGGCGACGGCGGTGAAGATGGCGCGGAACGCCTCCTCCGACGGCATCAGGGTCTCCAGCTTGTAGGGGATGCGGCGCAGGAATGCCGGATCCATCAGATCGTCGGGCGCCAGATTTGTGGAAAAAATCACCAGTTCGTCAAACGGTATGGTGAATGCCTTGCCTGAAAACAGCGTCAAATTGTCGACACGCGATTGCAGCGGCACGATCCAGCGGTTCAGGATTTCCTCCGGGCTGACTTTTTGCCGGCCAAAATCGTCAATGATGAAGGTGCCGTTCAAGGCCTTCACATGCAGGGGCGCTTCGTAGAATTTCGCGAATTCATTGAAACGCAGGTCCAGCATCTCCAACGTCAACTCGCCCCCCGTTACCACCACCGGACGTTTGCAGGCTACCCAGCGGCGGTCGTTCTTGGCCCGGCGCAGGGTCGGGCGCGCGGGTTCGCCCGTGCTGGGGCTATCGATTTCCTTGTGCACCGCCGGGTCGAAGACCTTGACGATGGCGCCGTCGATGATGAAGCAATGGGGGATATAGACCACGGTCTCGAAGATCTCGGCGACTTTCTCGGCCACCGTGGTCTTGCCGTTGCCGGCGGGGCCATAGATCAGAATACTGTGGCCGGAATTGATCGCCGGTCCCAGCCGTTTGGTGAATTCCTCGGGCACAACGATGTCGGCGAAGGCTGCGGCGATATCCTCCTTGGAAACCCGCTCGCCGCCGATATTCTGCATTTTGATGCGGGCCTGAAATTCCTCCAACGGCACCGGCGCGGGGCCGAAATACTGGTTCTGCCCGCAGGCATCGATTGCCGCCTGCTGGCCTTCGCGGGAGAGTTGATAGCGCACGGCAGCGGCGGCCCCGGCACCGGTCGAACCGGTGGCGACCATCAATTTTCGGTCGACCATCTCGGTGCAGACGACGTTGATAATATTGTCCGGCAGTTTGGTTGCCTGGGTGAACTGGGCCACATCCACCAGATTTTCCAGATACATGCCCTTGGCGATCAGATTGATCAGGAAGGCCATGTCGAGGCCGGTATCTTCAATGCGCATGGGCGCGGGCGGCACCGGGTTGCTATTCGGTTTTTCTGGTTCTGCCGCTGCGCCGGCAACGGGCGTGGCCTGTTCCATTGCGCCTAGCCTCCCGATGGATTTGGTTGATCGCTTCCCTACACATATCAGTACTGGCTATGATGATAGTCCGGGAACGAAGGAAAGAGTAGCGTCATGACGGATGAACTAACCGTATTAAGCGCCTGCCAGGCCGTGCAGCGCCTGGAAAAGGGCGATGTTACGCCGCTGGAACTGATTGATGCCGCGGCGGCGCGGATCGCCGAGGTTGAACCGCAGATCAATGCCCTGCCCACCCTTTGTCTGGACCGCGCCCGGGCCCATGCTGAACGCCTGATGGCGGGTGAAGGCCGGGAGGCGGCGGGCCAGCCGGGCTGGCTGGCCGGACTGCCCGTGGCAATCAAGGATTTGATGGATGTGGGCGGCGTGCGCACCACCTATGGCTCGCCGATTTTCGCCGATCATGTGCCTGACGCCTCTCACCCCCTGGTGCAGCGGATTGAACGCATGGGCGGTATTGTCATC
>CAYWYB010000316.1:0-6229 GCA_964462145.1 uncultured Rhodospirillaceae bacterium
GCAAAAAGTACCCATCATCAGACCGGGTGTACCAATATCGGCCCAAATGGCGAAGCCATAGGCCGCAGGCACCATAACCAAAAGGAACGAACAAAGGTGCAGGGCCGACGGGATCCAGACATCCCCCGTGCCCCGCAGCGCGCCCATCAGGACCCCTTGGGCGCCATCCGTGATCAGCGTGGCCGCCGCCACTAAGAGAGTAGGTATGGCGATGGCCAGCAACACAGGATCCTGGGTAAATATTCGCACCAGGCCACCAGGGAATAGAGCCATGATGACTGCCATGGCCGCCATGAACATGGTAATGGTGAAAAGTCCGCCCCAGCCCGACAGCATCATCTGCCGCTGATCGCCCCGGCCAATGGCCAGGCCAACGTGCACCGCGGTGGCCGTGCCAACCCCAATCGCCGCCATGAAACAAAAGGCCACCAGGTTCATGACGATCTGAAATGCGCCAACCGCCTCGGCGCCCAAAAGACCCGCGAATAACGTGAGGGAGGCAAAGGCCGCTGATTCCAAACCCTGCGCCAGACCAAGTGGGTAGCCAAGACGGCGCAACTTTCGCCCCAGTATGCGCGCCTGATGCAAGGGTCCCGCCACATTGTAAGTCGCGGCATCTTTCATGCGCAGAATGTATGCTACCGCCGCCAAGGCGATCAGCCAGCGCACGGCGGTGGTGGCCCAGGCAGCACCCGCACCACCCCAGCCGAAATCACCGCCAATCAACAGCCAGTTGAAGACTGCGTTCAGAATGTTGGCGCCAACCATGATTGCCAGCCCTGGACCGGGTCGATTCAAGGCTTCCAGAAACAAAATGCAAGCCGTGAACAGCAATTGTCCCGGCAGACCGTAGGTCAGAACGATAAGCACGCCGCTAGCCCCATGGGCCAGGTCTGCATCGTAGCCAAACAACTGGTAGAAATGGCCGCCGCCATGGGCCATGGCGACAAACAGCGCACCCAAGGCCAGGGCGTGAAAGGCCGAGACACGCCAGATCACACCACAGTCCGCCAGGCTGCCGGCACCGACCGCCTGGGCGGCCAGCACCGCCGTACCGATCAACATACCCACGCCAATCAGCATGCAGACCATGAACACCGCCTGTCCCAAGCCGTAATAAGCCAATTCCGTACTGCTGAAATGGCCGACCATCGCCGTGTCCACGATGACCAGGACCAGCATCCCCGTACGGGCCACGGCCACCGGCATGGCCAGTTTGGCGATCGCCCGCACGCGGGCAAAGAAATCGGCTCTCAGCCCGAGGCTGGGATTGATCGGAGTGGCGGTATTCATGGCGACGGCGGAAACCTGGTCCCTATTGTCGGCAACTGTTCGTCACGGCGCTATACTCGCCTTTTGCCGCAATAGCCATGGAACAATGCCATGACGGATTCCGCGACGGACTTAAAGACTCGGGCACGACATCTTATGCGGGCTCATGACTGGGCCGGCCTAGCCACCGCCATGGCCGGTGATGGCCACCCCCATGCCTCGCTGGTTCTGGTGGCGGCGGACTATGATGCCTCGCCCATCCTGCTGATATCGGATCTGGCGGAACATGCCCGTAACATCGCGGCTGATAACCGGGTGTCCCTGCTGTTTGACGGCACGCGTGGCCTGCCCTCGGCTCTGACGGGCGCACGGGTCAGCGTTCAGGGCCGGGCCCTTCGTAGCGAGGAGCCGGATGTACGTCGGCGCTTCCTGTCCCGTCACGAAGATGCCGCCGGCTATGCGGATTTTGGCGATTTCAACTTTTACCGCGTTGCCGTGGAACGCGGCCATCTGGTTGCCGGGTTCGGCCAAATAGAATGGATCGCACGAGAGGAATTGCTTTTTTCAGCCACCGACTTTACCGCCATGAGCGCGTGCGAAGCCGATGCGGTCAAGCATATGAACGAAGACCATGTCGAGGCCATTCAGCACTATGCGCAAAACCTGCTGGGCGCGGCGGGTGATGGCTGGCGCATGACCGGTTGTGATCCCGAGGGGTGCGATCTGCGCCGAGAGGGTGAGGTGTTGCGCCTGGACTTCGAAGAAGCCGTGACCGGCCCCGATTCGCTGCGTCGGCAACTGGTGGCCCTGGCCCAGGCGGCAAAAGCGAAAACAAATTGATAATCAAGGCGGCCACAATCGCCGCTCAGATGGCGATCTGCGCTATATTGCCGCATCCTAGCTCTTGGAACGAGTTTTTGCCGATTCCCATCATTGCCTCTCCAACCAATGCCGCTTATCTTGCGCAGAGGGGCAGTATTAATAAGGGCGGGCGCATCGTCGCCATTTAACGCAATCGGTTTAACATCAATGTCCGTCGGTTCCACGCCGGTGGACGTTTTGCCGTCTCTTAGGAGAGTACAGTGACGCAAATCGGAGCTAACATCAGCCGCCATGGGCTGAACACGCAGGGCATCAACAATCCCGGCACTGAATATTGGAATTTGGCGACACCGGCGCTGTACCAAATGGCTTTGGCCAATGGCGAGGCGGAGCTGAGCGACGGCGGGGCATTGGTCTGCCGCACGGGTGTCCATACGGGCCGTTCGGCGAACGACAAGTTCATTGTGCGCGAGGCGGGCAACGAAGGCGATATCGATTGGGGATCGGTCAACAAACCGATTGAAGCCGACGAATTCGATGCCATCCTGAAGGCCCATCTGGCCCACTACGAGGGCAAGGATTTATATGTTCAGGATGTCTGGGCCGGCGCCGACAGGGGCCATCGATTGGGCGTCCGTATTATTACGGAGCAGGCTTGGCACACGCTGTTTGCCCGCAATATGTTCATCCAGCCGACGGCCGAGGAACTGGCTAATTTCCAGCCTCAATTCACGATCATGCAGGCCCCGAGCCTGGAAGCGCCCGCGGACACGCCGGGCCTGCGTACGGGTACGTATATCCTGGCCTCGTTTGAACGGCGCATGGTCCTGATCGGCGGAACGTCCTATGCCGGCGAGATCAAAAAGTCCGTGTTTTCAATTTTGAACTATCTGCTGCCGGCGGATGATGTTCTGCCCATGCATTGTTCCGTCAATGTGGGCGCGGACGGTGGTTCGGCGATCTTCTTCGGTCTCTCGGGCACCGGCAAGACGACCCTGTCAGCGGACCCTAACCGGCAATTGGTTGGCGATGATGAACATGGCTGGGGCGAGAACGGCCTGTTTAATTTCGAAGGCGGTTGCTACGCCAAGGTGATCAATTTATCGGCAGAGGCGGAGCCTGAGATTTTCGCCACCACGAAGCGTTTCGGCACGGTTTTAGAAAACGTCGTGATGGACCCCGATACCCGCATTCTGGATCTGGACGACGGCAGACATACGGAAAATACCCGGGCCTCCTATCCCCTGGATTTCATTCCGAACATTGCCGCTTCGGGCACCGCGGGGCATCCGAAAAACGTGGTGATGTTGACCGCCGATGCGTTCGGCGTGCTGCCGCCTTTGTCGCGGCTGTCGCCGGAACAGGCCATGTATCACTTCCTCTCCGGCTATACGGCAAAGGTCGCGGGCACGGAAAAAGGTGTTGGCAGCGAACCCCAGGCCACATTTTCCACCTGCTTTGGCGCCCCATTCATGCCGCGCCATCCAGCCGTATACGGCAACATGCTGCGCGATCGGATCGCCCAGCACGGCGTCAATTGCTGGCTGGTCAACACAGGCTGGACAGGGGGCATTTATGGCACCGGCTATCGCATGCCGATCCAGCATACCCGCGCTCTGTTGAGTGCGGCGCTGGAAGGCCAGCTGGCCGATGTGCCGTTCCGAGTGGACGAAAATTTTGGCCTGATGGTGCCCGAATCATGCCCGGGCGTGCCGAGCGAGATACTTAATCCGCGCGGCACCTGGGCGGATGGCGCCGCCTATGACGCACAGGCAAAGGATCTGGTGGCCCGCTTTCGCGATAATTTTGCCCAATACGACGAACACGTGGACGACAGCGTGAAGGCGGCTGCGCCTAGAGCCGCTTAGCGCTTCCAATTCGGTTACAGTCGGCTTGCAACTGGGCAGGGGGGCCAGGTGTGGCCATCTGCCGCATTGGCGGTTCCCATACCCTCCCCTAGTTTTCGCCCATTGAATGATGAGCACCAATTCAGTTTGGCCTTCATCAATGGGGAAAAGGTTGGGGATGTGAGCACGGGGGCGTTATGTACAAAGAGACACTCAGCAAGGATCTGGCAAAGTTTGACCGGATCGGCGCGGCGACGATAGAGCAGGCCAGACCGATTACGAAAATCGGTTTGGCCCTGTTGTTTCTGCTGATCGTCTGGACCGGCGCGACCATTGCCAGCGCTGGCGGGGAACAGCGCATCGTGGTCATCATCGCCGGCATCATCGGCGGCTACATGGCCTTGAATATCGGCGCCAATGACGTCGCCAACAACGTCGGCGCCGCCGTCGGCTCCCGCGCCTTGACCATGCTAGGGGCGTTGATTATCGCCTCCATCTTCGAGGCCATGGGCGCCATCGTTGCGGGCGGCGACGTGGTCAATACGATCTCCAAAGGCATTATCGCGCCGGAAGATTTTCCCAGCTCTGACCTGTTCATCTGGAGCATGCTGTCCGCACTTTTGGCCGCGGCCTTGTGGGTCAACATCGCCACCATGCTGAACGCGCCGGTGTCCACCACCCATTCCATTGTTGGCGGCGTCATCGGTGCCGGCATCGCAGCCGTGGGCTTCAGCGTCATCAACTGGCCCAAGATGGGCATGATCGCCGCGTCGTGGGTGATTTCGCCGGTCATGGGCGGGGTTATCGCGGCAATATTTCTCGCCTTCATCAAGGCCAATATCATCTACCGCGACGACAAGATTGCCGGCGCCAAGCGTTGGGTACCGATCCTGGTTGCCATAATGGCCGGCGTGTTTTCCGCCTATCTCGTCATGAAGGGCCTGAAGCGGGTCTGGCGCCCCGACGGCTGGACCATAACAGCGATTGGCGTAGCGATATTCGCCGTTACCTATTTTATTGTTAACCCATTAATTCGGCGCCAGGCCGAGGGCATGGAAAACCGGAACAAGTCCCTGCGGTCTCTGTTCACGATTCCATTGATCTGCTCCGCCGCGCTGTTGTCCTTTGCTCATGGGTCCAACGATGTTGCGAATGCGGTTGGCCCCTTGGCGGCCATCGTGGGGGCGGCGGAATCAGGCGAGGTGGCGGCAAAGGTCGAAATACCCCTTTGGGTCATGTTTATCGGCGCCGCTGGCATATCGGCGGGCCTGTTGCTGTTTGGGCCGAAACTGATCCGCACCGTGGGCCAGCAAATTACCAAGATGAACCCCATGCGGGCCTATTGCGTCGCGCTGTCGGCGGCCATTACCGTGATCATCGCCTCGACCCTGGGCCTGCCGGTCAGTTCCACCCATATCGCGGTCGGAGCGGTCTTCGGCGTAGGTTTTTACCGGGAATGGCAGACCGCCCGGCGCACCCATATCAACCATGGCCGATATGGCGAGGCGCGCAAGAAAATTGATCGCGAGGATCCGGACGAAAAGGCCTTGCGCCGCAAGCTGGTCCGGCGCTCGCACCTGACAACCATCGCCGCCGCCTGGGTGATCACCGTTCCGGCCTCCGCCGTCATCGCCGGCGCCATATTCTGGATCCTGCAGATCGTGCGTGGTTTTTAATCGGCCACCGCATCCTTGGCGATCTTGGCAAAGATGATGTCGAGTTCTCCCGCCATGGCATCAAGCTCGTCGCTGCCATACGGCTTGAACACAGCCGAAGGGCGGCGATAGGTGAGCCGCGCGGTGCCATCCTGGTTCTGCGTGACATACATCCGCAACGGCGCTTCGATGCCAGCCGCCACGCTGGCGCGCAACATGCGCACGGCGAAGTCATTGCGGAAGACGCCATAGACGCCATTGCCCGGTATCTCGATACCTCGCCGCGCCGCCCCCATCGAGGCCGAAGCGCGGCTGACAACACCCATGCGATGTTTGCGCACCGCTGCGTCCAGATCATTGAACAAGGCTTTGAAGTTCTTCTGGGATTTGCTCACCAGCACGCCGTCATAGGGATAACCCTGGCCCGCCTGCCCGGGCAGGGGCAGCAAAACAGCAATGACAAACAGTGCGAGAACACGGACGAAGCCTCGGCGCATGGACATGGCACAACTCCCGGATCATTGGCGGTTCAGCCAATCATAGGGAATTGCCACGCCCTTGTGGCGCCATCTCACCCAGACGTGAAGCGAAGTGTTCTAGACCCTTTTCGGAAATGGCTTAACCACCCGCTCC
>CAYWYB010000317.1:0-6127 GCA_964462145.1 uncultured Rhodospirillaceae bacterium
GGAAACGGGGAAGCGGCCCACCGCCGCTCTGGACCGCAACCTGCAATATCTTTCCCTGGTCGAGGTCCTGCATGGTTATCCCATCGACGGCGTGGTTCTGACCACGGGCTGCGATAAGACCACACCGGCCATGTTGATGGGTGCGGCGACGGTGAATATTCCCGCCATCGCGCTGCCCGGCGGGCCGATGCTGAACGGCCATCACGAGGGCGAGCGCACCGGTTCGGGCACCATCGTCTGGGATGCCCGCGTCAAGCTGGCGGCGGGAGAGATCGACATTGAAAAATTTGTCGAACTGGTCGCCTCCTCGGCGCAAAGCGTCGGCCACTGCAATACCATGGGCACGGCGACCTCGATGAATTCCCTGGCCGAGGCCCTGGGCATGACCCTGACCGGCGGCGCCGCGATTCCCGGTCCTTACAGGGAGCGTGGCCAGATGGCCTATCGTACCGGTCTGCGCATTGTCGACATGGTGCATGAAAACCTGCGGCCATCGGACGTGATGACCCGCGATGCTTTCCTTAACGCCATCGTGACCTCTTCGGCCATTGGCGGTTCATCCAACTGCCCGATCCATCTGGCCGCCATTTCGCGCCACATGGGGGTGGAACTGTCCCTGGAAGATTGGCAGGAACATGGCCACGATATTCCGCTGTTGGTGAACTTGCAGCCCGCCGGTGAGTATCTGGGCGAGGACTATTACCGCGCCGGCGGTGTGCCCAAGGTGATGCAGGAATTGCTGGACGCGGGCAAACTGAACAATAATGTCATGACCGTCACCGGCAAGACCATGGGCGAAAACCTGGAGGCCGACCGTGCCGCCGAGCCCTACGTCAACCGCGATGTCATCCGGGCCTACAACCAGCCCATGATGACCAAGGCGGGTTTCGTGGTGCTGTCGGGCAATCTGTTCGACAGTGCGGTGATGAAAACCTCGGTCATCGATGACAAATTCCGCGGCCGTTACCTCTCCACCCCCGGTGACGAGGACGCCTTCGAGGCCCGCGCAATTGTCTTCGAGGGGCCCGAGGATTACCACGCCCGCATTAACGACCCGTCGCTGGAGATCACCGCGCAAAGCATCCTGGTAATCCGGGGCAACGGCCCGGTGGGCTATCCCGGCTCGGCCGAGGTGGTCAACATGACGCCGCCTGACGCCTTGGCCGCCGAAGGCATCGCGGATTTGGCCTGTATGGGCGACGGGCGGCAAAGCGGCACCTCGGGCAGTCCGTCAATTCTCAATGCATCGCCCGAAAGCGCGGTGGGCGGCGGCCTGGCTATTCTGGAGACCGGCGACCAGGTCCGTGTGGATCTGAAAAAACGCACTGTCGATGTGATGTTGTCGTCGGAAGAGATGGACAAGCGCAAGGCAGTCTGGAAAGCCAACTTCCCCGGCTCGCAAACCCCATGGGAGGAAATCTACCGCTCCATGGTCGGGCAACTGGAAACGGGGGCCTGCCTGGAACCGGCCACCATGTTCGTCAATGTGATCGAGACACGGGGCGAATCCCGCGACAGCCATTAAGATGGTTAGTTGCGCACACGACCATAGCCGCTGGGGCCAGGGCGACCAGCTTGGCGCCGCCAACCAGCTGACGCCGGAAAGCACCTTGGCCGCATTGGCAATGGCGAAGTCGGGACAGATTTTGGATCTCAGCTTCGTCATCGAAAACGGTGCGCCCTTCATGGCGCCTAACCAGACGCCCTATGTGATCCATTCCGGCGCCACGGCGCGCAACAGCATGAAGGTGCGGGCCGAACTGGGTGCTACCAATCAGGTCGGGGCTAATCTGGAGAGGGTCGGCATGACCATGCATGTGGGTACCCACATCGATGCCCTGGGCCATTTCAGTATTGGCGAGCATCTCTATGGCGGCCACAACATAGATGACAGCGTTGGTGACTTTGGCCTCAAGGACCTAGGGATAGAAAACATTCCGCCCATGATCACCAGGGGCCTTTGTCTGGATGTCTCGGGCCTGGATGATGGTGCCCATCTGGCGGCCGGCCGGCCCGTGACGGCGGATGATCTGAAACGGCTGTGCGAGGCGAGGGACGTGGCACCCCAGGCCGGCGATGTGGTGATGATCAATACCGGCTGGGGCCGCTATTTCATGACCGATAATGCGACCTATCTGGAAGGCGAGCCGGGCATAGACGAAGGTGCCGCCAAATGGCTGACCGAGCAGGGCGTGGTCGCCATCGGCGCCGATAACATGGCCCTGGAAGTGCTGCCCGGTACCAAACATCCGGAGGTCATGATGCCGGTGCATCAGCATTGTCTGGTCGAGGCCGGTGTTCATATCATCGAGAACATGGCCCTGGCCGAACTGGCCGGATTGGGGGTGGATACTTTCTGCTTCGTCGTCCTGCCGGTGAAGTTCAAGGGCGCTACCGGCTGCCCGGTGCGGCCCATCGCGATACTTTAGGAGAGGCACATGGGACGTCCGATCCGGCGCGTGGTCACGGGCCACGACGAAAATGGCGTGGCGACGGTCATCATGGATGGAACCGCCGAATGCATATTGCAAAGACCTAACCGACCGGGCGTGACACTGACAAATCTGTGGCAGGTGGACGAAACCCCGGCGGTGATGGAACGGCATGACGACCCGGTGACCGGGCCGCTTGTTCTGCAGCCGCCAAAAAACGGTTCGATTTTTCGCATCGTGCAATTCGATCCCGAGGACCCAGAGGTTTTGGCCAATCTGGACGGCAAGGCCGCTTTCGCCGAGATGGGGGCCGGCGCCAACGTTGTCGAAGGCGCGCGCCACCCCTTCATGCATCGCACCGACAGCGTGGATTATGCCGTGGTCCTGACCGGCGAAATCTACATGATGATGGATGAAGACGAGTATCTGTTAAAGGCCGGCGATACGGTGGTTCAGCAGGGCACCAATCACGCCTGGTCCAATCGTGGCACGGAACCCTGCCAGATCGCCTTCATCCTGGTGGATGCTGCTTAGCTAATACGGGGGCTGTGTAAAAGGGAGATGGATGTGAAAGAGTTACTCGATGCAATCTCGTACAACGAAAAGCGCTCGAGCATTGGCCGGACGATCGGAGAGGGTGACTTTAGCATGCTCGTCAACCTGAACTGGACCGTTGGCCCAATCCATGCTGATAGCGAGCATATGCAATCGACTTCGTCCGGCGAACGCATCCTGCCAGGCGTGTGTGTCTTGAGCACGACCATCGGGCTGGCGAATACCAGCCGCATTAGGGGTCTCATGGCTGACCACGGATTTCAGCTCGTTGCCTTGCTCGGTTTCGAAAGCGTGCGCTTTACCAGTGCGGTCTATCCCGGCGACACCATCACGGTGGAGAGTGAGATTCTGGACGCGCGTCCCAGTAGCGCGCCGAGGCGCTGCGTCGCTCGCTTAAAGGATGTGACGAGGAGACAGACTGGTGAAACCGTACTGGAGGCAGTGCGGACCGAGCTTTATGAACTCGCGGTCTAAGCAGCCGTTCGGAGATTGGAAATTTCGTTTACGAGGTCCGAGCCGCAGGCTTTGCCCCGCTTTACCAAACTCCGAAGAAATAGCCTCGTTTCTTGGCCGAGCCGGTGCGCTGTTCGACGACCGTATCCGGCATGACCCGGTGGCGGCGGTTGCGCAGCCAGTGGAACAGCGTTTCATGTAGTTCCGCCCGCCGCTCCGCAAATGCCGGATCGTCGCCCAGATCGTTTTGCTCCATTGCGTCTTCGGCCAGATGGAACAATTGCGGGCGGTGGCCTTCATAGAAGATGTACTTCCAGTCCGCCGTGCGGACCATATAGGCCCGGTTCTCGTTCGGTCCCTGGCCAAGGGCATGCCGTGCCGGGTGGAAGCTGTAATCCGTCTCGGAAAAGGCGGCGTCGCGCCACCCGTCCACTTCACCCGTGCCACGCAACAAGGGCAGCAACGACCGTCCTTCCAGACGGTGGCTGTGCAGATCACCGCCCTGGCTGTCCAGGAAGGTGGGGATCATGTCGATCGATTCCACCAGGCGATCATCGACGCTGCCCCGGCGGCTGTCGGCGCTTGGGTCCGGGTCATAGATGATCATGGGAATGCGGGCGACTTCCTCGTGCAGCAGATCCTTTTCGCCCAGGCCGTGATCGCCAAGGTAGTCGCCATGGTCCGAAGTCAGCACAATCATGGTGTCATCCATGCGGCCGCGCTCCTCCAGAAACGCGATCAGACGGCCCAGTTGATCGTCACATTGGGTGATCAGGCCCATGTAGGTGGGAATAACCGTTTGACGGACTTCCTCGCGGCGGAAATTTTCGCTGCCTTCATGGCCCTGGAAGGCGCCGACCACGGGGTGCGGATTATCCACCTCGTGCTGGCTCATATTGGCGGGAATGATCTGATTGGGGCCGTACATATCGTTGTAGGGCGCGGGTGCCACGTAGGGCCAATGGGGCTTGATCAGGGAGAAATGCAGGCACCACGGCTCGTCACCAGCCTGGTCGATGAATTCCATGGCCCGGTCGGTCATATAGGGGGTTTCCGAATCTTCCTCCGCCACCCTGGCCGGCAGGCGGGCGTACCGCATCTGCCAGCCGCTGAGAATTTCACCGTCCGGACCTTCCGCCGAGTTGGCATAGTCATGCCAGGGATTGTCACCGTCGTAGCCCTTGGCGCGGAGATAGTTGTTGTAGGCCAGCATAGGGTCCACGTCCTGCTCCGTATGCAGGCCGTCATCGCGCTCGAACTCCTCAAAGCCGCTTCGGCTGATCCAGGTGCCGAGCTCGGATACCGGATCGATTTGCAAGCGCTTCATGCCGGCTTGGTCGGGCACCATATGGGTCTTGCCCACCAGAACGGTACGCATGCCGACCTCACGCAGATAGTCGCCTATGTTCCATTGATCCAGTGAATACGGCACGTTGTTGTAGCCGGCGCCATGGCTGGACATATAGCGACCGGTATAGAAGGAAACCCGCGAAGGGCCACAGACCGGCGCCTGACAATAGGCCCGGCTAAAACGCACGCTGCGCGCGGCCAGGGCATCCATATGCGGTGTCTGAATTGTCGGGTGACCCTCGCAGCCCAGATAGTCGGCCCGCAACTGATCGTACATGACAAACAAGATGTTCTTAACTTTACCCAATGTCTCTACTCACTGTTGTTCGGCTTTGGCCCGCACCGCCGCCATTTCTTCACGGTCGGTGATGCCGGCGGGGTTAGCGCGGGTGGGAATGAAATTCTTGTAGGCCGCGTAGGCGCCCTGGCCGACACCGTAAACACGTGCCAATTCCGCAGGGGCATCGGGGTGATCGTCGACCCGGATGTCCCAATCCGGATAGTCTTCGGTGGTGTAGATCTTCAGGGCCGCGGCCTGCTTGCCCCGTTTGTCGCCGCCCGCCCCATCGCCCGCCAACAGGCTGGCCAACAGGCGTTCGGCAAAGGGCATTTCGCCGTTGCCGTTGTAACTATCCAGGCAGGCTTGCAGCACCTGTTCGCCCACCAGCATGTTGCCGGCGACGGAAAGGTACTTGCCGCCCATATCGCCGCACCAGTCAATGCAGTCGCTGCCCGTGTGCGCGGCCCGGTTGCCATGACGGTCCAGGATATGCACCTGCCGCACCGCGCTGCCGTCATCGCCGCCCCAGGCATTGTCCAGGGCGGACCGTACCGATTCACCACTCTGTAGCCGATCCAGAATGGCAGGGCCCAGGGTGGGATTAGCCATGGCCTGGCTGGCGACGGCGCCGACGCCGCTTCTGATCCAGGGCACGATGGCGCCCACGGCGAAGAAACGTGAGGCTACGGCGATACCCAATGCGCCGCTGTCCCTATCCAGGGCAATAATTGACCAGGTCATGCAATCTTCCATTCAACCCCATTGTTGCCGTGCTACTGTCATGCAAAATGAGGCTAGCGTCCAGATTGGGAATTCAAGAATGTCGATTTTGCTTGGCTGCATAGCCGATGATTTCACCGGTGCCACGGATCTGGCCAACACCTTGGTGCGCCAAGGCATGCGCACGGTGCAGTTTTTCGGCCCGCCGGGCGCGGATGTCACCGTGCCCGAGGCCGAGGCGGTGGTCATCGCCCTGAAATCCCGCACCAATCCGGTGGACGAGGCCATTCAGCAGTCCCTGGAGGCTTTGCAGTGGCTGCAAAGGGCGGGGGCGGAG
>CAYWYB010000318.1:0-6111 GCA_964462145.1 uncultured Rhodospirillaceae bacterium
GGTTAATCTACGCTCGCCAGCAATCTTGCGCCCTCTCATGAATAATTCGGGCTAGTTGAGCGCAATCAACTCGGCGGGATTGCCTTCAAGCTGGAAAATGATCTCGAACATATGGTTGTCGCGCCCCAAGAAATTGAAGTATTTCCAGAAGCCGCCCACCATTGGCGCCAAAATATCGTCAACACGGCGGTTCAGACCATGAATGAGTCTTCCCCGGAAATGAAGCAGGTCAATCTGATAATGGCATGGCTCTTATGGCACTGCATTTTTCCAACGGAAGATATCGAAAAGCGGATAAGGAAACGCCTGAAAAAGAAGAACCTAGTTACTGAGGCCAAAAAATTGGCGAAATTGGTCGAAGGAACGGATGATAAGAAACAATGTATTAAAGCCGTTCTTAGCGGGCTGAACTTAAAACCCGGCGCATTTCCAACTCTGCAATACGACATCGAAGCCAAGAAAATCACCACAACCCCCCTCGCCATTTTCTAACAGGGGGAAAAGGGACGCCACGCAGTATCTACTTTCAAAGGAAACATCATGAACAACGACTCCTCCGACCTGCACGCCTCTCTCATTGCCGCGCATCATGACCGGGTGAAGGCATTGTTGGATGGCGACCTGGATGCCCTCGCCAAGGTGGTCGGCGAGGACATGATCTTTGTTTCGTCGTTCGGGAAGGCGCAGTCCCGCGCCGACGTGTTCGCCGCCGCCCGCTCCGGCGCCATGAAAATAGAACGCATCGAGACATTCGATATTTCCACGCGGATATACGGCGATATCGGCATTCTTATTTTTAAAGCGGACAACAAGATGACGATGGGCGATGACATCGTCGAAGGCATTACCTGCTCAACCTCCGTTTACGAGCTGCGCGATGGTCATTGGCAGATGATTTCACAGCATCAATCATCGGTCGGCTGAAAGCAGACGTTCTAATAGGTTCCAGAAAAATCGGGGACGCCTTCGCTTAATACGTCGGCTTGTGATCCAACAGCTAACAAAATTCATTCCCCTTGTAACTTTCCGTAATTTTAATATCTCTACTAATGCGAATGAATTGATTTGCCATAAGCTCGCATCGCAATATCTAGACTGCCAAATGTCATTTGCCGACAGAAGGGTTCATCTCCATGCTGTTGCACAGAGACTCTGACGCTGGCGCCGGAAACATTAGCGACGACCAATATCAAAGGTCTTCGTTGGTCACAAATATTGCGATGAAACCGGCTGGCGCATTCCTCAAGACTATATTCCTGGCGGCGTCATTGACATTTTCTGTTTGTCCCGCATCCGTAGCAGATGAGTTTGTCTTTGCGGGCCGTCCGAATTTCCTTGTCGGTGACATTGCCGTCGAGGTGCTGGATAAAGCCTATCGTCGTTTGGGACACACCTTTCGCGTACAACTGCTGCCACCCAAAAGGGCCCTCGTAGAAGCCAATAGCGGACAGCTTGACGGTGATATAGCGAGGCTCATCCACGTAACAAAAGAGTATTCCAACTTGAAGGTCGTCCCGGTGCCGGTATCCGCAATTCAGATATCGGCGTTCACCCGTGACCCCAAAATTCGGATAGACGATTGGAAAGACTTAAAGAACCACCATTCCGGGGTCGTGATAGGCTTCCGCTATATTGAATCAAGGCTCGAAGGTCATTCACACACGAAAACGACCAGCGCGCTTTCCTTATACCGCATGCTTCGAAGCGGGCGGGTCGATATAGCAATAGACAGCTCGCTACGGGGCTTAAAGACCCTACAGGAGAACGACATAAACGGGGTCTTTCTACTGCGCCCTCCAATCGAAACAGTGGCCGAATACCATCTGCTTCACAAATCCAACGAATATCTGATCCCAAAGTTGACAACAGTTTTGGGGGACATGAAACGCAACGGCGAAATCGATCGTATCTACGAAAAATTTATTAATCGCCTTCGCCGAAATTGATGACCAGGTGCCCAGGGAGCCCCGGTGAAATCTGGTGAAATCCGGTGAAACCAGGCACAGCTTACAAAACGTCCGTTCCCCCTGAACGTTGCTGCAATTCCGGCTCCACCACCTCTCCCGGATAATCCGGCTGTTGGGCCGGCGTGGCGGCGATGAACGCCGGCAGGTTGACGCAGCCCTTGAAGACGCCATGGATCAGGGGATAGGGCGCCATGTCCACATCAAAGCGGCTTAGACCCTTGGCCACTTGCGGCACCAGATGCAGGTCGGCCCAGCCCGGCACATCGCCATAGCAGTAGGTCCAGGCCGTGGGCCGGCGGGCCAACAATTCCTCCAGCGCGGTAAAACCCGTGGCGAACCAATGGCGCTGCCAATGGTCAATGCCCGCCTGGTCCACGCCCAGATCGTGGTGCAGGACGCGGCGCACCCGGATCACGTCGATGGCGTGCATCTCGGAGACCACATGCTGGGCAAAGCCGCGGGCCTGGGCGCGCAGCACCGGATCACGTGGCAGCAGGGGCGGTTCGGGATAGGTTTCCTCCAGATATTCCAGGATCGCCGTTGCCTGGGGCACGATCTGATTGCCGATTTTCAGGGCCGGCATCAAGCCTTGCGGATTGATCTTCTCGTAGACCTGCCGCCCCATCTGGCCGACCGAGACATAGTCATAGTCGATGCCTTTCAGGGCCAGGGCGATGCGCACCCGCTCGCCGGCGGAATTGAGGTAGTTGGAATAGAGCGTTAGGGTCATGATGGTTGCTGTGTCCCGTGATCTCCGATTGCGGCGATAGGTTAGCAAATAGAAACGCGGGCACGAGAGCAAAATGCATCTGGATGGGCTCTCGGATAGTCCGCATGCATTCGTTGCGCTATGCTTTCCGCTTGCTTTGACGGGAGGTTCAGTGATGAAGCGTTTCGTTGAAGGTAAACCGAAAAGTCGCACTGATGGCGCCGGGCGTCTCGGCGCAACCTATGATGAAGCGGTCGAACTACAGGCCAGCCTCGCCCGGCGCTGGGGCCTGGATGACGTTGATCTCCAGCGCATGGCGGAAATACAGGAGCGGCTGATCGGCGAAATTGATGCTCTCGCCCCCGAACAGGCGCGCCATCTTCGGGATATGTTGCAGACATTGACGGTCAGCCATCATGTCTGCCTGATCCAGGTTTCCGGGCGCACGCAACGCCTGGTATTCGACGAATTCATGCGCCGTGTCGGGGAAATGCTCTAATGCAGCAGCGCGGCCAACGCACCAATATCGCTGACGTCTTCCAGATTCTCGACGCTGGCGATGACCTCGTCCATGCGGCCTGGTTCCAGAACCGAGCCGGAGGCTTGGCGGAACTTTGTCTTTAGTTCGTCGTGGCTCATGGGATTGTCGCGGTGGCCTTTCGGGTAGGTGGCATAGCCACTGTGCCGCGCGTTGGCCGTGGTTACGATTTCCACCTGCACCGGCATCCAATAGCCGTTCCAGTAATTCCTGAATTCGTGGTTCAGATCCGCGTCCTGGGCGCCATCGGCTTTCTTTACCTTCTGCACCAACTCCAACACCTGTTCGCTGTGCATGTTCTCGTCCGCGTACCATTGCGTGCCGGGCTCTGGCTCATACGCCGCGACGGCCAGGGCGTAGGCCAGAGAGAAGGCGGCATCCATGGTGCCGTTGGCGCGATAGGTCATCAACATGGCCAGGGCCGGCGAGACGTTGATCTCCGCTATGTCATCGGGCGAGATGTTGTTCGCTTTCATCAGGTCGGTAAAGACGTCCAGATAACTCTGCACCCACAAATTCGCGGGCCAGCGTTTATACAGCGTCTGCATGATCCAATAGTCCTTGCCCAAGGTCGTCAGCAGCGCATCCAGCCTGTCGAAATCGCACTGATCGGAACCGGCCAGAACCCAAAAGCCGGTGGGGCCTTCCAGAATGGTATTCATCCCCGTCAGGCCCTTTTGCGCATGCATGGCGGCAAACAGCCCCGACATGGCGGTCATGCCGTGGTTGTAATGATAAGTGTCGGAGCGGGTTTCGACATATTTCCAGCACGCCCCCAGCGGCGCGAAGGCGCCCGCGGTGCCGATCGCCGTGGCCATCTGGGCGCCATCCAGGCGCAGGATCTTGCCCGCCGCGATGGCCGAATTAAACGGTATCCAGGTCAACATGCCCCACAGCGCCTGTTGCCGCTGTTCCGTGGGCTGGACGCAGATGCCGACACGGCCAAAAACTTCATAGGCCGCGACCACCGCCTCGATCAGCTGTTTGCCCGATGCGCCTTCCTTTTCCGCCATGGCCAGTCCGGCACCGACAGCCGCCGTCGCGGGATGACCAACATAGAGCATATCGTTCCAATCAAGCACATCCGACAAGGCGCCGTTGGCATAGGCGGCGGCGACGCAGGAAACCTTGGCGCCGCTGCCGACGATGGTGGCCTCCGTTGCGCCGCCGCCCATGTCCTGGGCCAGCTCGACGATCGTCTTGCCCAGGGGCAACGGCACGCCGCCGATCATGCAGCCGATGGTGTCCATGATGATGCGTTTTGCCTGCGCCACCACCGGTTCGGGCAGGTCCTCGTACTTCAGGTTGGCGGCATAACTGGCCAGAATTTCCGTGGCACCCATGACATCTCCTAAATCGGCTATCGTTCCGCATTTCGGTCGTTCCGCAATGCGCCTTCTTTTTCTTGCCGAAAGGGTCGCCCTGGCGGCAAAACCTGTCAAGGCTGTGGCGTCCGTTCGCGCGCGTCGAATTGATCAATTCACGCGCGACGCCGCTTTCGTTGCCGCAATGCCCGAACGCGGGGGAATGATGGAGTCGATTGGACCCGTTGGTTCAATTTTGGATGCACACAGTCGCGCGGCGCATCACACGCTGGGTTTCATGCCGGCCAGCAGCGTCACGAGAAGGTGGCCATAGCCGCGCGCGTCGTCGATGGCGCGGTGGCTGTGGTCATGCAGACCCAGTAATTCTGGAGGGTAGCGACCCGGCGTGCAGTCCCAAACCGGCCAGCCGAGATGTCCGGCCGCCAGGGTGCGAATGCAGATACCGCTCGAAAAAAACAGCGGATCCGTATCCCTGGGCCCCTGGATCAACCGTCGGCGGGCGAAGCGGCGCAAATAATAATCGATCCAGCCGCCATCAAAGGCAATCGGATGGGCGGCGAAAACCGGCCTGCCAGGCAGGGCGCTTACCCACTCAATGAATTCGGCAATAACAGCGGCCGCGGGGCGCGGGTTCGCGGTTGCCGCCGCATACGCGTCGGGCTGTGTCTCGAACCACGCGATGGTGTCCGCGTCGGGCCGCGCATCCGCCAATGGCATGAGGACCGCCTCGAACGTACCTATTTCCCGGCCCTCGGGCGTGATCGCCACGGCGGCGAAGGACAACATGGAATTGTCCCCTGGTATCGGGCCGTCGGCTTCAATATCGATGACGACATACACGGTTTCCATGTCTCGGATTTCCTACAAGCAAGATTCAACGGCTAAACCTTCGTCACCATGTCATATGTGGACAACCCGTTGTGAGCAAGGTTGATTTTCGGCTTCAGCGTTGATGGCGCCGTCACGCAGCCGGCGCATCCAGCCGCTCCGAATTGATCAATTCCCGAATATCCGCCACTATTCCACCCGAAACAGACTGGCCATGTATTGCGAGGAAGCGGAAATGAAAATCACCAATGTCAAAGTGGACACGTTCAACTGGAAGTCCGAGGGCTGGAAGACCGGCGTCGGCACCACATTTGGCGCCACGCAACAGCTGGGCATCGTCACGGTGGAAACCGACGAGGGCATCAGTGGCAACAGCTTCCTGGGCTCCTCCCGCATGAGCGCGAACCATTACGCGCCTGGCCTGATCGAATTCATCAAGCCCATGATCATGGGCCGCAACCCACAGGATATTGGCACCATCTGGTGGGAAATGTGGAAGATGAACCGCTCCGTCGCCACCAACGTGATCGGCGCCATCGATGTCTGCCTATGGGACATCAACGGCAAGATCGCCGGCCAACCGATTCACCGCCTGCTGGGCACCTGCAAGGAAAAGGTGCCGGTCTATTCCTCCACCGCCTATCACGAGACGCCGGAGGAATATGTCGAAGAGGCGTTGCGCTTCAAGGAAATGGGCTGGACCGCGCACAAGCTGCACCCTCACGGAACGCTCAAGGCGGATAT
>CAYWYB010000319.1:0-6044 GCA_964462145.1 uncultured Rhodospirillaceae bacterium
GTGCGGCTTTGCTCATATCTGTTTTCTCACTGATGCCAGAGGTTGGTGATTCGCTTCATCTAGCAGAGCGATTCCTTTATGACAAGCACGACCATTCGGACTCGCCCAGCCAGCCTGGACTTTAGGGCAATTGCTGGGTTTTTTGCCAGTGTTCGCGCGGTATTGCTCCATGTGGCAAATCGAAAAAATCGTTCGAATAGGCGATTCGCATGATATTTTGAGTCACCATTCCGCCCCTCCGGCAAGTGCTGCGCCAGCCTGAAAGCAGGTGACGGCTAATAGGAATCTGGCGTATTGATAAAGGCATTGGGGCTTCATCGGCCCCGGCTCATGGTATTTTTTCGCTCGATTCAGGGATGCGTCATGGCTGATACCGGCATCGGACAAAGAGTTAAGCGCAAGGAAGATGCCCGCCTGGTGACCGGTCGAGGCACGTACGTGGCGGATCTAAAGATGCCCGGACTGCACGAAGTGGCATTTCTGCGAAGCCCGCTGGCCCATGCCCGCTTGAGCGCGATCAGCAAACCGGATGGTACCGAGGATAGTATCTTCGTGGCCGAGGATTTGGCTGGGGTGTTGCCGATTACCGCCCGTTCCACCCTTCCGACCTACCGGCAATCGGACTATCCGGTGCTGGCCACCGGTAAGGCCCGCTTCGCCGGCGAACCGATCGCCATGGCCGTTGCCGAAAGCCGGGCCGAGGCGGAGGATCTATGCGAGGCGATTGAGCTGGAGTTGGAAGAGCTGCCGCCAATCGCCGATGTCTGGCGGGCCCTTGCCCCCGATGCGGGCAGGGTGCATGAGGAATGGCCGGATAATCTCTGCCTGCGCACCGAGATAGAACAGGATCTGTCGGAGCTGGAAAACAGCGCCGCCGTGAAGATCGAACGCGAAATCAATACGGCGCGGCAATGCATGATGCCCATGGAAGGCAAGGGTGTGCTGGCCTATTGGGACGACCGGGCGGCCCAGCTGGTGGTGATCAGCGCCACCCAGGTATCACATATCGTGCGCACCGGACTTTCGGAATGCCTCGGCCTGGAGCAGGGCGCGATCCGCGTGCAGACCGTCGATATCGGCGGCGGCTTTGGCTACAAGGCGACCCTGCAGCCCGAGGAAGTCTGCGTTGCCTGGCTGGCGTTGAAATACCGGGCGCCGTTCCGCTGGATCGAGGATCGCCGCGAGCATCTGACCGCCGGCGCCAACACCCGCGAGCACCATTACAAGATCAAGGCCTATGCGGATGAACGCGGCAGGCTGTTGGGGCTGGATGCTGAAGTCTGGGTCGATATCGGCGCCTATTCGGTCTATCCATTTACGGCCTGCATCGAGGCGGCCCAGGCTGGCGGCAATCTGCCCGGGCCCTATAAGTTTGATTTCTACCGTTGCAAGACCTATTCGGTGGCGACCAACAAGCCGCCCTTCGCGCCCTATCGGGGCGTCGCCCGGCCTGGCGTCTGTTTCGCCATGGAGCAGATCATCGACGCCATTGCCCGCGAGGTCGGTCGCGAGCCGGCGGATGTGCGCGAGGAAAACCTGGTTCCCGTCGCCGCCATGCCCTTCACCAATATCACCGGCAAGCAATACGACAGCGGCGACTACGCCGCCTCATTGCGCGGCGTGCGCCGGCAAATCGGCTTTGATCAGGTGCGCCGGCGGCAAGACGAGGGGGAAGCGGATGGCCGCTTGATCGGCGTCGGCTTCGCCACCTATACCGAACAGAGCGCCCACGGCACCGCCGTCTTTGCCTCCTGGGGCATTCCCATCGTGCCGGGCTATGAACAAGCGACTGTGCGCCTGACGGCGGACGGCGGGGTCGAGGTGCGGGCCGGTATTCAATCCATCGGGCAGGGTCTGGAAACCACACTGGCCCAGGTCGCCAGTGAAATCTTGACCATCCCCGCGGACAATATCCAGGTGCTGCTGGGCGACACCGCTATGACGCCCTATTCCACCGGCGCCTATGCCTCCCGCGGCATGGTCATGGCGGGCGGCGCGGTATCAAAAAGCGCCGGCGTGCTGGCTGATCGCATCAGGGCCATTGCCGCGCATCTGCTGCAATGCGAGGTCGGCAAGATAAGCTTTGAAAACGGCGAAATCAGAGCCGGCGGCGCCTCTCTGAAGTTCAGCGACGTGGGCCGCGCCTGGTATCTGCGGCCCGAGGAATTGCCCGAGGGCGTAGACCAAGGTGGCCTGGAAGTTACCGAAGGCTACAAGCCAGGCACCGATCTGGGCGTTTTTTCCTATGCCTCCCATGCGGCCGTTGTCGCAGTGGATCCGGCCACGGGGCATGTGGAAATTCTCGATTACGCCATCACCGAGGACTGCGGCCGCATGGTCAACCCAATGGTGGTCGAGGGCCAGGCTTATGGCGGCACCGCCCAGGGCATCGGCACCGCGTTGTTTGAAGAATCCCCCTATGATGCCCATGGGCAGCCTTTGTCGTCGACACTGGCCGATTACATTTTGCCGGGCCCGGCGGAATTACCCAGCATGCGGGTCGAACATATGGAAACCCTGTCGCCGCACACCGCGCACGGCATCAAGGGTGTCGGCGAAGGCAGCGCCATCGCCCCGCCGGCGGCCATCGTCAATGCCATCAACGATGCCCTGCGCGGCCTTGGCGTTGAGATCAATCAGGCGCCGATGCCGCCCTCCCATATCCTTGCCAAGATCTTGGCGGCTCAGGAGGCGGTTGCATGAAACCGGCGAAGTTTGAGTACCACGCCGCCCAAGGCGCTACCGATGCGGTTGCTTTGTTGGGCCGGCTGGGCGAGGGCGGCAAGATCATTGCCGGCGGCCAGTCCATGGGACCGATGATGAATTTACGCGTTGCCCGGCCCGGGGCCGTGGTCGATATTGCGGCGGCGGCGGAACTGCGCGCCGTTACGGACGAAGGTGACGATGTGCTGATCGGCGCCTGTGTTACCCACGGGCAGATTGAGGATGGCGAGATTTCCGACCCAAGCCGGGGCATGCTGCCCCATGTGGCTGGCGGCATTGCCTATCGCGCGGTGCGTAATCGCGGCACCATTGGCGGCAGCATGGTGCATGCCGATCCCGCCGCCGACTGGGTCACCACCCTGATTGCCTTGGGTGCGGAAATCGACATTGTCGGGCCCGCCGGCCGCCGAAGAGTGCCGGCGGCGGATTTCATGCTTGGCGCCTATACGGTGTCATTATCGGCTGACGAACTGGTGGCGGCGATCCGCCTGCCGCGTCTATCGGCGGATGCGAGCTGGGGCTACACCAAACTGAACCGAAAGGTGGGCGAATTCGCCGATGCCATAGGTGCCGTGGTGATTGATCCGGCCCGGGGTTTCTGCCGCGTGGTCCTGGGCGGCCTTGATGGCACGCCCTGCTTGCTGCACGAGACGGCCCAGGCCATTGCCAAGGGTGAGCGTGGGGATTTGCCGGCGCTGATCAAGGCGGAGGTCGCGCGCCGTCTGCCGCATGCGGCGGCTGAGAAAAAACAGATCTATGGCATCGCGCTAAAGCGCGCGGTTACCTCGGCAATTGGATAGGCGGCGTCATGGCATTGCTTGAACTGAACATCAACGGCAAGGCGGTCCGCGCGGACGTGGAACCGCGTCTGCAACTGGCGGATTTCCTGCGCGACAACCAGGACCTGACGGCCACCCATGTTGGCTGCGAACAGGGCGTTTGCGGCGCCTGCACGGTGCTGATCGATGGCAAGATCGCGCGGTCCTGCATTTCATATGCGGTGCAGTGCCAGGGCAGCGAAATCACCACCTTGGAGGGCCTGAACGGCGATCCCCTGATGCAGGATTTGCAACAGGCGTTTTCCGGCCAGCATGCCCTGCAATGCGGCTATTGCACGCCGGGCATGCTGATTTCGGCGCATGACCTGATATCCCGCAAGGGGGCGCTGGACGAGGCGTCCATCCGCCATGAAATGAGCGGCAATCTATGCCGCTGCACCGGCTACATGGGTATCGTCGCAGCAATCGGCGAAGTCGGCCGGAAACATTCGAACGGCCGGCAAGCGGCACCTAACATCTTGAGCAATATGGGCCATGGTCTGGGCAAGCAGGTACCTGCCTTTGATTTGGCGCCCGAGGCGGCGGCGGCGGCTGTCGCCCCCTCGGCTATCAGCCAGGATAGCGGCGTGCCGGAGCCGGGCTGGTCCCGTCTGGAGCAGGCATTCTCCATCGATCAGGATATCGAGGCGGTCTGGCAGTATTTCTCCGATCCTGCCAATGTCGCCGGCTGCTTTCCCGGCGCCCGGCTGACCGCATTTGACGGCCACAACATTGCCGGCAGCATCGATGTCAAGTTCGGTCCCATCACGGCCAGCTTTGCCGGTACCGGGCGGTTTGATCTGGATGCGGCGAACCGGCGCGGCGTCCTGCAAGGCAGCGGCGCCGATGGGCGGGGCGGCAGCCGGGTCAAGGCGCATGTCAGCTTCACCCTGTCGCCCGGCGCCGATGGCTCAGGGACGGATGTCAAAGTGGTGGTGGATTATTCCCTGTCAGGTCCGTTGGCTCAGTTTGGCCGCTCCGGCCTGGTGCGTGAATTTGCCAACCGGTTAAGCCAGCAGTTCGCAGACAATCTGAATCGGGCCATGGCGGGCGATGATGGCGGCACCGGTGCGGAAGACGCGGGTGGGATCTCGCTCATCTCCACCACCCTGTCGATTATCTGGGCCGGAATCCGGTCACTGTTTGGCCGCTAGAGCGGGTCGTATCAATGAGTGTGAGCCAGTGGCACGGCGATGGAGGCTCGGGACTTGGCGTCTCGTTCCAGGGCAGCGAAAGCGCGGCTGAACTGCCCGCTTTGGTCCGCCAGGCCGATAGTGCCGGCGCCGATACCATGTGGTTTGCCAATCATCTGTTTCAGCGCGACCCGATTGTTCAGGCGGCAATGGCGCTGTCGGCCACGGAGAACGCCGCCGCGGCACTGATGGCGCTCAGTCCTTACACGGCGCATCCCGTGCAGGCGACAATGGCGGCGGCGACCCTGAACGAGCATTTTCCCAACCGGGCGGTGCTCTGTCTGGGCGCCGGTGCCCCCGGTGATCTGGATGCCGCCGGCGTCGCCCGGCCCCGGCCCTTGGCCACCCTGGATGAAAGCATTGATATCGCACGGGCCTTGCTGGCGGGCGAGGTGGTGCGGCACCAGGGCGAACGCTTCCAGGTCAGTGGCCGCGCCCTGGAAACCGGGCCGCAGGACCTACCGATCGTGTTGGCGGCCAGCGGGCCGCGCATGCTGCAACTGGCAGGGCGCCGGGCCGATGGCGTGCTGCTGTCGGCGGCGACCTCCGTCGAGTTCGTGCGCTGGTCCCTGGCTCAGGTGGCCGAGGCCGCTGCAGCCGGTAATGGGCGCCAGGTGCGGCGTATCGGTCTGGTCTTTGCCTCGGTCGATGCCGACGAGGGCCGGGCCTATGGGCGTTTGAAACGCTTGTTGGCATTCATATTGCGCGGCGCCCACCATGCCGCGAACCTGGAGATGAGCGGCGCCGGACTGGATCAGGACGCTTTGTATGCCGCTGTCGCCAATGATGATTGGGACCGCGCCACGGCCCTGGTTAGTGACGAGGTCGTTGCCCGCCACACTGTCAGCGGTACGCCGGCCCAGGTGCGGGCCCGCTTGCGGGACTACCGCCAGGCCGGTCTGGATGAAGTGGTGATCGCCGGGGTGCGGGGCGAGGCAATGCTGGCGGAAACCCTGGCGGCGGCCCTGGCCGAGAATACGGAAGAATGACCAAGGAGTTAGAGCGATGATCGTCAGCGTTGGTTTCCCCACCGGCATGGAGGGTCTAACCTACCCGATCCCGTTTTCGGAAACCGAGGCTCTACTGGAAATCGCGCAACACGCCGAGGCCCTGGGCTATCATTCGATCTGGGGCAACGATCACATGACCACCCAGCACTATGTGCAGGAGGAATTTGGCCGGCCGCCGCGCTTTTGGGAGATTTTACTGACCTATGCCTGGCTGGCCTCGCAAACCACGACCTTGCGTTTCGGCACCGGCATTCTGGTGCTGCCCATGCGCCGGGACATCGTGGTTACCGCGAAGCAAC
>CAYWYB010000320.1:0-6038 GCA_964462145.1 uncultured Rhodospirillaceae bacterium
GAAAGCCGGGTACGCGAGGTGGTGCAAGCTGCCCGTGCCAACGGCTGTTCCATGCGCATCGGCGTCAACGCCGGCAGCCTGGAAAAGGAGTTGCTGGATCGCTATGGCGAGCCCTGCCCCGAAGCCATGGTGGAGAGCGCCCTGAACCATGCCCGGCTGCTGGAAGATAACAATTTCGAAGACTTCAAGATTTCGGTCAAGGCATCGGACGTATTCCTTTCCGTCGCCGCCTATCAAGCCCTGGCCGAGGCCTGCGACTATCCCCTGCATCTGGGCATTACCGAGGCCGGCGCCCTGCGTGGCGGGACGGTCAAATCGTCGATCGGCCTGGGTAACCTGCTGTGGGCGGGAATTGGCGATACCATCCGGGTCTCGCTGTCAGCCGATCCGGTCGAGGAAATTCATGCCGGCTTTGAAATTCTGAAAGCCCTGGGCCTGCGCCATCGCGGCGTTTCCATCGTCAGCTGTCCGTCATGTGCCCGGCAGGCCTTTCCGGTAATCAAGACGGTCGAGGCATTGGAGCAGCGGTTGGCCCATATCGCCACGCCCATGACCCTGTCGATCATGGGCTGTGTGGTCAATGGCCCGGGCGAGGCGAAAGAAACCGATATCGGCGTCACGGGTGGCGGCCGGGGCACCCATATGGTGTATCTAAGCGGCGTCGCCGATCACAAGATCGGCGACGAGGGTTTTGTCGACCATGTGGTCGAATTAGTCGAAAAGAAAATTGCCCAGTTGCAGGCTGCGGCGGCGGAGTAAGACGGGTTATGGCGAAAATTCAATCAGTGCGCGGCACCCACGATCTGGTTGGTGAGACGGCGGCGGCGCATAATTACGTTGTCGCGGCGGCGCGCGACTGCGCCCTGCGCTACGGTTACGAGGATATTGATCCGCCGATCTTTGAATTTACCCCGGTGTTTGCCCGCACCATGGGCGAGGGCTCGGATGTGGTGCGCAAGGAAATGTACTCCTTCACCGACAACGGCGGCGAGGATATCAGCCTGCGTCCGGAATTCACCGCTGGTATATGCCGTGCCTTTATTTCGGGCGGCATGCAACAGAACCTGCCATTGAAGTTTTTCGCCCATGGCCCGGCTTTTCGTTACGAGCGTCCGCAAAAAGGCCGCCAGCGCCAGTTCCACCAGATCGATGCAGAGATCCTGGGCGTGGAAGGCCCTGGCGCGGATATCGAAATCATCACCCTGGGCGCGGAAATTCTCCACGATCTCGGGATTTTGGACAGCTGTGTACTGGAATTGAACACCCTGGGCGATCCGGAAAGCCGGCTGGTTTATCGCGATGCCCTGGTGGCCTATTTTTCCGATCACAAGGACAAACTTTCCGAAGACAGCGTCGACAGGTTGGGCCGTAATCCATTGCGTATTCTGGATTCCAAGGATGATGGCGACCGGGAAATTGTCGCCGACGCCCCTCTGATGGCGGAATTTCTGAATTCAGCGTCCGCTGACTTTTTCGCTGCCGTTTGCGAGGGCTTAGACACCCTTGGTATCGCCTACAACTTGAACCAACGCCTGGTGCGCGGGCTGGATTATTACACCCATACCGCCTTTGAATTTGTCACCGATGCCTTGGGCGCCCAGGGTGCGGTAATCGCGGGCGGCCGCTACGACGGCTTGATAAAGATGCTGGGCGGCCCGCCGACGCCGGGGATCGGCTGGGCGGGGGGGATTGAACGGCTAGGCATGTTGGCGGCCCACGCGCCGGCGCCCGTGCGTCCCATCGCGTTCGTGCCCATGGGCGAGGCGGCGGAGCGTCTGGCGCTTAAACTCTGCCATGGCCTGCGCCGGGACGGTTTCACGGTGGATATGGCGTTTCGCGGCAATCTCAGCCGGCGCCTGAAGCGGGCCAACAAACAGAACGCCCGGGCGGCCTTGATCCTGGGCGACGACGAAATCGCCAAGGGTGTCGTCACCTTGCGGGACCTCGATGATGGCGGCCAGCAGGACGTGGCGCTGGACGACATAGCCGTGCATCTGCGAAAATTGCCCGCATGATTGGTGAAGAACAAATAGACGGCATTCTAAAGCGCCTGGCGGAGCTTGAGGCCACCATGGCTGAGGGCGGGGCGAGCGACGATTTCGTGCGCCTATCCAAGGAGTATGCGGAATTGTCGCCCGTGGCCAAGACAGCCCAGGCGGTGCGTGATCTGCGCATGGAAATTGCCGATTTGGGCGGCATGGTGGCTGACCCTGACAGCGATGCGGAAATGCGCGAGTTGGCGACAGAGGAAATGGCGGCGGCGCGGGAGCGGCTGCCAGCATTGGAAGACGCCTTGCAAATCGCCATGCTGCCCAAGGATGCCGCCGATACCAAGAACGCCATCTTGGAAGTGCGCGCGGGTACGGGCGGCGACGAGGCGGCCCTGTTCGCGGCGGATTTGTTGCGCATGTATCAACGCTATGCCGAGATCAACGGCTGGAAATTCGAGCTGATGGATATGAGCGGTTCTGATCTGGGCGGCATCCGTGATGCCGTGGCCTCGATCACGGGCCGGGGCGTGTTCGCCAAGCTGAAATTTGAATCCGGCGTACACCGGGTGCAACGGGTGCCTGAAACCGAATCCCAGGGCCGCATCCATACTTCAGCAGCCACCGTCGCCGTGTTGCCCGAGGCCGAGGAGGTGGATATTGAGGTCAACCCATCCGACCTGCGCGTGGATACCTATCGTGCCCAGGGCGCCGGCGGCCAACACGTCAACAAAACCGACTCGGCCATTCGCATCACGCATTTGCCGACCGGCGTCGTGGTGCAATGCCAGGATAACAAGTCGCAACACAAAAACCGGGCCCAGGCCATGAAGGTCCTGCGTGCCCGCCTGTATGATGCCGAGCGGCAAAAGGTCGAAGGTGAACGGGCCTCGTCACGCAAGGAGCAGGTTGGCAGCGGCGACCGCTCGGAACGCATCCGCACCTATAATTTTCCCCAGGGCCGGGTCACCGACCATCGCATCAATCTGACTCTGTATAAGCTGGAAAAAATGATGAGCGGCGAGGCGGTGGATGAAGTGGTGGATGCCCTGATCGCGGATCATCAGGCAAGCCTGCTGACCGATCTGGAAGATCATGGCTGATGATTGCGGTTTTCCCTCAGATCTGACCTTGCGCCAGGCCTTGGCGGCGGCCGGCCAAAATTTACGGGAGGCCGGCGTCGAGGATGCCATGCTGGATGCCGCGCTTTTGTTGGCGCACGCCATCGGCGGCGACCGTCTGACCCTGATCCGCGAGGCCGGGCGGCGGCTGAACGGGGCGGAAACCAGGGCACTTGCCGAATTGATCATGGCCCGTGCCGCGCGCCAGCCGGTTTCACGCCTGTTGGGCCGGCGGGAATTCTGGAGTCTGGATCTGAGCATTGGGCCGGCAGTGCTCGACCCGCGCCCCGATAGCGAAACCATTGTCGAGGTGGCGCTGGCACATCTGCCCGACGAAAACGCTCCGTATGAGATAGCCGATTTCGGCACCGGTTCGGGCTGTCTGCTGCTGGCTCTTTTAGTGGAGCGGCCGCGGGCCCATGGCCTCGGCGTCGATATTTCTCCCGCCGCCGCCCGCCAGGCCCGCGATAACGCCCGCGCCTTGGATCTGGCGGATAGGTGCAGTTTCATGGTTGGCGACTGGGCATCAAGCCTGGCAGGGGGCGCAACTGGGGGCCTGGCGCCGCGCTTTGACATGATCGTCTCCAACCCGCCTTACATTGAAACCGCTGATATCGCCGGCCTGGCACCCGAAGTGCGCTGCCATGATCCGGCTCTGGCCCTCGATGGCGGTGATGACGGCCTGGCGGCCTACCGCGCTCTGGTGCCCGATCTGGGCCGACTGCTGCGGCCTGGCGGACGAGCTGTTTTGGAGTATGGCCAGGGGCAGACATCGGACCTGGAACAGATCATCCTGCGGGCCGGCATGGTGGTTGAGAGTCGCCATGCCGATCTGGCCGGGGTGGAGCGCTGTCTGGTTGTATCCGCCCCGGAATAAAAGCGTGGTTTAAAAAAAGGGTTGGTTTTTGTGCCGCCAAGGGCTAGGTTCGTTGGTGAACGGCAAGGAACGGCCATCGCGATCAGTAGGAACACTGTCGTGACGGGACGGGCGGTTCCCAAAAGACATACCCACATTGCAGTCTGGAAATCTGAGGCCGATTATTTTAGGCCAGCGCAATACAGACAACCTGAACGCAAATGGCATGTCTTACTTCGATTGAAGGCATTGGCGAAAGATCCGCTGCTGGCAATCCGGCGGATGGGTTGGGTTGGAATACCTATCTAAGAATACTTACTTAGGACCAACTGGCTGATGTGTCGATCTTGGGAACCCTGAATTGGCGTTCGAATTGTAGACACAACTCAAGACGGTGCTATGAGACAGAGCGGCCCCCAAAGAAGGGGACGTGGCCGTCCCAGCGGTCGCAGGGGGTTTAATAACTCCCCAAATCGAAGCTATGACAGCAGCGGACCGGACATAAAAGTCCGGGGCACGGCATCGGCGGTGTATGACAAATACATGGCCTTGGGCCGCGATGCGGTGTTGTCCGGTGATCGCGTGGCGGCGGAGAATTTCTTCCAGCACGCCGAGCATTATTACCGCCTGATGCAGGCCACCAAACAGCAGCAGCAACAGGCTGGCGAGGGTGAGCAGCAGCGCGACAACCGGGGCCGGGGGCAGCAGTCCCGCGGCGGCCGCGGCAATGATAATGCCGGCGCCGAGGGTGAAGGCAGAAAACCCAGCGGTGAAGAGGGCGCACCGGTGGAGGAGGCGAAAGTCGTCGCCGCCACGGAAAGCCTGGATGACGATGCCACGTTGAACGTGGACACGAGTTCGGGCACAAGCACAAGCACGGGTACGAACGCGGTGCAAGATGCCGGCGCGGAAGTGGAGCCAACGTCTTTTGTCGAGGAGGCGCGTGTCGCCGATGGTGAGGAGCAGCGTTCCGCGCCCATGAACCCGGCGGAATTGGCCGCCATGTCGGAAAGTGGCCGCAAGGCGCGCGGCGCCAATGGCCGGGGCCGGGGCCGGCAAAAGAAGGACAATCAGGATAGCGATGGTGCGGATACGGCAGAGGCCGCGCCCCGCCGGCAATCACGCCGCCGCCGCCCGGCGCAGGCGCCGGAAGCCGCCGAAACGCCGGCACCTGAAGCAGACCTCGAAGCCGCTCCCGAAGCGGTGGTGGTGGAGAGCGAAACGCCGGCGCCGTCCGTTGCCGCCGTCACCGAGGATGCGGAGTCTAACTAACGTCGGTCTGACTTATTCCGCTGGTATCACCGCGTCGCCGGGCTTGATGGTGCCGCCTTGGATGACTTCGAGGTAGATACCCATATCCGCATGGCCGAAGGCCTGTTCCAGTTGCAGCGGTATGTTGGCGTCCCGGGTGGCGTTCTCCAGGTTCACGTTGGTGGCGGCACAGCGCTGGGTTCTCGAAAAGGCCCGAACCACGACTTCGTCGCCAATCTTGATGTCAGCGCCGCCGCCTTCCTCGCACCAATCGAACTCTTGCCATGGCAGGCCGGTATCGAAATACAGATTGGCACGAAAGCGTAACGGATCCAGGTGCGTTTTCATCACCCGCTCCAGCTCCCGCAGGCTGGAGATATTGATCAGCGAGATGCAGTGGCGCGGCATGTCGGAAAAAGTATGATTGCGCGCGCGCAGTAATTTCGGGCTGCCGCGCACTTCGTCGCCCATGTAGGCGGCGAAGAACTGTTCGATCATCTGCCGCCCCACGGGCATGTCGAGACGGCCGCGGGCTACCTGTTTGCCCTCGCGTTCGATAATCAATTCCTGGCTTTCATCATGATAGCGGCAACGCAGTGCGGCCAGACGCTCGTTCCGCGCCAGCATCAGGAATTTGCTCTTGGGCAGAAACTTCGGATTGACGGCATCAAACTGGGTCGAACCATGGGCCAGGGCAAAGGCTCGGTCCAACGGAATGGCCCGGCCCGGCGACAGTTCCGCCTTGGACATTGGCTCCGGGCTTAAACCCTTAACCGGATAACGGTAGATTTGGGCGATACGGCTCATATTTTTCTCAAATAA
>CAYWYB010000321.1:0-6025 GCA_964462145.1 uncultured Rhodospirillaceae bacterium
CCAGGCGCGCGTGGAACATCGTCATCAAAGCACCGTTCTGATGTTCATGATCGATGATGCGCTGCCCCGGGCCTTGAACAAGCATTTTCGACTGCGCGCCTCCAATCGGGTCAGTTGGCGCAATATTCAACGCCTGGCGCCGGATCTTGACCTGTCGGACTTCAAGGCGGCGCACTGCCGTTTGGATGATCCAGGGTTCGCGGACCTGCTGCCGCGTCTGTTGGCCCTGGATTATGCCTTGCTGGCACAACAGGACAGCAATGAAGACGGCATGGTGCTCAGTCATATGCATGTCAAGGTGGAGCGGCTGACCGACACGGCGATTAAGGAGCTGGGCAGGCAACTGGGCTATATCGAACGGCGCTTGTTCGAGCGTGGTGAAGATTATGTGGAGGCCTTGGAAGGCAAGTTCTTCGAATACTTTGGCTTTTCCGCCAATGCCGCCGGCCGCAAAAGCGCGGCCGCCATGGCGGCGCAATTGCTGTCTAAGCATGACCTGCGGTTCACGGTTTTCGTTGCCGGCCAGGAAGATTGCCGCCTGACGGTTTTGGATCACGGCCCCACGATTGATCAATATCTGCTGATCCGGCCCACCGGCTTGGCGCTGCAGCGGTTTCACGAGGCAGCGGCAGCAGCCGGTGTTGAAGACCTACACAGCTATGCCCTGAGCGAGCCTGATGATGATGGCTTTCCATTGCTCTATCGCCTGCGTTTGCAGCGCACGGCGGCGGCGCAGGCGGCCGGGCACGGGAAACGCGGGCATCGGGACCGGGATTTGCTGAAACCGTGGCTACGGATCAAGGATGCGGCGGTGTTGCCGTGGCCCGATCAGACGGGTCCGGAGATACCATTTCAATGGGCCGAGCCGGAAAAGACCTGAGGCGCCTACGCTTCTGCCCGGTCTTCGAGATATTGCGTATGCAGGCCAATAATCGCGGCGGCGGTTTCCTCGATTGAGCGGCGGGTCACGTCGATGCGGGGCCAGCCTTTGGCATTGAACAGGCGCCGGGCATTGATCACCTCCTCGTTCACCGCCTGAATATCCACATAATCCGTATCCGTATCCTGATGCAGATACTTCAACCGGTTGCGGCGAATTTCCACCAGCCGTTCCGGCGCCGCCGTCAATCCGATGATCAGAACATCGTCCAGCGTCGTCAATTCCTCCGGCAGGTCAATGCCCGGCACCAGGGGAATATTGGCGGCTTTCAGGCCGCGGTTGGCCAGATACATACAGGTCGGTGTTTTCGAGGTACGGGAAATCCCCACCAAAACAACATCGGCCCGGCTGAAACCATCGACACGCTGGCCGTCATCGTGGTTGAGGCTGAAATGAATGGCATCGATACGTTCAAAGTAATCAGCATCCATGACATGCTGGCGTCCGGGTAATTCGCGGCTTTCAACGCCGAGAAAATTCTCCAGGGCACCGATGATGGGGTTCATCACGGGTACGCACGGCACCTGTAGACGCCGACACTCCTCGCGCAGCATTTCCTGTAGATGGTGGTCCACCAAAGTGAACATGACCAGACCGGGATTTTTCTCAATCGCCGCGATCACCGGCGCCATATAAACTTCCGAGCGTACCATGGGCCACATATGACGGTCCGGTTCCACCCCCTCGAACTGAGCCAGGGCCGCCGTGGCCAGGGAAAGCAAGGTATCGCCGGTAGCATCGGATACCAGATGCAAATGAAATTTCGTCATCGCCGCGCCAGAATCCCAACTCAATCCCAAATCATGAAAGCTGTTAGTGATGGGGATAAGCCCCCCTTTTCACCCTGGCAAGGATATTTGCACACCTTGGGAAGTTTTCCATGCGAATGCTTTTGCGCCTCTGAGCGCCACCCTGGGTTCGAATCGAAATGCCGTTAGTAATCTGTTAAGACATTTTCCATCCCGGTTATCCCCATGACTGGCGAGCCACAAGAATGCCGTTTTCCGGCCCTTATCCCCAAAAAATCATCACATGTATGGTTTGGGGACGTTTGCGGGGAGGAATCGAGGGACAGTCATTAATCCCCACCTCCCACAGGGATTCATCAACTACCACTATCTATCTTTAAAAAATATAGTATGTAAAAAAGACGGAAATCAGATCGAGCCGAGGACAACAGGGCGCCTAGAATGCAAACAGAAGAGAAATTGCTAATCCGTGCCCTGCAAGGCGAGACCCTGGAACGGCCGCCATTCTGGCTGATGCGTCAAGCTGGCCGCTATCTGCCTGAATACCGCGCCACGCGGGAACATGCGGGTAGCTTTCTGGATCTTTGTTATAACCCGGATCTGGCCACGGAAGTTACCTTGCAGCCGATCCGCCGCTTTGGCATGGATGCGGCCATATTGTTCGCCGATATTCTGTTGATCCCCGATGGCCTGGGCCAGCCGCTGGATTATCGCGAAGGTGAAGGCCCGATCCTGGAGCCGGTCCGCAATGTGGCTGAGTTGTCGTCGTTGAGCCTGGATAATCTGCACACCAAGGTGGCGCCGGTTTACGAAACCGTTGGCCGCCTGGCCGAAGAACTGCCCGACAATGTTGCTTTGATCGGCTTTGCCGGCGCGCCCTGGACGGTGGCGACCTATATGGTCGAGGGCCGGGGCAGCCGGGACCACGCTATAATCAAGCAATGGGCCTACGGTGATCCGGATGGTTTTGGCAAACTGATCGATCTGCTGGTTACGGCCACGGTGGAATATCTGGGCAAACAGGTCGAAGCGGGGGCCGAGGCAGTGCAATTGTTCGATACCTGGGCCGGTGCCTTGTCGGAAACCGCCTTTCAACGCTGGTGCATCGAACCGGTACAGCAGATTATTGCGCAACTACGGCAAAAATATCCCGATCTTCCGATCATTGGTTTTCCCCGTGGTGTGGGCGCCGGCTATCAGACTTTTGCCCGTACCGCCGGGGTCAATGGCGTTAGCCTGGATTGGACAGTACCGCTGGATTGGGCGGCAGCGGAGCTGCAGGGCGAGGTAACGGTGCAGGGAAACCTGGATCCGCGTCTGCTGGTCATTGGCGGCGAGGCCATGGAAGCGGAAATTCAGCGGATTTTGGATACATTGGGCAAGGGGCCGTTCATTTTTAATCTGGGCCATGGCATCGTGCCCGAAACGCCGCCCGAATATGTTGGCCGTCTGGCGGAAATGCTGCGCGGCTGAGTTCAGCCGAATTCTGGGGTAGAGCAAAGCCATGGCACGCACGGCGGTTATTCTGTTCAATCTAGGTGGTCCGGATAATCTTGATGCGGTGAAGCCGTTTTTGCGTAATCTGTTCAGCGATCCGGCGATTATTTCCTCGCCCGCACCGGTACGCTGGTTTCTTTCGCGGTTTATTTCAATGCGCCGGGCCCGGCATGCCCGCGCTATTTACGAGAAAATCGGCGGTAGTTCGCCGATCCGCCTGCAAACCGAAAAACAGGCCCGGGCCCTGGAAGTTGCCCTGGCGGACCTGGGCGAGGTCAAGGCTTTTCCCTGTATGCGCTATTGGCATCCGTTCAGTGACCAGGTTGCCAAAATGGTCGCCGACTTCGATCCCGACCATATTGTGCTGTTGCCGCTTTATCCGCAGTTTTCAACGACCACGTCGGGTTCTTCCATCGCTGATTGGCGCCGCGCGGCGAGGGACGCAGATTTACGGGCACAGGAGCGGACGGTTTGTTGCTATGCCCAGGATCAAGGCTTTATAGCGGCTCAGGTGGCGTTGATTGCGCCGATGCTGGAAGCGGCGAAAGAGGCCGTGAAAGAAGATGGTGCTCCGGTGCGGCTGCTGCTTTCGGCCCATGGCTTGCCGAAAAAGGTTATTGCCCGCGGCGATCCCTATCAATGGCAGGTGGAACAGACCTGCGCCGCGGTGGCTGCCGGCCTGGAAACTAAAGGCTTTAGCGATTTGGATTGGGGCGTCTGTTATCAAAGCCGGGTCGGCCCCCTGGAATGGATCGGTCCGGCCACCGAGGACGAAATCAACCAGGCCGGCGCGGCGGGCAAGGCGGTGGTGTTGGCGCCGATCGCCTTTGTTTCGGAGCATTCGGAAACCCTGGTCGAGCTGGATATTGATTATCGGCATCTGGCGAAAGACGCCGGCGTGCCGCACTATGGCCGGGTTCCGACGGTAGGCACCCAGACGGAATTCATTGATGGTTTGGCGGCGATCACGCGAAAAGCCCTGTCCTGGGCCGATGAGGCAGGCCGGTGCGCTGATGGGAGTGCTGATCAGGAAGGGAAACGTTGTTGTTCTGACGAATTTACAGCCTGTGGATGCGAGATATGAGCGATTTTCTAAGTGAATGGTACAGCTGGATCAAGGCCCTGCATCTTATTTCGGTGATGGCCTGGATGGCGGGCATGCTGTATCTGCCGCGCTTGTATGTCTATCATGCCGATGCGGAACCGGGCTCGGAGCTGTCGGAAACCTTCAAGGTGATGGAACGGCGCTTGCTGCGGGCGATTATCAATCCGGCGATGATATTGGCTATGATTTTGGGCCTATGCCTGCTTTTTACCCCTGGTGTGATCGATTTCAGTGATTTTTGGATCTGGATTAAGCTGTTTTGCGCCTTTATCGGCCTGGGCAGCATGCATGCCTTCCTCTCCCGCTGGCGCAAGGCCTTTGCCGATGACCGGAATGTGCATCCGGCCGGTTTTTATCGAAAAGTGAACGAAATACCGACGGTTTTTATGATTATCATCGTTATTATGGTGATTGTGCGGCCATTTTGAGGGATTTTCGCCATGTCAAACGACGTTTTGCAAAACAAGGTGGCGTTGGTAACCGGCGCGGCCCAGGGTATTGGCTTGGCCAGTGCCCAGGCCTTTGCCTCGGAAGGTGCTGCCGTGGGCCTGTTGGATGTCAATCTGGCAGCGGTGGAAAGGGAAGCTGGCGCGATCACGGCGGCGGGTGGCCGTGCCATGGCCTGTCATTGCGATGTGCGCGATGAAGCCTCGGTGAGGGAGGCAGTTGCGGCGGTGGCATCCAGCTTTGGCGCGGTCAATATCGGCATGTGCAACGCCGCCACCCTGACCCAGACCGCCAGCATCGCCGAAATGTCCCTGGAGGATTGGAATCAGGCCCTGGCGGTTAATTTAACTGGCGTGTTTTTGACAGCTAAATATTTGATTCCACAGATGTTATCGGCCGGCGGCGGATCCATAATTATCACCGCATCGCAAATGGCGCGGGTCGCCACGCCCCTGCGCGGGCCCTATTGCGCGACCAAGGGCGCCCTGTTGCAGTTGGCCAAGGTGATCGCTTTGGAGCATGCGGAGCAGAATATCCGCGCCAATACCTTGTCTCCGGGCGGCGTCGCCACCGACCGCATGGCGCGGCAATATGGCGATCTGGCCACGGCGGAGCGGGACTGGGGCCCGGCGCACCCTATTGGCCGCCTGGGCCAGCCCGGCGAGATCGCCCGTGCGGCCGTCTATCTGGCCAGCGACGATTCCCGCTTCATGACCGGTTCCGATATGTTGATCGACGGTGGTTACGCGGCCCGCTAAGTATAGGGCAAATAAAATTTGTGATCATTTGAGGCAATTTCTTGCTTTCGCGATCCGGCAGCCTATGTTAAATGGAGACTATATCCAAGGGCTAACGGCGCCGTCCGGCGTTACGTTTCGAGTTCCTCTCTCCGCAAGCCTGCTTTTCAAATCTTTCTTTCGATGCCGCCGCTAGGCAGGTGCGATCCAACGAATCCCGCAGTTTCTCCCGCTTTTTCCCATTTCACGAAACAATCGAATAAAAATGAAATTACAAGAATTGAAATCCATGTCACCCCTGGATCTTCTGGCCTATGCCGAGGAACTGGAGGTGGAGAATGCTTCCGCGTTGCGGCGCCAGGAGCAGATGTTCGCTATTCTGAAACAGGCCGCCGATAACGAGGAAGAGATCACCGGTGTCGGGGTGCTGGAAATCATGCAGGATGGCTTTGGCTTTCTGCGCGCGCCGGAGGCGAACTACCTGCCGGGGCCCGACGATATTTATGTCTCGCCCTCGCAGATCAGGCGCTTTTCCCTGCGTACCGGCGAT
>CAYWYB010000322.1:0-6005 GCA_964462145.1 uncultured Rhodospirillaceae bacterium
TCCTCCCTTATGAAAACCCCTCAATATGTCCCAGGGGCGCTGACGTCAGACAGTTCGCATTTTCATCCTGTCCGTCAATCTTGGTCTTGACGCATCAGCTTGGGTCGGCCTCGACTTCGCCAGCGTCAACATCGCCAGCTTCGACAGTACCTCCGGCGCTGGAGCCACGATTACGCAGAACCCTGACGGCACTCTGCACTACGGCCCAACGGCTGCATTGCAGTACCTTGGGAAAGGCGGGCAAATTGATGATAGCTTCAGCTACGCGATCAGCGGCCAATGGTTAACCACTGGGCGACAAGTATCCTCCTTTCAAATAAGGTCATTTGGTTCGGCTATTCGCTCTCGTCCGTCCCCACGTCGACTAGTGAAACGCACCGCCGATTAGGTCGCGGGCGATGATCAGGCGCTGTACCTCATTCGGCCCTTCGCCGATGCGGCGGATACGCATTTCTCTGTACCAGCGCTCAAAAGGAAACTCCTTGGTTACGCCATAACCGCCATGGATCTGCATGGCGCGATCAACCACCCGGCCGCCGGCTTCGGTCGCGGCGATCTTGGCCATGGCGGCTTCGGTTCGGAAGGGCTCGCCCTGGTCCGCCTTATGGGCCGCGGCCAAGGTCAGCCAGCGCGCGGTGCGGATGTCCATTTCGTTGTCGATAAGCATATTCTGAACGGTTTGACGGGTCGCAAGCAAATCGCCAAACGTCTCGCGGATCTTGACGTATTCAACCGCCATGTCCTGTGCTCGCATGGCAACGCCAAGACAAGCCGCGGCATAGGGAATGCGGTTGCGTGTCAGACGCTCGTTGGCGATGCCAAAGCCGCCGTCGACTTTGCCAAGAATATTTTCTGATGGCACCCGCAGATCTTCGAACTGCAGCTCCGTGGCATAGTGGGTCGAGCGCAAGGTGTGTACAATGCGGCGGACGTGAAAGCCCGGCATGTTCGTATCGACGATGAAACAGGTAACGCCGGCGCGGCCCTTGTCGGGGCTTGTGCGGGCGAACACCAGTCCGAAGTCAGCGCGGTCCGCGCCGGATATGAAGATCTTCTGCCCATTGATGACCCAGTCGTCGCCGTCCTGGACCGCACGTGTTTGAATGGCGCGGGCCGGATCACTGCCCCCCGAGGGTTCCGTCAGGCCAAAAAAGCCGCGCTTCTCGCCACGCAAGGTGGGATATAGATAGCGTTCCTTCTGATCGTCATTGGCATCATACAGTTGGGCCAAGCCCATGCTGCCGAACGTTCCATAACAGGGCGTATACAAACCGGCGCGGTGTTGGGACATCTCCATGGCCAGGATGGTCCGGGTCATGACGTCCAGTCCGGCACCGCCGAATTCTTCCGGCACGTCCATTTGATACAAACCCATGTCCGTTGTCATGCCGACCAGACGTTCATGGTCGTCGCTGGGCAACTCGCTGGCATCAGGATCCATGTCGGCTTCAAGCGGATCGATTTCCTGGCGCACAAAGCGCCGTACCTGCTCCACCAACATCCTTTGTTCGTCGGAAAGTTCCAAATCCATCTGTCTATCTCCTAACTCAAACTCAATTGGCCGACGCGCCGTGGCCGATGATCGTTGTTGCCGGAAGGCAGGGCATCGTGATCACCTTTATGGACTTTCAACAATTCTTCCCATCGGCTCAAATATTGCTGGTTCACCTCAATGCGAAAAAGATGCCCTTCGCCCAGTTCAGCCAGCTTGTCCTGCAGCGCGCCACGCAAACCCCAAAGGCTGCGGCCACCGGCGTAGCCGATGTAGACAACCTCCTCTTGCGCATTCGAAATCTGATAGACGCCCAGCTGTCCCGATATTCCTTTTACCGCCTCATCCGTGAGGGGACGCCACGGCTTCTCCATGCGTATAGCCATTGTCCAAACCCCGCTATTCGCCGCGGAAGTTGGGTTGCCGGCGGTCCAGTTTGGCCCTGACGCCTTCCTTGGCATCGGCTGATGCCGCAACCTTGGCCACATCGGCGTTCAGGTCGTCATAGTCGGTGGCCTCGCGGAAGGCCATTTGCCGTACCATCATGGCTTTCATGTTGCGTAGCGACAGCGGCGCATTCGCGGCCAACCGGTCGATAATCTTCTGCGCCTCGCTCTCCAGGTCATCAGGTTCGGCAACGCGCGCGATGATGCCGAGTTCGTGCATGCGGGTGGCTGGCAGCGGATTGCCCAGCAGTAGAATTTCCCGCATCGCCACGGGTCCGGCGACTTCCATCAGCTTCTTGGCCAGGAACCAGGTTGGCGCCAAGCCGATTTGCGCTAGGGACATGCCGAATATTGCCGTGGAAGAGGCAACGACGAAGTCGCAATGCATGGCGAGTTCGTTGCCGCCCGCGATGGCGGGACCATGCACGACCGCAACCACGGGCAAGGGATAGACCTCTACCCGGCGCAGCATGACCTCGATCGCCCCGGGCTTGCCCAGGCCGGCGGCGCGCTGGCTTAAATCCATGCCCGAGCAAAAGGACGGTCCGTTCGCGCGTATGACCGCCACGCGTTCTTCCGGGCCGGGCTCGTCCGGGAATGCGGCACTGAGCCCGTCCAGGGTTTCCGTGTCCAAGGCGTTGCGTTTTTCCGGCCTGTTCAGGGTGACAGTCCGCACGGGGCCATTGATATCCACCAGAACTTTGCTCATGGGACGCTCCTACTGTTCGTTGTTCCATTGTTGTTGGCATAACTATAGCAGAGACAACGCATGAGGCACCCCTGTCGCTAGCACTCGAAATGCCCCGCGCTAAACTAACTTTGATCTAAGGCTGGCCAGCAGTCGGGTGCCAGGAACGAAGCAATGATGCGCAATCAGGCGGTGGTGCCGCCATCGACGGCGAGGGTGGCGCCGGTCACGAATGATGCCTCGTCCGACAAGAGGAACAGCGCGGCATTCGCCATTTCCTCTGCCCTGGCAGGCCGTCCCAGGGCGTTCTGTCCGGCACGCTTCTGAACCAACTCTTCCGGATCCAGGCCTTGGGTCGATTGTTGATCAGGGCGGGCTACGAAAACGCGCAGCATGGGCGTATCGGTGGCGCCTGGGCAGATCGTGTTAAGGCGGATATTCTCGTTGCCATAGCGCTTCGCCATGGCTTTGACAAAGCCGACCACGCCATGCTTGGCGGCGGAATAAACCGGGCTGAACTGCGAGCCCTGAAGCCCGGAGGTCGATGCGGTATAGAGCAGCGCGCCGCCGCCGCGGGCGCGGAGCTCAGGCAATTGAGCTTCGGTCGAGACCAGGATCGTACGCAAATTCAGGGTCATGGCCAGGTCGTAATCCGCCATGTCGATGCCCTCGACTGCCGCCGGGCCCGGATGACCCACATGGTTCCAGGCAAAATCCAGACCGCCAAGGGCATTGGCGGCTTCCTTGACGACACGCAGGGATTCGGAATCCTTCGTCAGGTCGGCGGCGATACCATACGCCCTGCCGCCCGCCGCTTCTATCTCGTCAACGACGGCCTTTACGCCCGCTTCGTCAATATCGATCACGGCCACCGCCGCGCCCTCTTGGGCGAAACGTATTGCGCCGGCGCGCCCCATCCCCGATGCCGCCGCCGTCACCATGCCGAGTTTGCCTTGCATCCGCATAATACGTCCTCCTATCCGCCATGACGGCGTGAAAAAATACTTACTTCCAACAGCTGTCATGATAGAGGATCGGAGGCCGAGTTTGGAATGGAATATGCGTATGAAGTATTTTGAAGATATTGAAGTGGGCGAGGTTTGGGACCTTGGGGAACGGTCGGTGGAGGCGGCGGAAATCATCGAATTTGCCTCCCAGTACGACCCGCAACCCTTTCACACCGACCCCGTCGCCGCCGAGGCGAGTTTCTTTGGCGGTCTGATCGCCTCCGGTTGGCATACCTGCGCCATTGTCATGGAATTGCTGGCCAATTTCATCAAGGCCGAGAAGCTGGCCAGTCTGGGTGCGCCGGGCATGGATAGCTGCCGCTGGCTGGTGCCAGTGCGGCCTGGTGATGTGCTGCATGGCCGGACCACCATATTGGCGGCACGGCCATCCGGCTCCCGTCCCATGGGGTTGGTCACCGTGCGTACGGAAGTTTTCAATCAAGACAAGGCCAAAGTTGTGCAGTTGGAAGGCGTTGCCATGTACGGCTGCCGTCCGCGTGAAGCGGGAGACGCCGCATGATGTATCTGGAAGATTTCGTGGTCGGCGCCGAACGTGAATTCGGCCATTACGAGGTAACGGAAGACGAAGTGTTGGCGTTTGGAAAGCGCTACGACAACCAGCCCTTTCACACCGACAAGGAAGCCGCCAAGGACAGCATCTATGGCGGGCTGATCGCATCCGGCTGGCATACCTGCGCCATGTTCATGCGCATGGCCTGTGACGCCCAAAACGGCGGCGAAGGCCAGGGCCGCATGGCTAGCCTCGGTTCGCCGGGGTTTGACGATCTGAAATGGCTGTTGCCGGTGCGGCCGGGAGATATCCTGTCGGTGCGTACCAAGATCCTGTCCGCCACGCCATCGCGCAGCAAACAGGACCGGGGTACCATGCGCATTCAGATCTGGGTCCGTAACCAAAAGGACGAGACCGTCCTGGAAATGACCTCCATGGGCCGCTACCTCCGCCGGCCTACTGAGTAGGCCCGTATCGGATCAAGTCGTCAGCCAGCCGAACTGTTGCGGTTTGCGGCCTGCCTCCGGGTGCAGCACCACGTTGACCAGGGCCGGGCCGGGATGGGCCTTGGCCTCTTCCAGGGCGCCGGCAAGGTCCGCCGGATCTTCAATGAAGATACCCTTGCCGCCGAAGGCTTCCATCATCAGATCATAGCGCGCGCCGATGGTCAGAACGCCTGGCGGAAGTGGCGCGTCGGTGGGGAATTCCGCGATACCCTTGCCGATGCCGCCATTGTTCAGCACCACGATCTTGATCGGCAGGTTATGGCGGCAGGCGGTTTCGATTTCCATGCCGGAAAAGCCGATCGCCGAGTCGCCGGAAACCGAAATGGTCGGGCGATCGGGATGTACGACGGCGGCCGCGATGGCAAAGCCCATGCCGATGCCCATGGTGCCATAGCTGCCCGCATCCAGGCGCAATCTGGGTGAGGCATTCGGCAGCTGGGTGCGGCCGATATCCATGGTGTTGGCGCCTTCGCCGATGATTACCGCATCTTCCGTCGCCCAGGCGCTGATATCCTTCAGGGCACGGTAGTAGTTGGTTGGTGTCGAGTTGTCGTCGATCATCGGCTGGATCGCCTCGGCGTTGGCCGCCGCTTTTTCCTTGATCGCCGCCATCCAGTCGGTTCCGGCGGGGTAGAACCATTGCCGGTTTTCCAACGAGCTGTTGAGCTGGCCAACGATGGCCTTGCCGTCGCCAACCAGGGCGACCTCGGTCGGAACGTTATTGCCGATAGACTCGGCCGAGATATCCAGCTGTACGATGCGCACATCCTTGTTGAAGCGCGGCGGCAGGCCGTAATGCATGATCCAGTTCAGCCGCGCGCCCATGACAAAGATGACATCGGCTTCTTTCAAGGCGTGGCTGCGTGCCGCGCCTACCGAAAGGGGGTGATTGTCATCGAGCACGCCCTTGCCCATGGGAGAGGCCAGGAACGGCAACTGGGTACGTTCGATAAAGGCGCGCACCTCGTCCTCGGCCCGGCTCCAGGCCATGCCCTTGCCGACAATAACCAAGGGGCGTTCGGCGGATTCCATGGCATCGAGCGCGGCTTCAATATTCTCCGGCATGGCTTGCATGCGGGGCGGTTCAGGGATGGTGGCCATGGCCGGGGCTTCGCTTTCCTCGACCTCGCCCTGAATGATGTCATCGGGCATATCCAGATAGACGGCGCCGGGGCGGCCATAGATGGATTGGCGCACCGCCTGTTCCACATAAAACGGGATGCGGTGCACATGTTCGACGGCGTGGGCGAATTTGCAGAACGGCGAGGCGATTTGCACCTGGCGTTCCTCCTGAAAGCCGCCCATGCCGTTTTGATAGGTCGGCGAGGCGCCGCCGATCATGATCATGGGCCAGC
>CAYWYB010000323.1:0-5968 GCA_964462145.1 uncultured Rhodospirillaceae bacterium
CAGCCGCCCTAATTCTTATACTGCGGCGATCGTCGTGGGGAACCGAAAGCTGGAGTACGATATGGCGGTCATCAACCGAATTGCTGATTTTCACAATGATATGGTGGATTGGCGCCATGATATTCATGCACACCCCGAAACCGCCTTCGAAGAAGTACGCACGGCGGGCGTGGTCGAGGAAAAACTGCGCTCCTTTGGCATGGAGGTTCATACCGGGCTGGCCAAAACCGGTGTTGTCGGGGTCTTGAAGTGCGGTAATTCGGACCGCAAGATCGGCCTGCGGGCGGATATGGATGCGCTCGATTTACAGGAATTGGCCGACGTCGCCCATAAATCAAAGCACGACGGCAAGATGCACGCCTGCGGCCATGACGGCCACGTCACCATGCTGTTGGGCGCGGCCCGCTATTTGGCCGAGACGCAGAATTTCGATGGCACGGTGTATTTCATCTTTCAGCCGGCCGAGGAGAACGAGGCCGGCGGCAAGGTCATGGTGGATGAAGGCCTGTTCGAACAATTCCCCTGCACCGAAGTCTATGGCATGCACAATATGCCCGGCATCCCGGTTGGCCAGATCGCCATGATGCCCGGGCCGATGATGGCCTCGGCTGATTTCTTCGAAATCGTGGTGACCGGCGTCGGGGCGCATGGGGCCATGCCCCATCAGGGCGTTGATCCGATCCTGGTCGGCGCGGAAATTATTACGGGTTTGCAACGAATTGTCTCCCGCACCGTCGATCCCTTGAAACAGGCGGTAATTTCGGCGACCAAGTTTCAATCCGGTTTCACCACCAACGTGATCCCCGAAACAGCCCTGATCGCGGGCACCACGCGGGCCTTTTCGACCAAGGTGCAGGACATCATGGAAGTCGAGATCAAGCGCGTGGCCGAGGGCATCGCCGCGGCCCACGGCGCCACCATCGAATATACCTATGACCGCCGCTATGCCCCGACCATCAACAGTCCGAAGGAAACGGAAAAGGCCCATCAGGCCGCCGCCACAGTGGTGGGCGAGGATAATGTGCGCCGGGATCTAGCCCCGACCATGGGCGCGGAAGACTTTTCCTGGATGTTGCTGGCCCGGCCCGGCTGTTATGTCTGGGTGGGAAATGGCGTCGGTAATGAGCCCGGCGGCTGCATGGTGCACAATCCAAATTATGATTTTAATGATGAAATACTACCCATCGGCGCCTCTTATTGGGTAAAGTTGGTGGAGCAGGAACTGGCGGCTGCCTGAAGGCAATTCGAACACTTGTGATGTAGCGTTAAGTTTAGTACGGCGTTAAGCTTATACTGTTAGTCTTTGATTATGTTGCGTGATCATGATTTGGCTGGCTGGGTCGTTGGACAGGTTGAACCGACGAATTGAGTGAACAGATTAATTGCACCGACTAGGGGAGTCCCATGGGGTTCAAGGTTAAATTTTGGGGGGTCCGAGGATCCATAGCCTGCCCGTCCTCGAAATACGTAATGTTCGGCGGCAATACGTCCTGTGTCGAGGTTTCCTGCGGCGGCCAGCGGGTCATTTTTGATTGCGGCACAGGCATCCGGAACTTCGGTCACTGGATGATGAAAAAGGGCGTGCGCCGGGCAGATATTCTGATGTCCCACAGCCATTGGGACCACATCAACGGCTTCCCATTCTTCTCGCCCGCCTTCCAGCCTGATTGTGAATTCCGCATCATGGCCGGACATCTTTTTGATGTGAAGGAAAACCTCCACGACATCATGTCGGGCCAAATGAACCAGCCGACCTTCCCGGTCCGGATCGAGGCCATGCAGTCGAAAATGGTGTTCGAGGATTTTGTCGCCGGTGACAGTTTCACGCTGGGGGAGGGGATCAAGGTCTCAACCACCCTGTTGCGCCATCCCGACAATGCCACCGGATACCGTATCGATTATGGCGGCAAGAGTTTTTGTTATGTCACGGATACGGAGCATGTACCCGATCAACCGGATGAGAATATTCTGCAATTGATCGATGGTGCTGACGTCGTGGTTTACGACTGCACCTACACGGATCGGGAGTTCACCTCCAAAATCGGCTGGGGGCATTCAACCTGGCAGGAAGGGGTGCGTCTGTGCCAACGCGCCAATGCCAAGCGCCTGATCATCTTCCATCATGATCCCGACCACGAGGACCCGTTCATGGAGCTGTTGGAGGCCGAGGCCCGCATGGCCTGGGACGGTGCCCTGATGGGCCGCGAAAATATGCGCCTGACCCTGGCTTAATCCGGAAGCACGCTTGCGAGCCGCCGTAGGCGGCTATTTCACCACGATCGTACCTTTCATGCCCATTGCGGTGTGGGTCTTGCCGCTCTGATCCTCAATATCGCAGAGAATGTCATAGCTGCCGGCAACGGCGGGCACGAATGTCCATTCAACCGAGCCGCCGGGACGTATTTCGATTTCGGCTGGGGTGCCGACAATTTTCGCGATGGGGCGGGCGGTGGGGCCAATATCGTCGAGAACTTTGACATCCGAGGACCAGGCCGTGGCGACCAACCCAGGTGCGTCAAACTCGTGAATTTCCAGGCTCGGGTTCTCGATCACAAGGGTATAGCGTTTGCCGACCGTCAGGACAAAATGGTCCGGATGAAACAGCCGCCGTTTATCGCCGTCCTGCCCCAGTGATAAGGTCAACTTTTGTGTTTTAGCAGATTCCTTGCTTTCCGAGGCAAGGCTCGTTGCCGCCGCTGCACCCGATAGCATGAGCATGGCCGACGCCATGCACATGAACTCCATACAAACTCTACGCACGTTTCCAACTCCGCTTTTTTTCCACGAATTGATAATGCGAATGAATATCAATTAGTGGAAAAAGCGTCAAGCACTAATCCAATCCCTCCGATTATGGGAGGTGTTCAAATCTCGCGAAATTCCGCGATGGCCCGATCCAGACGATCCAGGTATTCGCGGCTGTAGGCGGCATAGTCGAACTCCAGATTGGCAAACATTCCGCCGACGCCGCCCCACAGCGCGGCCCAGATCAGGGCGGCGCATTTCCAGGCGGCGAACCGGCGCCTCTCGGCCGGGCCGATTTTATCGCCGCTCAGCGCTAGGTAGCGGTGCAGCATGTCGTCCGCCAGCTCCGCGCGGAGATCCATGTGCGCGGCCAGGCAGGCCAGATCATACAGGCCGTCGTTCCAGCCGCCGTATTCCCAATCGATCAGCCAAAATCGACCGCCATCGTCGAGAATATTCTCGGCCACCAAGTCATTGTGGCAAAAAACCGGCGTAATGGTGCCAATTGCTGTTTCCAACTCGTCGTTAAATGCCATCAGGCGCGTTAGTACCGAGGCTCCACCATCGCCAACGGTGCCGCCGTGCTGCATGATGATCCGGGCATAGCGCCGGTTCAGATGAAACACCCAGAACATCGGTCCTGGTACTTCCAGATGCCCGGACAGATCCAGATGGCATTGTCCCAGGGTGCCGATCAGTTGCTCCATTTTGGCGGTCTGTTCCAACGCGGCGGCATCTATCACGTTACCATTGGCAAGATATTCGAATACCAGGGCGCCCGGCTCGTGGTGCACCAGGGCCGGGGACAAGCCGGCCTCGTGAGCGGCTTGTGAGACGGCGATCTCGTTGTAGCGGTAGACCGCATGTTCGGGCCGGTCATCGCCGATGCGCACAGCATATTTCTGGCCTTCGTCCTCAACCAGAAAACCGTGATTGGAAAGGCCGCCTGGCATGACCTGCACGCTGATCTTTCCCAGCCAGAAATCCATCTCCATGACCCGGGCCCGGGCTTGTTCCACCATGCTCGTATTCTCCCTGCTTCAGGACACTGGCATGCTATGATCCCGTCTGCAAATTCTGAACTTCGAAATTGGAGCGGACATGCCGTTAAGTGGAATTCGTGTAATCGATCTTGGCCGGGTTATCGCCGGCCCCTTGGGGCCCATGTTGCTGGGCGATATGGGAGCTGACGTCATCAAGGTGGAGACGGGCAAGGGCGATATGCTGCGCCAGCAGGCGCCATCGTTCAGCCCTGGCATGGGCGGCTATTTCACCACCGCCAACCGCAACAAGCGCAGTCTGCATGTGGATTTGCGTCATCCGGGCGGCGACAAACTGCTGCGTGCCTTGCTGGCCTCGGCCGATGTGGTGGTGGAGAATTTCCGCCCCGGCATTTTCGACAGTATGGGTTATACCGACGAAGTATTGGCGCGGGACTTCCCCCATCTGGTGGTGGCGCGGCTGTCGGCCTTTGGCGATGTCGGCCCCATGGGGCACCGCTCCGGCGTTGATCAGTTGGTGCAGGGTTATTCCGGCCTGATGGCCATAACGGGCAGTGCCGAAACCGGGCCTGTCCGATCCGGTGTGGCGATCTCGGATGTCCTGGGCGGTCTGTGCAATACCATTGGCATTCTCGGTGCCTTGATGGAAAAGAAGGCAAGCGGCAAGGGCCAGGTGGTCCGGACTTCGTTGCTGGAGGCGACCATGTCCATGCTGACGGTGCAGGCGGGCAAGTATTTCGCCTCTGGCCAGGATCCTATAGCGGAGGGCAATCACCACCCCGCCATCGCGCCCTATGGCCTGTTCGAGACCTCGGACGGGCAGATCCAGATCATGGTGTCTCGAAACGAAGACTTCCATCTTTTTGCGGATTTCTGCGGCCGTCCGGAATGGAAGGATGATGAACGTTTCGCCAATGGTGCCGTCCGCTCCATCAACAAGGATGCCATGCGCGCCGCCGTGGCCGAGGCCATGGTGGAGAAATCAACCGATGACTGGCTGACCTGGTTGATTGAGAATGATATCCCCCATGGCCCGGTGCTATCGGTGCAACAGGCCTTTGACAGCGAGCAGGCGCAGGCCTTGGGCATGACCGTGGAAATGACCGCCGGCAACGGCACTGAGATCAAGTCGCCGCGCTTTCCCTGGCGTTTCAACCGCACCCCGGCCCAGGTCCGCCGCGCGCCGCCTTCGGTGGGCGAGCATACGGAAGAAATCCTGGCTGAAGTCGGCCTTGCCGACGATCCGGAAGTCCGCGCGGCTCTTTTGAAGTTGGAGGATTAGTCGAGATGGCGCAGATAACAATCGAAAAAGACGGCGCCGTGGCGGTGGTACGCTTCACCAATCCGCCCGATGGCTACATGGATGGTGGGACGGTGCCGGAAATCACCGCCATGCTGGATCAGGTGGAAGGCGATGACAGCGTCCGCGCGGTCATCCTGACGGGTGGTTTGCCGGACGTTTTCGTACGCCATTATTCCGTTGTGGAGTTGGAGGAGCGGGCCCGCGGCTTGCGGCGGGACGGCGTGACAGGTGCTGATCTGACCCAGCCCGTGCCCGAGCGCGACCTGCATCGGGACTTCCGCCGCATCGAGGACAGCCCGAAACCGTTCGTGGCGGCTATCAACGGCACCGCCATGGGCGGTGGTTTCGAATTGGCGCTGCGCTGTGATTTTCGCATCGCCCAGGATGGCCCCTATTCCATCGGCCTGCCGGAAATCAACATCGGCATTCTGCCCGGCGCCGGTGGCACGCAACGGCTCAGCCGCATCATCGGACAGGCCAAGACCCTGGAATTGACCTTGCTGGGCAAGACCTTGTCGCCCCGGGAGGCGGCGGCCTATGGCCTGGTCACTGAATGCTGTGATGGTCCCGCCCTGGACCGGGCCCTGGAAATCGCCCATGAATTGGCGACGAAATCGTCCCATGCGGTGGCTTACATCAAGCATCTGGTGCGCCGAAGCGAACTGGTCGCGCCCATGGATGGCCTGGCCGCCGAGCGCACATTGTTCGCCGATCTGCTGGTGCGCGACGAAGCAGTGCAACTGATGACGGAAATGAACCAGGGTAAGCGCGACATCAGGGACCGCTAGCGGCTGCTCCGCAGGTGGTTATGGCAAATAATTGTTAACTAATTCTGTTCCGAAAATCTTAAATTTATAGGCCTACTTCAAGGTAGCGAAATCTTTCCTGGAGTGGACCGTTCGTTGCCAATGCCGGATTG
>CAYWYB010000324.1:0-5925 GCA_964462145.1 uncultured Rhodospirillaceae bacterium
TGAACTACCCACCCGCTCCCCCTTCCCGGCCACCCACAGGGTACCATTAATGGGTGGACGGGAAGGGGGAGCGGGTGGCTCGGCGATTCGATGAATATCGAAAATGCTCTAGCTAAACAGCCGCTCGCTGGCGATTTTCGCGCCCTCGGATAGCGCGGCCAGTTTGGCCCAAACCACATCTTCCGCAACCTTGCCCATGCCGGCGGAGGTATCGAAACCGCAATCGGTACCGGCCAGGACGCGGCTGGGATCGCCCACCGCCTGGGCAACGCGCTCGATCCGGTCAGCGATGGTTTCGGGATGCTCCACATAGTTCGTGGTGGTATCGATGACGCCGGCGACCAGGATCTGATCGTCAGCCAGCGGACCGTTTTCAAACACCTTGTATTCGTGGGCATGGCGGGGGTTGGCAAACGGTAGGACGATGCCGCCCACATTTGCCTGCAGGATTGCCGGCAGTATCTCTGCCAGGGGCACGTCCAGATCATGGGGGCCTTCGTAGTTGCCCCAACAGACATGCAGGCGCACGGAGTCTCGGGGGATATTGACCAGGCTGCGGTTGATAGCCGCGATCACGCGCTCTATGAATTCGATGAAATCGGAAACCGGGCGGTCGGCGTAGGTGATGTGACGTTCCAGGGCCAGGTCCGGGCAGTCCAGTTGCAGGGTAAAGCCGTGCGCCACGATGGCCTCGTACTCGATACGCAGGGCTTCGGCCAAGGCATCGAGATAACTCTCGGCATTGTCGTAATATTCGTTGGGCACGGCGGCGGCGATAATGCCGGGCGAGGGCGCGGTGATGAAGGCTTCTTTTTGCCCTGGCGCATGGGCCGTCAGTATACGGCGAAAATCGGCGCATTCGGTCGCCACAAAGGCCGGGTCCAGGTAACGCACTTCATCCACAACCGCCGGCACTTCGAAATTGGTCACGACGGCCTTGTTCGCTGTCAATGCCTGGCGCATGGCCAGAAAGCCGGGATAACGGGCCACGTCCGCCGGCGGCTGCCGGGTGCCGAGACCGGTAAAGCCGCTCATACGGTGGCGCACATAGAGAAAGAAGGCATCGCGCGGCTGCTCACCGTTATTGGGAATGTCGATGCCGGCTTCCAGCTGCTTGGGCAGCACCCAGTTGGTGGCCTCCTCAATCGCCACGGCCATGGCGTCCATATCCACGCTTCTGCCCTGCACCCGGTCGGCGAACATTTGCACCAGAGCCGGGGGGCGGGGCAGGCTGCCAGCGTGTGTGGTCAGAATACGTCCGTCGCTCAGATGCATGGTATAAGCGGTCCCTATGTATTGTTACGTCTATATCCTAGGCAGCCTGACTGGTTCTGACCAGCGTACCTACGTGGGCTGGACCAATGATCTGGAAGCGCGCCTGGCCAAGCATAACAACGGCACCGGCGCCCGCAGTACACGTGGCCGGGCCTGGGTGCTGTTGTATGCCGAACGCTACAAAACGCGCGGCCGGGCCATGAGCCGGGAATGGCACCTGAAGCGCGACCGTAAATTCCGCAAGGCGCTGCTGGATGCCGTCAAATGATCCGGAAGCGCCCGTGGCACCATCAGGTCAACGGTTCTCCGGCGCCCAGCCATAGGCTCTCTCGCAGGCGCCGCCCATCAGCATTGCCCGATCGCTTTCGCTCAAGCGGTCGGTGAGGCGGAATGGTTCCACGGCTTGTTCGTAGTTGACGACCGCATGCGCGCGGGTCCAGTCGGTGCCCCACAGGCAACGCTCCAGGCCCCAGGCGTCGAAGACACGGGCGAGAGGATCCCAGATGTCGGGGAAGGGGTAGCCGGCATGCGATAGAGTGCATGCCCCACTGACCTTGATCACCGCGTTCGGGCGCTTGGCTAGTTCGAGCACTTTCGGTAGCTCGGCCCAGGGCTCCGGCGGGGCCGGTGGCGTGCGGGGTTGTTTGATGCACAGATGATCGATGATGAAGCGGGCGTCAGGGTGGCGGTCGATCACCTCCGTGCCCGCCTTCAGGTTGCCCCAAAAGAGCATGTTGACGGGGAAGTCATGGCGTATGGCTTCGCGCACGATCCGATCAACGCCGTCGCTGTCCGGGCTGCGTCCCGGCTCGCCGGTCATCATGATGCGGATGCCGACGGTGCCCGGTGTTTGCTTCCAATCGGCGATCACCTCGGCCACTGCGGGGTCCGTGGAATCGACTGGCTTGACCAGGCCGAAGCGGCCGGGGTGGGCATTCTGTACCTCGACCGCATACGAGGCATCGTATTGGTACATGGTAAAGGCCGATATGAAGATCGCGCCATCGACGCCGACCGCATCCATTGCCGCCACCATCTCGTCGCCGGTGACATGGTCCGGCCAGTTCGGTACCGCATGCCATGGCCGCTCCGGCGTGTTGGCGGCATAGGCGTGGACCTGGGAATCTATGATCGGCATTAGACGGTTCCTCTTTACTTGACGGTTTTCCAGTATTGTGGCGGGCTGCAATCTACTCTGAATGCTTATCTGGGCCAGCGTTCCCGGATCGGATCGGAGCCATCCCAATCCACCGCCGCCTCTCGTACGCCATCGAAAATGCGCCGCCGGGGCTCGTTCATCTCGGCCATCTCCACCACCGTGCCCGGATGTCCTTCCTGTTCGAAATAGACGAAAGGCCCGCGCGGGCTGTCGGACTCCTGTCCCACTGTATAGCCGGCGGCCAGAGCTTTCTCGTAGATCTCGTGATAGTTTTCCGGCCAGGTCGAGAAATGCTGCAGGCCTTCGTTGCCGGCGTTCAGGAAATCCTGATACATGGTCGGTGCGGTATCCCGTTGCTGGATCAGCTCGATCTGCATATCGCCGGAATTGGCCAGGGCGATGGAAATGTGCGGCTGGCTCGGCTGACCCTTGTAGCGGAAGCCATCAACCGCCAGCTTGTCGATGTAGAACCAGGGCCCGACCTGGCAGACATCAATCCAATGGCGCATGGCGGCGTCGATATCCTTGACCACATAGCCCATCTGGCGCAGTGGTCCGAAAAGGCGGCTCATCTCGATCTTCCTCCAAAAAAGGGGTGCTTGGGATTATGCGAGCTTCTATTCTGCCCATCCTCGGCTAACCGTTGCAATGGTACAGAACAATGAGTGGAAATATCGTCATCTTTGGCCCCTCGGGCCTGGTGGGCGGGGCGGCGTTGCGTCACTTCGATGCTCTGCCGGATTGGAACGTCACGGCGCTGTCACGGCGCCCGCCGCCGTTTGAGCACGGCGCGCGGTTCATTCCCCTGGATCTGATGGACCGGACGGCATGCGAAAAGGCTTTGGGCGAACTATCGGACACAACCCACATCATCTACACCGCGCTGTACGAGGAAGAGGACGTGATCCGGGGCTGGCGGGCCAAGGCGCAGATGGAAATCAATTCCACTATGCTGAAGAACGCCCTGCAGCCCATTGATGCGGTGGCCAAGGATCTGGCGCATATCTCGCTGTTTCAGGGCACCAAGGCCTATGGCGCCCATTTGCAGCCGCCCCCCGTACCGGCGCGGGAGCGTTGGGCCCGCAACGATCACGAAAATTTCTACTGGTATCAGGAAGACTTCGTGAAGGCGCAGCAGAGTCTTAGGAAACCGGGCAAGGCTTGGCATTGGACGATCCTAAGGCCGCAAACCATCTTTGGCTTCGCGCTGGATGCGCCCTTGAACATTCTGCTCGCCATGGCGGTCTATGCGGTGATCCGCCGGGAAGAGGGCCTGCCGCTGTGTCATCCGGGCGGCGGCCCATGGGTGACCGAAGCCATCGACACCCGCCTGATCGCCCGCTGCCTTGACTGGGCCACGGTGGCGGAAAACGCACGGGATGAGATTTTCAACATCACCAATGGCGACAACATTACCTTCGCCGGCCTATGGCCCACCCTGGCCCGGCATTTCGGCATGGCCATGGGAGAACCTGAGCCCATGCGCCTGCGCGAGGTCATGCCCGACAAGGCGCATGTTTGGGAGCGCATCGCCAAGGCGCACAAGCTGCGCGATATACCGTACGAGAAACTAGTGGGGCAATCCTGGCAGTTCGCCGATTTCAACTTTGCCGCCGGCAAGAACCCGGCCCCTGTGGTGGTCAGCACCATCAAGCTGCGTCAGGCCGGTTTTCAGGACTGTATTGATACGGAAGATATGCTGGTCGAGTTGCTGCAGCAGTACCAGGACGAGGGCATCTTGCCGCGCTAGGGTTTGATGCGCCAGCCCCTGGCAACGGCCAGGTGACAGATCCAGAACGCGGCAATATTGCAGCCGAGCATGATGCCGATGCCGTTTATGTCGGTGCTGTTCTGGCCGATGAAGCCCTGGCGGAAGCCGTCGATCATGTGGAAAAACGGATTCAAGGCCAGAGCCGTCTGCAAACCCTGGGGCAGATCGGTGATGGCATAAAACGTGCCGGACAGAAACGTCAGCGGCGCGATGGCGAAATTCGTCACGGCGGCCAAGCCGTCCATGCGTTCGGCCCACAGCCCGGCCAGGATGCCTAGCAAACCCAGCAGGGACGACGCCGCCATGGCGTGAAACAGGATCAGGCCTGGGTGAGGCATGCTCAAGGACACGAACGGCAACATGGCCAGGCCGATGACCAGGCCAACCAGGATGCCCCGGGTCATGGCGCTTAGGGTAAAGGCCAGGACCAATTCCACGGGCCGCAGGGGCGCCATCAACAGATCCACGATGGTGCCTTGGGTCTTGGCGATCAGCAGCGAGGAGGAGGCATTGGCAAAGGCGTTCTGAGCCATGGACATCATGATCAGGCCGGGGGCCAGAAACACGATATAGGCGACGCCGTCCACCTCGCCCCGGCGGCTGCCCAAGGCCACGGCGAAGATGGCCAGGAACAACAGGCTCATGACCAGGGGCCCAATCACCGTTTGCGCCGTTACCTTGAGAAAGCGGCGGACTTCCTTTTGATACAGGGTCCACAGGCCCAGCCAATTGACAGCGCCCAGTTGGCGGGGCGCAATGAGACTTGCCGGGGTGCTTGTGGAGGGGGACATCTCAGATTCCGCGCATCTCCCGCGCTACGTTGATGATGCGGACGGTTTCCTTCCACAGGCCAAGGTTCTTCAGCAGATGCAAGGGTATGAACTCCGCGTGCATGGCATCATCGCCGCCCACCGGGGCACCGCTGTGCCATTCCGCCACCACGTCCACCAGGGTGTAGTGGAACTTCACCCGGCCCGTTTCATCGGGCGTGATGGCATCAATCACATCGATCAGGCCGATGTTCTGTATGGTGACGGCGGTTTCCTCTTTTACTTCGCGGGCGGCGGCGGCGAAGACGGTCTCGCCCAGTTCCTGCATGCCGCCGGGAATAGACCAATCACCCTTGCGTGGCGCCTTGCCCCGGCGGATCAGCAGAACCTCGTTGTCCCGAAAGACCACGGCCCCGACGCCGACCATGGGACGGTCTGGGTAAGAACGCGGCATGTCTCCGTCCCTGCCTTAAGCGAAGTTCGGCTTGCGCCGGGCCTGGAAGGCTTCCAGGCCTTCTTCTACATCCGCGCCGAGAAGTCCATTGATGACCTCGTCCTCTTCCAGTTTCAGGCCGTCCGAGGGGCTGATCTCCAGGCCCTGGCGCGAGAGCTGCTTCATCGCGGTCAGGCCGGCGCGGCTTTTTTGCGCCAGGTTGCGGCAGTAATCCAGGGCGGCATCCGCCAGGTCATCGTCGGCCACCACATAGTTGACCAGGCCCCAGCGTTCCGCCTCTTCGGCGCTCAACCATTTGTTGGTGTACATCAGGTCCAGGGCCCGGCGCAGGCCAACCAGGCGGGGCAGGCGCTGGGTGCCGCCACCGCCTGGGATCAGGCCGTACTGGGCATGTTGATCGCCGATCTGGGCGCTGCGGGCAGCGAAGGCCACATCAGCTGACATCATCATTTCGATACCGCCCGCCAGGGCCAGGTCGTTGATGGAGACCACCACT
>CAYWYB010000325.1:0-5911 GCA_964462145.1 uncultured Rhodospirillaceae bacterium
GTTCGCCTCCCAGCCACGCACCAGATAATCTTCCAGCGAGGCAAAGCCAAGCTCCAAGTGCTTTTCCTGGCGATAGAAGGCTTGGCTCATGGCCCAGCCGGCATATAAACGCCCCATGGCCCGCAGGCCGTGCACGGGCCGGGCGGTGAAGCCGCCTTCCTGCCAGGCCGGATCGGCGGTCAAGGTGGCGCGCACGCCTTCCAGAAAGACCTTGTTATGGGGTGTGGTCCGCGCCGAACCGCAGACGGCGCAGATATTGCTGACTTGATCGGGGAAAATGGCGCCCCAATGCAGGGCCTGTTGCGCGCCCATGGACCAGCCATAGACCAGCTTCAAGTGTTCAATGCCAAAGACTTCCTCCAGCATGCGGTGCTGGGCCTGCACGTTGTCCCAATGGCTGAATCTGGGAAAGCGGCCCATGCCGTAGGGCTCCGCCATGTTGGAGGGGGATGAGGAGAGCCCGTTGCCGAACATATTTGGGATGATGACGAAATATTTCTCCGGGTCCAGAATGCCTCCCCGACGGATCAACCATTCGATATCCATATGCTGGGCGCCGTACGAGGTGGGATAGAGCACCACATTTGATTTATCGGCCGCCAATTTGCCATAGGTCTGATAGGTCAGCTGCGCGTTGGGCAGGGTCATGCCCCGTTGCAGGCGCAGATTGCCCAGCTCGAAAACCTTGTAGTCATCCATATTGTTGCTCCCTCCGCCGCTTATCCTATCGCTACGGGCCCCAGTGGTCCAATATGATCGCCTGTAATTTGACTCAAGGAAGGTCCGATAGTCATGACCAAGCCAAGACCAGCCACGCCCACCACCCAGGCCGCGCAACAGAGCGTGTTGGCCCGGTTGCCGTTTTCAGACCGCGACGATTTTGAACAAGCCCAGCGCGGCTTTATTGCCGCCGTGCCTGATGGCCGGGTCAAGAATGCGCGCGGCGCCGAGCTTTGGGATTTGCAGGCGTATGATTTTCTCAACGAAGTCGAGGCGCCGGATACGGTCAATCCCAGCCTGTGGCGCATGGCGCGGCTAAACATGAACAATGGCCTCTACAAGGTGTGCGAGCGGGTCTATCAGCTGCGCGGCATCGATCTGGCTAATATGACGATTGTTGAAGGCGACAGCGGTCTGATCATTATCGACCCCATGACCACGGCGGAGGTCGCCCGTGCCGGGTTGGATCTGTATTACGCCCACCGTCCGCAAAAGCCGGTGCTCTGCGTGGTTTACTCGCACAGCCATGTGGACCATTACGGCGGCGCCATGGGCGTGGCCAGCGCCGAGGATGCCGCCTCCGGCAAAGTCAGCGTCATCGCGCCGGATCAGTTCGTCGAGGAGCTAAGCGGCGAAAACGTCATCGCCGGCAATGCCATGATGCGCCGGGCACAGTTCCAGTTCGGCGGTTTGTTGCGCAAAGGCGCGCGTGGCCAGGTGGATGCAGGTTTGGGCAAGGTCACGGCGAGGGGCCGGGTGACCCTGATCGCGCCGACACTGGTGATAACGGAGCCGCAGGAAACACATACTATCGATGGCGTCGAAATCGTTTTCCAACTGGCGCCGGATTCAGAGGCCCCGGCGGAAATGCATATGTTCCTGCCGCAATTCGGTGTTTTAAATATGGCGGAGAACTGCACCCGCCTGTTGCATAATTTCATTCCCTTCAGGGGTTCTGTCGTGCGCGACCCACGCATCTGGTCGCGGCACATCGCCGATGCCATGGCGATGTTTGGCGCGCAGACGGAAATCCTGATCTGCCAGCATCACTGGCCCACCTGGGGCTGGGACGAGGTTCGGGCCTATCTGGAGAAACAGCGGGATCTGTACAAGTATATCCACGATCAAACGGTCCGGCTGATGAATCATGGCCTTAATCGGGAGGAAATCGCCGAGCAATTGGAGCTGCCGCCCGGCCTGGATCAGGAATGGTCCGTGCGCGGTTATTACGGCAGTGTCAGCCACAATGCCAAGGCGGTCTATCAGCGTTACCTTAGCTGGTACGATGCCAACCCGGCCAATCTGAACCAATTGCCCCGGCGCGAGGCCGGGCAAAAGATGGTGGAATATATGGGTGGGGCCGAGGCCTTGCTTATCCGCGCGCAGGCCGACTTTGAAGCCGGCGAATACCGGTGGGTGGCCCAGGTGTTGAGCCATCTAGTCTTTGCCGAGCCGGAAAATCTGGCTGGCCGTGCCTTGTTGGCGGATACTTTTGAACAACTCGGCTATCAGGCTGAAAGCGCTACCTGGCGCAACGCCTATCTGTACGGCGCCCAGGAACTGCGCCACGGTTTGGCTAAACTGCCGCCGCGCCGGATGATCAGCCCGGATATGCTGACCGCGCTGACCGGCGGAGCGTTGTTTGACTTCATGGCGGTGCGCCTGAATGGCGCCAAGGCCGCTGGGCTGCATTGGCGGATCAACTGGCACTTGAGCGATATTGACGAGCGCCTGATGATGAATTTGCAGAATTGCACCATGACCTATATGCCCGGCGAGGTGGCGGACGACGCAATTGCTGCCGTGCGGGTCAGCCGCGAGGTGCTGGTTGCGCTGAACGTGCGCAAGACCAGCGTGGCCGAGGCGTTGGCCGCCGGTGATCTGGAAATTGAAGGCGATGGAACCGTCGTTGAACGGCTTTTCGAAATGCTTGATGATTTCGATATGATGTTTGACGTGGTCGCGCCCAGCCTCAAGGGGGAATGATGGAATGGCGGAAAAAGTACACACAATAGGCGTGATCGGCCTTGGCATCATGGGCCGACGCATGATCACCAATGTGGTCAAGCATTCCCGCCTGGCCATCGCCGGTGCCTGGGATCCGGACGCCCAGGCCTGCGCGGATGCGGCGGCGGAAACGCCGGGTCTGGCTATCATGGCGGATGCGGACGCGGTGATTGCCGCCGCCGATCTGGTTTATGTCGCCACCCCGCCGTTGTGGCACCGGGATTATGCGGATCGTGCCATGGCGGCCGAAAAGCCGCTGTTTTGCGAGAAACCCCTGGGCATCGATATCGAAAACAGCCGCGATCTGGTGGCCGCACTTGATGACAGCTACACGCCCAACGTGGTGAACTTCATCCAGGCCTCCTCCCGCGCCGTGACCCTGACCAAGGAGCGTATCGACAGCGGCGCCCTGGGCGAGATCATCGGCGTAGATATCATCGTGCATTTCACCCGCTGGCCACGGGATTGGCAGGCGGATGCGGATTGGCTGCGCTTTCGCGACCAGGGTGGCTATACCCGCGAGGTTCTTTCGCATTTTATCTTTGTCACCCAGCGCCTGCTGGGCCCGGCGACATTGATTACCTCCTGTCCGGTCTACCAGGACGATCCCGAATTGTGCGAGACGCATATTTCGGCGGTGCTTGATTGCGCCGGCGTGCCCGTGTCTGTGCTGGGGTCCAGCGGTGGTGCGGGGCCGGATCAGGTGGAAATGACCGTCTGGGGCAGTGAACGCAGTCACCGCCTGCATGATTGGTTCTTCCTGCAATCCAGCGACGGCGGCGAATGGCTCCAGGAATTTCCGGAGGTCGAGGATCCTCGCGTTGAAGGTTTTGGCTTGCAATTGGATAATGTCGCGGCTTGGATGGATGGCCAGCCCAATGTTTTGGCCAGTGCCGCCGATGCCCTGGGGGTGCAGGAACTGGTCGAGGCCATGTTGGGGGCGGAAATAGGGGAGTAGACGGAATGGCAGGGGAAGAATTTGCGGCCATCGAGGGGGACTGTACCTGGTTCGGCGCGGATATGGCGGACAACCCGCGCTGGCGGTTTGTTTTGTCCGGCGAGGATATCGCCGAGCTAAAGGCTGCGTGCGCCGCCGTCCAACAACGCGGCATCCCGTGGGAACAGATGACAAAAGCGGATTTTCCGCTTCCCGGTCTCAGCGCCAAGTTTGCCCATATGGCCGAGGAACTGGAGCACGGCAGCGGCCTGGCCAATCTGTCGGGTCTGCCGGTGGAAGAATTCGGCGATGGACTGCGTCATGTCTGGTACGGCATCGGCCTGCATATGGGCCAGCCGGTGGAGCAGGACAGCAATGGCCTGTTGATGCGCGATATCCAGGACGAGAGCCAGGACACCGACACCATTTTTAATCACAAGTTGACGGCGCGGGACGGCAGCACCTTTACCTCCTCCAAGGCGCGCACCCTGTCCAACAATCTGTTGCGCTTTCACACTGACCGCACGGATGTGGTGGCGCTGTTATGCCTGCGTCAGGCAGCGACGGGCGGCGTTAGCCGCATCGCCTCCTCGGCCACGGTACATAATGTCATGCTGCAGCGGCATCCGGACCTGGCGGCGCTGTTGTATGGCCCTTATCACCGCTCCCGCCTGGGTGAGGAACGCGGCGGCGAGGCCATGAGCTATGCCCTGCCCGTGTTCGGCCAGCGCGATGGCCGTTTTACCTCGCACTATTCACGGACATATGTGGAGGCGGCCCAGGAAATGCCCGGTGTGCCCGCCATGGAGGATCGCCATTGGCGCGCCTTGGACGTCTTGAGCGAGCTGGCGGACGAGCTGTGCATGGAGATGACAATGCAGGCCGGCGATATGCAGTTCATCAACAACCATGTGATCTATCACGCGCGGACGGCGTACGAGGACCATCCCGGCAGCACGGTGGATCAGCGCCGATGCCTGCACCGTTTGTGGCTGTCTATGCCCAACAGCCGGCCCTTGCCGGAGGATCACGCGGTGCTATGGCAGAGGGTCGAAGCGGGCGCCCTGCGTGGTGGTATTATGCAGAGCTAAAATGCGAGCCTAAGCGGGCAGGGGCGCGCCCGGCACCCAAAGATAGCCGTCCTGGTCAATAATATAGGCCTCGCGCAGGCCATGCGGCTTGTCCAGGGCGCCGGCCAGAACCTCGTATCCCAACTCCCGCGCCCGTGCCTCGGCCTGATCGGGGTCGCGGCCATAAAGGCGCAGTTCGGCGCCGATGCCGCGCGTCAGATTTTCATCCAGGCTGCCTCTCAGGGGATGATCGCTGTAGGTATGATCGGCATGCAGCATCCATTCCGCGCCAAAACCGCGCACGGCGGCGAAATCCGGGTCGGAATGCACCACTTCCGCGCCAAGGACCTCGGTTTGGAACTTCAGCGCGGCGGTCACGTCGCGGACCACCAGATTGACCCCTAACCCACGCAAACCACGGCCATATTCAGGGGCGGGCATCCAAGGTTTTCCCGTGGCCAGCTTCATAATGCATTCCTTTTCGGGGCAAATTTCCAGTGCCGTTAGTCTATGTCAAAAATGGCTCATATAAAAGAGTGATTTATGGTATAAATATAGGGCCAATATTTTTGGAGAGGATAAAGGCATGTCTGGCGGCGCAAAAATGCTGGCTCTCGACCTGGATAAGGACAGCGTCGGGCCGCTTTATCGGCAGTTGTACGACCGTTTGCGCCTGATGATCCTGGATGGGCGCCTGCCCTCGGGCAGCCGCCTGCCGGCCAATCGGGTGTTGGCTCAGGATCTGTCCCTCTCCCGCAACACGGTGGCGACGGCCCTGCAGCAGCTTCTGGCGGAAGGCTATGTGGAAACCCGGCAGGGTGACGGTACCTACGTGGCCTCGGAATTGCCCGATGATGTGCTGGGCGGCCCCGATCGCCGTCAGCCCGGCCGCCGGCAGCCGGAGCGGCCCGGCGTCTACCGAACCGAACAGGAAGATGACGTTGCCCGCCGCTATGGCCTGTCCCGGCGCGGCCAGGCCCTGGCGGCGATCAGCCGGGCCTCGGTCGGCAGTACCGCCGCCTTTGCCCCCGGCCCGGATATCGAGGCCTTTCCCTTTGCCGTCTGGGCCCGCCTGTTGGCCCGGTTTTGGCGCCGGCCAGGCCCGGAATTGGCGATCAGCCGCGATGCCGGCGGTTATCCGCCCCTGAAAGAGGCGATCGCGGCCTATTTGGGCGCC
>CAYWYB010000326.1:0-5846 GCA_964462145.1 uncultured Rhodospirillaceae bacterium
GATGAAGGAAGAACCCCGTCGCGACAACCATGGCAATCCCAGGAAGTAGATCCCAGGCTCGGCTGAAACACCGCGACGGTGCTTTGGCTTGCCATCTTCGTCAAATGCGTCGACCTTCAACCAACTGAAATCAATAGTATAACCGGTTGCCCAGATAATTGAGGTTACGCCGGCCTCGGCCAGGTTTAACTCAAGCATGGGATCGGTCATGCAGGCCGGCGCCGGATCGATCCTGCGGGCCTCGGGCTCCTCCGCAAGGTCAAGACCATAGCGGTCCACATAGGCGTCGGCTTCATCCAACACAGACAGGTAGTTCGCATCCCCTTGCGCAATATTGTCCGCAAGGTCCGGTGCGAATGTAATTACACCGTTTTTGAAATCGCTCGTCAGACCAACGAGCCTCATTCCCCGTGCGGCAAGCTGCCGGAAGTCGATCGTAAAACCGCCATGGGCACCACTCACCGCGATCGTGACGTGTTCTTTGCCCGGCTGCACAGTTTCGGCATCCCACTTGCCGAGGACCCCTAGCCACCAGACGTAGTCACGACCGCGATAGCTCCGGGGAGGACGGTCGTGCGGTCCGACCGAGAGGTAGACGCGCTTTCCCGTACGCAAGAGTTCGTCCGCGATCTGCACCCCTGAAGATCCAGCTCCAATCACCAGAACCGCTCCTTCCGGTAACTGGTCGGGATTGCGGTAGGCTTTGGAATGGATCTGCATGATGCCAATATCTTCAGGCATGATGGCGGGCTTGATTGGCCGCTGGAAAGGGCCGGTAGCCGCGACTACATTGACGGCTTCGAGTAGACCTTCCGACGTTTCGACGCGAAAGCCCGGGCGGCCAACGTTTCTTTCTACCTTCATTACCTCGACGCCACAGCGGATGGGGGCGGCAATCTTCTCCGCATAGGCTAGCCATGGCCACGACCCTGGCCTCCGCCGCGTTTGGCGCGGCCTGTGGTTCCTCCGTGGTCAATGCCGCCGTCTTTACCCGCATGGCCCTGCCCGAAATGACCAAGTTCGGTTATTCCAAGCGACTGAGCGCGGGTTGCATCGCCGCCTCGGGCACCCTGGCCTCGCTCATCCCGCCCAGTATTCTCATGGTGGTCTACGCCGTCATCACCGAGCAGTCAGTCGGCGTGCTGCTGATCGCGGGCCTGGTGCCCGGCATTCTGTCCGCGTCGATCTACATGCTGGGTATCTACATCCGAGCCAAGCGCAATCCCGAAATGGCGCCGATCCCCGATATTACGATTTCCTGGAACGAGCGCTTTCGCTCCCTCTATGGCGTCTGGGGCGTGGTGTTTCTGTTTATCTTGGTCATCGGCGGCATCTATGCGGGATTTTTTACTCCGACCTACGCCGGCGCCGTGGGCGCATTTGGCGCCTTCGTCATCGTCGTGGGCAAGCGCCGCCTGAACCGCGGCATGCTGATCGATACCTTCAAGGACGCGGGCGTTACCACCTCGGTGATCTTCATTATTGTCATCGGTGGCATAATTTTCGCCCGGTTCCTGACCTATACCGGTCTGGTTGCCAATGTCTCCGACTATCTGTTGGGTCTGGCGCTGGATCCCTATCTCTATCTACTCAGCTTTGCCGTGATCTATCTGGTGCTGGGCATGTTGATCGACCCAATCGCCATCATGGTGATGACCCTGCCGGTGATGTTTCCGATCCTGACGGGGGCCGGCTTCGATCCCATATGGCTTGGCGTTATTGCCATCAAACTGGCGGAAATATCGCTGATCACACCGCCCGTTGGGCTCAACGTCTATGTGGTGCGCAGCGCTTCGCCGATCCCTCTTAGTCTCGAAGATGTCTTTGCCGGTATCATGCCCTTCCTATTTCTCGATATTCTGACTCTGGCCCTCCTCATCGCGTTTCCGCAGATCGTTCTGATGCTGCCCAATCTAATGTTTTGAGGCCGCCAGCATCTCTCGCCGCAGGAAGCCATTCCAACGGCGGCGCAAGTTGGCTACCATTGTCATGGATACGTTTGGTATCCGGGAAATGCCGGCGGGAAAAAAGCCCGGCAGCCTGGAAAGGAAACGAAACATGCCATCAATGACCGGCCGCGAGCGGCTGCTGGCCGCCCTTGATCATCAGGAAACCGACCGCGCGCCGATCGATTTCGGCGGTTGCAGTTCGTCCAATATCTATTTCACCGCTTACGAGAGGCTCAAGCAGCACCTGGGCCTTGAGCATGAGAGCCGGATCGGGCGGCGCATGACGCGGACCTCGGTGATAGACGAGAGTGTCCTGCGGCGCTTTGATATTGATACCCGGGTCCTGACCCTTGGTGCCTTCGATGGTGCCGGCCATCAGCGGGAAATCGATGACGACAATTTTGTCGATGAAACCGGCGCGGCCTGGAACAAGGTCGGCGATGGGCCTTATCTGAATGTCGACGGTCCCTTCTATGGCGACAGGCCCAGTGTTGCCGATCTGAATGCCTACTCTTGGCCCGATCCGGACAATCCTGGCTATTACCGAGGCCTGCGCGATCGGGCCCGGGCGCTGCGGGAGAACAGCGATTGCGCCATCGTCCTCAATTTGCCGGCGGGTGTCATTCATCTTGGCCAGTGGATGCGCGGTTTCGATACCTGGCTCAAGGATCTTTACAAGAACCGCGAATTCGTCGTGGAATTGATGGACCAGTCCGCCGATTGGTGGTGCCGGGTGACCGAGAACGCGATGGAGGAGGCCGGCGAATACATCGATGTGATCAATACCTCCGACGATCTGGGTACCCAGGAATCGACCCTGTTCGACCCGGTGCTCTATCGCGAACTGGTCAAGCCAAGGCACCGGCGCATGGTCGCCGCGGTCAAGGATAACAGCGACGCCAAGGTTCTGCTGCATACCTGCGGCGCCGTCGCGACGCTGATCGAGGATTTCATCGACGTTGGCTTCGACGCCATCAACCCGGTGCAGGTTGCCGCCAAGGGCATGGCCCCGGAAGTTTTGAAGGCCGAGTTCGGCGACCGCCTGACGTTCTGGGGCGGCATCGACACCCAGCGCGTATTGCCCTTCGGCACGGCGGAGGACGTCCGCGCCGAGGTTCGCCGTATCATCGATATTCTTGGCCCCGGCGGTGGCTTCGTGCTTAACAGCGTGCATAATATCCAGGGCGATGTGCCGCCCGAAAACATCGTCGCCATGTTCGATGAGGCCAGGACCTATCGCCGCCATTGAAGCAGCACCTGCCGCCAGTGAACTGAGCCAGGGGATTTCGTTGAAGGAAAAGTCTGTATGAGTGCCTTGCAAGGCCTGAAAGTTGTCGAGTTCGGCGAAGGTGTCGCGTTGGGTTATTGCGGTGCCCTGCTGGCGGCCTGCGGGGCCGAGGTGATCAAGCTGGAACAGCCCATGACCGGCGATACGGTGCGCCGTCTGCCGCCCTTTGCCGAAGGTGTCGCGGCACCGGAGGCCAGCGGCCTGCATGCGTTTTTGAGTACGGGGAAATCATCTCTCGCCGTCGATCTGAATACCGCCGACGGCGTGGCGCTGGCCCGGCGGCTGGCGGTGGATGCCGATCTGGTGCTCGACGCCATGGGGCCGGGCAGGGCGGAGGCCGCCGGCCTGGGTTTTGCGGCGCTGCATATGGATGCGCCAAAAATGACCATGGTGGCGCTTAGCTGGTTCGGCGGCGATGGTCCGCGGCGGGATTGGCAGGGCAGCGACGCGATCGCCCAGGCCCTGGCCGGGTTCATCTATCCCATCGGGCAAAAGTACGGCCCGCCGGTCATACCAGGCGGCTACTTCGCGCAGATCACCGGCGGCCTGACCGCCTTTATCGCCGCTATGGGGGCCTTGGTCGGCGGTCTGTCGGGGGATGATGGCGTCCTGATCGAGCAGTCGATCCTGGAGGCGCAAACCACCTATACGGAAACCGCCGGTGTGCGCTTTGCCTACGACGGCGCTGATTCCGTGCGCAAGGGCGTCAACATATTCACCCCGACCTATCCGCAATCGATCTATCCGGCGGCCGATGGCTGGATCGGCGTCACCGCCCTGACACCGGCGCAATGGTATGCCTGTTGCGAATTGATCGGCGCGCCGGAACTGTTCGACGATCCGCGTTTCATCACCTCGCGCCTGCGTAACGACCGGGCCGATGAACTGGACCCGCTCCTGATACCCCTGTTCCGCCAGCGCCCGGCCTTGGAATGGTTTCACGAGGGCCAGGCCCGGCGTATACCTTTTGCCCTGGTCCCAACCATGGCGGACCTGGCGGATCTGGATCATTTCCAGGCCCGCGAGGTCCTGGCCGAATATCAACACCCCGATCTGGGCAGCTTTACCGCCGCCACCATTCCCTGGAAGTTGGCCGCGACACCCCTGGTCAAGGGCGGCAGCGCGCCAAGGCTGGGTCAGCACAGCCGGGAGATCCTGGCGGGCCGGCTGGGCCTGTGTGAGGATGAGATCACGGGTCTGGCGGCAAACGGCGTGGTTGAGTTAGGGAGAACAGGATCATGAGTGAAAAACTTCCCCTGCGCGGTATCCGCATCGTTGATTTGACCATGGGCTGGGCCGGGCCCCTGGCCAGCCGGCACATGGCCGACATGGGCGCGGAAGTCATCAAGATCGAGGCCTGCTCCCATCCCGATTGGTGGCGCGGTTATGATCATTCGCCGGAAACATTGGCGGCCCGTGAGCATGAAAAGAACCCGAATTTCAACATGATCAATCGTAACAAGCTGGACGTTGCCATCAATCTGACCCAGCCGGACGGCCGCGCCCTGGCCCTGCGCCTGGTGGAACGGGCCGATGCGGTGATCGAGAACCAGGCCACCGGCGTGATGGACAAGCTGGGCCTGTCCTATGAAGAGCTGCGGGCGGTCAACTCGGAAATCATCATGCTCTCCCTGCCGGCCTATGGCGCCGAGGGGCCATGGGCGGGCTATCGCGGCTATGGCTCCACGGTTGAACATGGCGCGGGCCTGCCGCACCTGACCGGCGGCCCGGACGACCCGCCCATGATGACCCATGTGGCCTATGGCGATGCCTGCGGCGGCATGAACGCCGCCGCCGCGCTGTTGGTCGGCCTGTTTCACCGCAAGCGCACGGGCCAGGGCCAGCGCATCGACCTCTCCCAAGTGGAGGGCGTGCTGCAACAAGGTCTGCATGGCCCGATTTCCCAGGGCCTGACCGGCGCGCCGCCGCCGCGCACCGGGAACCGGCACCCGGTGTTCACGCCCCATGGCGTCTTTGCCTGCGCTGAGCCTGACAGCTGGCTGGTGGTGGCGGTGACGGGGGATGAGCAATGGCCAGAGCTATGCCGGGTCATCGGGCGGCCTGAGCTGGCCGCTGATCCCGCACTTGCCGGTGCCGAGGGGCGGCGGGAGCGGGAAGACGAGATCGAAGCAGCTATTGGCGATTGGGCAGCAGCCATGGCTGGCGATGCCGCCATGCAGGCGTTGCAGGATGCGGGCGTAGCCGCCGGCGTCGCGCTGCGGGCCAGCGAATTGGCGCAGGATCCAGCCTACCGGGCGCGCGGCTTTTGGCAGGATCTGGACCGGGAGGTGGTTGGCGTCAAACCACAGCCGCAAACGCCCTGGCGTATCAATGGCGAACGCGGACCGTTGCGTAGGCCTGCGCCCCTGTTGGGAGAGCATAACAGGGAGGTCCTGGGCGGCATCCTCGGCTTGTCAGCCGACGAGATCGCGGCCCTGGAAGAGGCGGGGGTTATTGGTGATAAGCCGGTAATCCTCGAATAACCTTTTCGGTAGGAAACGAGACTCATTCGCCCAGCTAGGTTAACATTACGCAGCTAACATCACACAGCCGCGCCCGCGGCGATCTTCAACGTGACAAAATGAAAGGACGTCCCTTGGAACTGCAAC
>CAYWYB010000327.1:0-5815 GCA_964462145.1 uncultured Rhodospirillaceae bacterium
CGGCTGGGAACTGGCCCCCGTCCGTGGCACCCGCTTTAACACCGGTGACGGCATCCAGATGGCGCTGGAGGCCGGTGCCAGCCCCCGGGGCAACTGGTCGGGCTGCCATGCCGTGGCCTGGGACCGCAACGCACCTGAATTTGGCGATCTGGCGGTCGGCGACGGCTTCCAGAAACACAGCTATCCCTTTGGTTTGATTATCAATGCGGACGGCAAACGATTCGTCGACGAAGGTGCTGAATTCCGCAATTACACCTATGCCAAATATGGCCGTGAAATCCTTAACCAGCCGCGCCAGTTCGCCTATCAGGTGTTTGATCAGAAAACCGTGCATCTGCTGCGCGACGAATACCGTATCCGCGAAGTGACCAAGGCGCAGTCGGATACCCTGGAGGGCCTGGTGGCGCAAATGGAAGGCGTCAACGCGGAAGGCTTCCTGGCGGAGGTCGCGGAATATAACGCCGCCGTGCAAACCGATATTCCGTTCAATCCGACCGTCAAGGATGGCCGCCGCACCAATGGTTTGGCCGTCAACAAGACCAATTGGGCCAATACCCTGGACGAACCGCCCTACATGGCGTTTGGCGTGACCTGCGGCATTACCTTCACCTTTGGCGGCGTGCGCATCGACACCGACGCCAATGTCATCGATACAGACGGCCATGGCATACCGGGGCTTTATGCGGCCGGCGAAATGGTCGGCGGGCTGTTCTATTTCAATTACCCCGGCGGCACCGGCCTGATTTCAGGCTCTGTCTTCGGCCGCATCGCGGGTGCCAACGCAGCCCAGAAATAATTCGGGGACAAGCCTCATGAACATGGACACCATTGGTTTCATTGGCCTCGGCGTCATGGGCGAGCCCATGTGCCATAATCTGCACAAGAAATCCGGGAAATCAGTCATTGCCTGCGATATCGACCCCGCCCCTCTGGAACGGGCACGGGCGGTGGGTCTGGAGGCAACCGACGACCTGGAAGAGATTGCGCGACGCTGCGGCAGTATCTTTATTTCCATGCCCAGCGGCGTGCAGTTGGAACAGGTCTGCGGCACCCTGATGTCCCATATGACGTCAGGTCAGACGATTATCGATACCACCACGGCGCCGGTCGCCCTGACCAAGGAACTGGCGGCGAAGTTTCAGGACAAGGGCATCGACTATGCCGATGCGCCCATCGCGCGTACCCGCCAGGCCGCCCGCGACGGCACCCTGGCGGTCATGGTCGGCGCCTCGGAAGCGGTTTTCGCCCGCGTTGAGCCGATGATCGCCTGTTATGCCAACAACATCACGCTCTGCGGCGATGTGGGCAGTGGCCAGGTGGTGAAGATCCTGAACAACATGATCGTGGCAGAAACCGTTAACGCCGTGGCCGAAGCCCTGACGATCGGGCGCCGGGCCGGCCTGGACGATGGCCTGTTGCTGGACACCCTGGCCAAGGGCTCCGCCGATAGCTTCGTTCTGCGCAATCATGGCGTCAAGGCGATGCTGCCCGGGGTCTTTCCCCTGCGCGCATTTTCGGTCAATTACATGCTCAAGGATATGGGCTATGCCATTGACCTGGCGGATGAAACCGGCGTCGATATCAAGGGCGCGAAAACCACCAACGAAGTTTTGCAGGAAGCCGCCACCAAGGGCGTTTTGGCGGACGCCTACTGGCCGGCATTGCTGGCCGTGATCGACCCGACGATAGAGCCCGAAACCCCAGACGGTGACTGATTACAATGTCCGAGCAGCCCAACTACGAGACCATAACCTATGACGTCCCCAGTGCCGGCGTGGCGCGGATCACCCTGAACCGGCCCGAGATGCGCAACGCTCAGGATCTGCAGATGACCTATGATCTGAACGACGCCTTCGAGCACGCAGCGGCCGACGAGGCTATCAAGGTCATCATCCTGGCTGGCGCGGACCCGCATTTCAGCGCCGGCCATGATCTATCGGGCAAAAGCAGCAAGACCTGGGAGGATTTTTCCCAGGTCACCACCTGGGGCAGTTTCGACCCGCCGGGCGCCGAGGGGCGCTTCGCCCGCGAGAGCGAGATTTATCTCGGCATGACCGAACGTTGGCGCAACGTGCCCAAACCGACCATCGCCGCCGTGCAGGGCAAATGCATCGCCGGCGGTCTGATGCTGGCCTGGGCCTGTGACATCATCATCGCCTCGGAAGACGCTGAATTCCGCGATCCGGTGGTTGAAATGGGCGTCTGCGGCGTGGAATTCTTCGCCCATCCCTGGGAATTGGGCCCGCGCAAGGCCAAGGAATTGCTGTTTACCGCCGACTGGCTGGGGGCCGAGGAAGCCAGGCAATTGGGTATGGTCAATCAGGTGGTGCCGCGCGATCAGTTGCTGGACACCGCCCTGGCCATGGCCGAACGGATCGCCAAGAAGCCACTGTTCGCCCTTAAACTTACCAAGGAAGCGGTCAATCAGACCCAGGATGCCATGGGCCGGCCCACGGCCATTTCACAGGTGTTTTCCCTGCATCAGCTTTGTCACAGCCATAATATGCAGGTCCATGGCATCCCCATGGATCCCGGCGGCCTGCCCGAAAGCATGCGCGGCCGCTTCGTGAAAAAGCCCAAGCCAGACGCCGCAGAATAGCCGAAGCAGTCGTTTGCTCCGCCCCTGCAAAATTTGCATTTTTAGCCCGGAATTTTTTTCCGGCTGCAACATTTATGCCCACTGGTTGGCCGAGCAAGATATTGTTTAGAAAAAGCCATAAAGTTAATTTTTATACGAAAATATTTCAACGAATAGAATCAGTTTAACTAACGATTACTTTCCCTTTAATTGATCTTAATCTTCATTAATTTCTTGTGCATTACTAGAGTTGACATTCAATATTAACCACATTTTTACAAATACACTCTAAAAAACTTGGCATGGTTCCTGCATTCCTGTGTTTTGAGGGCAGCCAAAGCGTTTTTTCTGGAGTGTAATGCCTATGCCGCTGCAAGATTTCGAAGCGAATAAATCGTCGGCCCCGTTAGAGGCCGAAGCCATGCCTGCCGAACAGGTTGATTACGATGAACGGCGCGCCACCGGACGGGCCGGGCACAGTTGGCAGGATGCTCGAGGCGATGCTGCGATTCCATCACTGGCCAGCCTAACGATCGATGATATGTCGGGGGAATGGAACGACCGTTTTCTGATCCGTGGCGCCGACGATATAGAGCGCGCGGTATTTATCGCCTGTGGCGACTCACTGCAATCGGAATGGCGGATGGAACGCCTTGGCGAGACACTGGAAGATACGCTGCCCGCCGAACTTTGCAGCCGGTTCGCCGAAGGCTGCCGGCGTTCACTGGCGGAAGGCTGCCCCGTCCCGGTTGAAGGCAGCTATCGCAATTCCGCGGACTGCGAGGTTCTGTTTCGCTGCGTCATGATGCCGGTGCGCGCCATGAATGACGAGATCGATTTCGTCTATGGCGCCTACTCCCATAGATCGGCGGCCTAAATTTTTTCCAACCGGCGTTGACCGCCACTCTCCGTGGGCCTAGCTTCGTTGCCTCCTATGAGGCAGAAAACGGCGCGCAACATCCATGCCCACACTAAAATCTGATCCTGGATCTACTTCCGACCAGAACAGGCAACCCGGTGACAAACGCGGCCAGGGCGGTATTCCGTCGCTGGACCGATTGTTGCGCGCGCCGGGACTGGAACAATTGCAACAACGGACCGGGCGTCAATTGGTGCTGGAGGAAGCGCGCGCCGAGCTGGCCCAATTGCGCCAACGGCTGCGTAGCGGCGACGCGACTGCCACGAATGAAGCAGACACGGCCGATTTGGATGCTCTGGCGGCCCGCATCGAAGCCCGCGTAGGCGCCGCCCTGCAAATGTCCCTGCGGCCCGTGTTCAACCTGACGGGCACGATTTTGCATACCAACCTTGGCCGGGCCCCTCTGGCGGAGGAGGCCATCGATGCCATGGTAACGGTTGCGCGCGGTGCCGCCAATGTGGAATTCGACCTCTCCAAGGGGCGGCGGGGCGACCGGGATGATCATGTCGAGGACTGGCTGTGCCGCCTGACCGGCGCCGAGGCCGCGACCGTGGTCAATAACAACGCCGCCGCCGTGCTGTTGCTGCTCAATACCCTGGCCAACCGCAAGGAAGTGCCTGTTTCCCGCGGTGAACTGATCGAGATCGGCGGCGCCTTTCGAATTCCGGAAATTATGCGCCGGGCCGGCTGCCGCCTGGTCGAGGTCGGCACCACCAACCGCACCCATTTGCGCGATTTTACCGAAGCTTTGACCCAACGCACCGGCTGTTTGATGAAGGTGCATACCTCCAACTATGTGGTGCAGGGCTTCACGGCGGAGGTCAGCGACGAGGATCTTGCCGCCCTGGCCCACGAAAACGGCCTGCCCTATATGGTTGACCTGGGCGCCGGCGCGCTGACCGACATGGCGGCCCTGGGCCTGCCCCACGAGACCACGGTCAGCGAAACCCTGGCAAAAGGCGCGGATCTGGTCAGTTTTTCCGGCGACAAGCTACTGGGCGGGCCGCAGGCCGGCCTGATCGCCGGGCGGGCGGATCTGATCGCCAAGGTCAAGAAAAACCCCATGAAACGTGCCCTTCGGGTGGACAAGGTGACCATGGCGGCCCTGGCCGCGACCCTGCGCCTGTACGCCCAGCCCGAGACCTTGCAGGCCAAACTACCCACCCTGCGCCTGCTGACCCGTCCCGTGGCGGACATTCAGGCCATGGCGGAACGGATTGCACCCGCTTTACAACAAGCCCTGGGCGATGGGGTGGCGGTGGAAATCACGCCGTGTACGGGGCAAATCGGCAGCGGTTCCCTGCCCGTGGAAAGCCTGGACAGCGTGGCCCTGGCCCTGCGGCCAAAGGCGGCCAAGGGCAGCGGTGCCGCCCTGAAACGATTGGCGGCGGCGTTTCGCGGCCTGCCCTGCCCGGTCCTGGGCCGGATCAGCGACGATGCCCTGCAGTTCGATTTGCGCTGCCTCGAGGCAGGCGCGGACGAGGCCGCCTGGCTGGCGCAAATGGCGGATTTACGGCCATGATCATTGCCACCGCAGGCCATGTTGATCATGGCAAGACCACATTGGTACGGGCCTTAACGGGTGTCGATACGGATCGCCTGCCGGAAGAGAAAAAGCGCGGCCTGACCATCGATATCGGCTTTGCCTATCACGATATCGAGACGGATACCGGCGCCAAGGCGGTCATGGGTTTTGTCGATGTGCCGGGCCACGAACGTTTCGTAAAGAATATGCTAGCCGGCGTCGCCAGTATCGATTTCGCCCTGCTGGTGGTGGCCGCCGACGATGGCGTCATGCCCCAGACGGAGGAGCATCTGGCAATCCTTGGCCTGCTGGGCATTCAGCAAGGTGCCGTGGCCATTACCAAAATCGACCGGGTGGCGCCCGAGCGCGTGGCCGAGGTCGAGGCCGAAGTCGTGGCCCTGATGGCGCCGACGGCTCTGGCGGGCGCACCAATGTTTCCGGTTTCAGGCGAACTTGGCACCGGTATGGACGAACTGCGCCAGCATTTGGAGACAGCCGCCCGCAATCATGCGGACCGGGCCGCGAATGGCCATTTTCGCCTGTCCGTCGACCGCGCCTTCACGGTTCCCGGCGCCGGCCTGATCGTTACGGGTGCGGTATTTTCCGGCCAGGTCGAGGTTGGCGACCGCCTGATCCTAGCCTCCCAGGACAGGGCGGAGCCGATCGAGGCGCGGGTGCGCGGTCTGCGCGCCCTGGACCGGGAGGCCGCGGTGGGCCGGGCCGGACAGCGCTGCGCCATCAATATCGCCGGCGGCGATCTGCACCAATCCCTGGTCAGCCGGGGCGATTGGCT
>CAYWYB010000328.1:0-5810 GCA_964462145.1 uncultured Rhodospirillaceae bacterium
GGGAAACCAACCTCGATCTCCTTAAAGCCCAATTTCAGCAGATGATTGAAGAAATGCAGCTTTTTCTGCCGGCCCATGGGATCGATCAGGGCCTGATTGCCGTCCCGCAGATCGACCGAGCACCAAATCGGTGCTTTGTCGATGACCTGGCCGGGCCATTGCCGGTTGGGCAGATCAATGGGCGGGAAGGCTCGGTATTTATGGATGGCCATGGTGTTCATGATGTTCGCTCCTCAGCGTGTGGGCCGCCGGGTAGCCCGTGGGACCCCATCGCGCGCCCATTTCGAAAAATTACGAAACGGCGCCGCGGCACGGGCCAGCAGGCGGCTAGATGACAATATCTGGATTCGGTAATTTCAGTCGTGCAATAGAACATTTGACGCGTGGTCCCTTAGCGTGCGCGCAAAAAGTGCGGCATCCCGGTGCCCCTCGAGGCCCGGGTCGCTAAGTCGCAGGGCAAGGCCCGCTATGTGATACATCCGCGTCATGGTCAGCGAAACTATCTTTCGTATCGGTTCGCGTCAAGCGGGTTAACCATAGAAAGCAGGAGTTAAGGGTTCGTTAAGGCGAATTTAGGCCTGTTTTTGTGCATTTTGGCGAAAATACGTTATTGCGAATAATTCTTACTTAATGCCGGATTGGCGCTCCGCGCAGTGATCCAGGGCGTGCGCCAGCAAGGTATAGCGGGTGCGGATACGGGCCATCAGATCGGTGGGCCAGGCATCCGCCTCCACCAGATCGAGAAATTGATCCAGCATCAGGGGGAACTGCGCGTCATGTCCGACCTGATCCTTGGCCGGCAGACGCAGAATATAGCCGCCGTCTTCGGCCGCCGTGATCTCCAGGCTCGGAAATTCCGCGCGCCATTGCGCCGCCGCCGGGTCAAGATCCGGATTTTCGTACGGACGAAGGCGCATTTCCGGTTGGAAGCCGGTTTCCGGCCCGCTCGAAACCGTTACCTCGGCCTTTGTACCCCGCGCGGTAAAATTTTGCAGATCGCCACCGCCCTCCGCCTCGCGGGGACCCCAGTCGCAGTATTGCCGGACCCTGATGCCGCGCATGCTGTAATCAATCCGGCCATTGCAGGCCAGGTGCAGGACATCGTCTTCGACGGCATGGCTCAGATAGTCGGGAAAGGCGGCATCACCGGTGCTCTCGCGGAATAGATCGAGCGCAACCGGCGTCGTCCAGCGCTCGGCCTCGATAATCTCGACGTCGCGGTCAATATCGAAACAATGCCCCTCGCCGACGATCCACTGTGCCTGATCCACATAGTGCGATTGGATATCAACCAAGCCGTCGCCCTGGATACGGCTATCGTAAAACCAGGCCGGTCGTTGCAGGGGCTGGCCGCCGACCAGCTTCATCAGGTGATGGCGGGAGGTGAATTCAAGCGCCGGCAGTTCTGAAGAGGGATCCAGCTCGCCAAAAACCGACGCTGTATGGATCACGGCGTTGCGCAGTTGATTGAAGGCGGCATGCCGCCCGGTCATGACATCGACGGCCAGGGGCGGATTCGCGGTGATGGCGTCGAGATGCGGCAGGTTGGCGCTGTCGGTCATCCACGGCTTGTCCGCGATAATGTGGAAACCTTCATCGTGCAGGCGGTGCATCAGGGCAAGGCGTTCGCCATTGCGGCCCGCCAAAATGACAATGTTGCCGGGACGCTCGGCGATCATGGCTTCCAGGGCGTCCTCACCAATATGGCATTGCAGGTGCCAGTCAGTGGGATGCTCCGCGCGCTTATTGAAGCCCTCAATCAAGGTGATGAATTTCTCCAAGTCCGGCCCCGGCGGGGCGTAGACATGGATGTTCCCGCCAACCCTGGCGTTGCCGGCGCTTAACAGCAATGCGGCGTGAAAGTGGCCTGGATCGTAGACTGAAATCGTGTGCGTCATATTCGGACTACCCCGCTACGTTGGCCAGATCGCCTGCGTCCTGGGCCATTGTTGCAACCAGTTCTTGCTTTCCAGGCGTTCGCGATAAGCCTCCGCGCGGCGCTGGCCCGCCGGTGTCGGCCGCACGATCATATGCAATAAATCATCGATGCCATAGGGGGCCGCCAGCTCCAACCCGCCGTCCGCGGCCAGCCGGACCGCGACGCAGGTCGGGGTCTCCAGCCAATAGCGCATGGCGTCAATGGTGTTGGTATAGGGTTGGTCGCCGTTACGTAGGTGCATGCGGGCCTGGTTTTTTGCCGACCAGGGTACATCCGGTATGGCGTTGCGTAATTCGGCCTCAATGGCGCGCTCGCTGTCCTGGCCGATGTCGCCGGGCTGGAAGTACAGCAGGTCCACGTCGTCCAGGGGGGTGGTCTGGGAGAAGCCATGCAGATGATCCCAGACCTTGCGGCGGACAAAGCCAGCGCCAAGCCAGCAATCGGGCAGGTCCATGGACCGCGCGGCGGCCAGCACCGCCATCATCCAGGCATCGGCGGCGATCAGTGCCAGGACATCAGCCTCGCTCCGCATCGTCCCGACGTGCCAGGCGCAAATAGAACGACAGCAGATACAGCGACAGGAACAGGGCGAAATAGAACTCCTGGGTCTCGCTGGCGCGGATGTCCAGGGGGTAGGGGATGGGCCAGCCGAACCATTTTTCCAAACGTTGCGGCAGCCCGATGGCAATCGCCAACAGCGCCGTCGGCAGCAGTTGTTGGCCGGGCCACAGCCAATAATGCAGATCGGCGGGATCGGCGGGCCGCGGCCGCCGCCCCAGGACAAGAAACAGCGGATACAGCAGGCCCCCGACCAGGACCCCAAGTTCCAACAGCAGGCGCGGCTTTTGATCCAGCCACGATGATGTGTTGTGCAGGTTGGTCTCGCCCTGGTCGTTCAATTGTCCGAGTGCCTCGGGCGTTTCCCAGCCTAGCCAATGCTGACCCCAGGACGCTTCTTCGCCGCCAAAATAGACGCTGCCCAGGATGATCAGTACCAGCCAACTGGTCAGGAAACTCCGGATCCGTGGGGTAGTCGGCAGCTTGGCTGCCCCAAGGCGCGCGATTTGGCGCAGGGCCAACAGGCCGGCGGCCAGCCCCGGCAGCAGGACCACGACGGTGCCGGTTTCCACCGGCCCCAGTTCGCTTTGCCACAAAGCGCGGTATAGAGGTTCGTCGGCCATGCGAAAGCCAAGCTCGATCACAACGGCGGCGATAGGCAACCACAACCAGGCCCAGATGGGCAAAACTTTATCCTGAAATTGCTGTTGCACCACACACCCGGCATTTCACGCGCGCCATGCCGCGCGCACGGGCATTGTATCACGAATTACAGGTGATCGAAGTTTAGGATAATTGAAATACGCCGGAATTCAGCCCTCGGCCAGCCGATGCAATCCCTCTATGTCGTTCACCTCGACCTGATTATGTTCCGGTAGCGAAATTATATTGTCGGTCTTCAGCTTGGTGAAGGTGCGGCTAACGGTTTCGATGGTCAGGCCAAGATAATCGGCGATATCGGCCCGGCTCATGGGCAATGACAGTGGATCATTAGGCAGATCGGCGGCGGAGGCCCGTTCGATCAAATTGCAGAGGAACGAGGCAATTTTTTCCAGCGCTGTCATGCGGCCCAGCAACAGCATATGTTCCTGCGCCCGGGCAAGGTTGGCGTTGGTCATGTCGAGAAGCCGGCCCTTCATGGCCGGGTTTTCCTCGCCAATGCGCTCCAGATCACCAATGGCGAAACGGCAAAGGCTGGCCTCGACCAAGGCCTCGGCGTTGTAGGCGTGGCTTGTTCCCGAGGAAAGCCCGATGAATTCGCCGGGCAGAACGAAGCCGGTAATCTGCCGCCGTCCGTCGGGCAACAGTTTCGACAGGCGCAAACAGCCTTTCAAGACCGTGAAGAACGAGGCCGCCCTGTCACCCTCCATGAACAGGCTTTCTTCGGGCGCCAGATCACACAGGGTATGCAGGCCTTCCAGCTTGGTCAGTGCTTCGTCATTCAGCACCGCGCAAAAGGCGCGCGACTGCACGGCGCATTCACGGCAAAAGCCTTCCGACGACGTAGACTTCCCCCGCCGGCAGCTAATGCGGCGCGCCGGTTCTTCATAAACCTGGGTAAGATTCATCCTGGTCCCCTCAGTCCCCTGATCGCCGTTTAGGCTCCCTCATACACGCCTAATGACAATATTAGCCAATACTTGGTCCAGCTTACAGCCCAAATGTGACGTTTGGGTTAACCAATCCTGGTTCAATCAAAGTTTTGCCACGATGGGCAATATGTCGATTGCTGCAAAATCTGTCTTTCGATGTCTCTAAAAAATGAATTTGGTTGCTGCGGAGGTCGCCAAACCCGCCATGCAATAAGAAAGGGCCCCGCTGTCGCTGCCGGAGAGGAGGGGGCATTGCTATTTGCGACACGCGGGGCCCCGATGCCTAAAAATTGGCATCATCCGGCCCGCCGCCTATCGGTCCTCGGCACGGCGGCAAGCCGGAATTAGACATAATATGGGGTCGATGACATTATATTAAAAGGCCTGGTGGACGATAATTTTCTCAATTGATCGTGAAGACGGGCGTTTTGCTGTAGCCTACTCTCGGAATGGCGATCGAGCTCAGCACACCCCGGTTATGCCTGCGTCCATTGGTCGCGGGCGATGGGGCGGCCATGGCCGCGTTATTCGCGGATGAGGCGGTGCGAAAGCACTTGGCGGTGGGGCCAATGGATGCCAGGGGCGCGGCCAATTTCGCGGCCAGTTTCATTTCCGCCAGTGCGGATGAATGGCGTGATGGGGGCTGCGGCGCCTTGGCCGTGGTGCCGCATGATCAGGGAGGCCAATCCGGCCGGCACCCGGCCATCGGCTATTGCGGGCTGCGTCTATTGCCCGACCGGATCACGGCGGTGGAATTGCTCTATGCCCTGGGGCCAAGCCATTGGCGCCAGGGCTTGGCGACGGAGGCGGCGGGCGCGGTCCTGGAATGGGGCTTTGCCAACCTGCCGGTGCGCGAAATTCAGGCCTTTACCCGGCCCAAACATGCCGCCTCGCGCCGGGTACTGGAAAAACTTGGCCTGCGCTACCTTGGTGAGACTGACCGCTATTACGGCGAAACCCTGGCCGTCTACAGCCTGCCGCGCCCGCCCTTACCCTAAATATTCAGTCGCTGCCGGCCATGGCGAAGGCTTCCGCACCGGCCTGACTGCCCACCAGATGTTGTACCGGCGCCAGCCAATGGGCGAAAAAGCGCCGGGACCAGCGTTCGATCTGATCGTTATGGGCGTCATGGCCCGCATGCTGGCGATCACGGGCCTGGGCGCCGGGCAGGACCATGCGGTGGGCCGCCTTGGTGCTCCACCGGTACAGCATTTCGCCCGTGACATCGGGATGGAACTGCACGCCATAGGTCTTACCGATGCGGAAGGCTTGATTGGGAAACAATTCGCTGCCCGCCAGATGCTCGGCCCCGTGGGGCAGGGTGAAGCCCTCGCTATGCCATTGATAGAAATAGTTTTCCGCATCAAACAGCTCGGTCCCGGCGGCACTGGGGGTAACTTTGTAAAAGCCGATTTCGTGAAAGCCGTCCGGATGGCCCGAAACGGTGCCGCCCAGATAGCGCGAAAGCAGCTGGGCGCCCAGGCAAATGCCCAGAAATGGCTTGTCCGCGCGCAGCGGCACTTCCAGCCACTCCAACTCGTTTCGGATATACGGCAGATGATCGTCGTTGGCGCTTATGGGGCCGCCGAACATAACGGAAGCGGCATAATCATCCAGAGTTTCGGGCAGGGGGTCGCCACAGGCATGGCGGCAGATTACCGGCTCGTAGCCGAACTCCTCCACCATGTGGCCGATCCGGCCCGGGGTAGAGGTTTCCTGAT
>CAYWYB010000329.1:0-5768 GCA_964462145.1 uncultured Rhodospirillaceae bacterium
ATGCAGGTGCCGACCAGGCGGTCGCCGTGCTCGATACGGGCGTTGATTTTCAACATCCATTCTTGAAGGGTAAGGCTGCCGCCGAGGCTTGTTTTTCATCAAATGCTCAACAGGGTGGCGTCGTCCTGCGGTCTGCCTGTCCGTCAGGTGAGGAACGTGAAACCGGACCTGGTGCCGGGCAGCCCTGCGAACCGGCCTTTGGCTGCGACCATGGTACACGGGTTGCTGGCATCATAGCGGGGCACGGGAAGAATATATCTGGCGTTGCACCAGAGGCATCAATCATATCCGTGCAGGTCTTTACCCTGGTCGAGGCACCGGGTTGTGGGAAGTGCAGCCTTGCCCTTACCTCTGACGTGCTGCGCGGCCTGGAATGGGTTTATCGCAACCGAGAGCGTTATAATGTTGCTGCGGTCAACCTCAGCCTTGGCGGTGGCCGGTTCAGGCAGATCTGTGACAATGGGTCACCTTACACCCGCATATTTGAGCTATTGACCCGAGCGGGTGTTGCGCCGGTGGTCGCATCGGGAAATGACGGGCTGCCCGATGCGGTCGCCAACCCTGCCTGCGTCTCGGATGCCGTCAGCGTGGGTGCGACATCATTTGGCGACAAAGTTGCGGACTTCTCCAACAGCGCGGACTTCCTCGATTTCTTGGCTCCAGGCGCCACGGAGCAGGCGGTCGGCAAATCCAAGGGGGTCCTCTCGTCGATACCGGGCAGGGGCTACCACCGGATGGAGGGTGCCTCGATGGCGGCTCCCCACGTATCGGGTGCTTTCGCTGTTTTGAAGTCTGCCGTGCCTGAGGTCAGTCTGGGTCAAATGCTGAGTGCATTGCGGCAAACGGGCCAGAGGGTCGTGGACCGGCGTAACGGTATCGCCGTGCCACGCATACAGCTTGATGCCGCGATTAGGCACCTGCAGGCCGCTATGACCCGCGCTCCGTCGAAGCCTGTGCCAAAGGTTGGTGCAACGCCGGCGCCGAAGGTTAAGGTTTATGACGGCATTAGGGTCTATGGGGACAAAGAGAAAGATGACAAGCGTATCAAGTGGTGATGCGGACCATATCGCGGCGCTGTCGGTGTTTAGACAGGGCGTCTGGGAAAAGGCCGCCTGATCGTTGCATATATAGTTGAGTAAGACATCGAATGCCGAGGAGGCTGTGCCATGAAACCAATACTGCTGATGATCGTCGTGACACTGCTTGCGGCCTGCCAGACCACGCAGGATGCTGACGATCGGGACCAGTTAGGTGAGCGCCCCAATATCATCATCATGGGCGAGGACGCCGATAACGATACGCTTCCCCGCAACAGCCGCGTCTATAAACGTGTGCTGGATGCCCTAGTCAACGAGATGAACGACGAAGGCTTCAACGTATATGCTGAAACAGCCGTCACCTTGGATGACTTTGCTCAGGGTCGAGTGCGCCGGACAGATGCCGAGATCATCGATATAGCTCGGTCTGTTAAGCGCCCACCCATCGACGTTGCCGTGATCTACGCCATCTATGCCCATGCTCAGGAGCGCGGATATACGAACAAGCTGCACGTCCGCATCGCCGGCCGGTTGCTAAACGTGCGTAGCGGTAGGCGGCTTGGTAATTTCGAGGTCGAAATGCCTGAACCTGCCAATGTAGCTCCCGACTGCGGTAGGAAGTGCGTGCTGGAAGTCGTGGGACGAGATGCCGGTGCCCTGGCGCGCGACCTGGGCGCTGTGCTGGCTCGAAAATTGGATGGCCTCGTGAGGCGTTAGGTGGGGCTCATCGGATATCGGCGGTTGGACTGATTGCCATTGCCTGCGATTGCTGGTGGTGCTTCAATGAGGCCATGAAATACTGGAACCGTTGTCATCTTCCCTGACGCGCATCGTCGGCGGCGCCAAGGCCATGGAACTGATGATGACCGGCGACCGCATCGGCGCGGAAGAAGCCTACAGGCTGGGTCTTTTGAACCAGCTTTGGCCTCTGGATGGTTTCCAGGATCAGGTCCGGGCTTTTGCCGAACGCCTGGCCGCCGGTCCGCCCCAGGCACTGGCGGCGATCAAGCGGGGTGTACAAGGCGCGACCGGCGCCGCCCTTCGCGAGGCCCTGGCATTCGAACATCAAACCCAGGCCACATTGATCCTGTCCGATGATGCCCGTGAAGGCATGCGGGCCTTCCTGGAAAAACGCCCGCCTGTTTTCGGCGCCAGAAGCTAGCCTGTGTTAAGGATCCGCGGCGTATTCCAATAATAAGTCCTTGGCATCCACGGACATGCCGGGTCTCACGGCGATCCTGCGAACGGTGCCGGAGCGGGCGGCGCGGATGGCGGTCTCCATTTTCATGGCTTCGATATTCATGAGCAGATCGCCGCTTTCCACCTCCTGACCGTCGTTGACGGCGATTGAGCCGACGACGCCGGGCATGGGCGCGGGAACATGGTTCGGGTTGTTTTCATCGGCCTGGGGATGGCGTTCCACGGTCGCGGCGATCTGACGGTTGGCGATCCTGATGGTGCGGGGCTGGCCGTTTAGTTCGAAAAAGAACTTCACGAAACCCTCGTCATCAACCTCGCCCACTGCCTGGGCGCGGATCACCAGGCTCTTGCCGGCTTCCAGGTCCACGGAAATTTCCTCGTCAGGCTGCATGCCGTAGAAAAAAGTCCTGGTCGGCAGGACATCCACGGGGCCGAATTCACGGCGGTGGTCGGCATACGCGGTGAAGACATCCGGGTACATCAGGTAGGAATTGAACTCTTCCTCGGAGATCCGCCGCGCGACCTTTTTTTCGGCTACCCGGCGCAGGACATCCAGGTCGGCATCGGGCAGATTGGCACCGGGCCGGCCGGTCATGGCGCTCTCGCCGGCCAGGACCTTGTCCTGCAGGGCCTGCGGAAAGCCGCCCGGTGGCTGACCCAGTTCGCCCCTGAAAAAGGCGCGCACGGACTCGGGGAAGGCGATTTCCTTGCTTGGATCCTCCACGTCCGCCCGGCTCAGATCGGCGCTGACCATGAGAAGCGCCATATCGCCGACCATTTTGGATGACGGCGTCACCTTGACGATGTCACCCAGCATTTGGTTGACGTCGGCATAGGCGCGGGCCACTTCATGCCAGCGTTCCTCCAGTCCCAGCGATCGCGCCTGTTCCTTCAGGTTGGTGAATTGTCCGCCGGGCATTTCGTGCAGATAGACCTCGGATGCGCCGAAACGCAGATCGCTTTCAAAGGCGGCATATTGCGCGCGTACCCCTTCCCAGTAATCGGAGAAGGCGCGGATCTGCCCTGCGTCCAAACCGGTGTCCCGCGCCCCGCCCCGCAAGGCCCCGGCGACGGAGCCCAGGTTCGGCTGCGAGGTCAGACCGGAGAGAGAGTCCATTGCCAGATCCACCGCGTCGACGCCCGCTTCCGCCGCCGCCAGGACGCTGGCCGCCGCGATGCCGGAGGTGTCATGCGTGTGGAAATGAACGGGCAGTCCGGTTTCCTCCTTCAACACTTTGACCAGTGTGGTGATGGCATCGGGCTTGGCCAGGCCGGCCATATCCTTGATGCCGATGATATGGCTGCCCGCCGCCGCCAATTCCCGCGCCATTGTGATGTAGTATTGCAGGTCGTATTTGTTGCGGTCGGGGTCGTTCAGGTCGCCGGTGTAGCAGATCGCGCCTTCCAACAGCTTGCCGCTTTCGAGCACCGCGTCCATGGCCACCCGCATGTTCTCGACCCAGTTCAGACTGTCGAATACACGGAACAAGTCCATGCCGCTGTCGGCGGCCTGTTTAACAAAGGCCCGGACCACATTGTCGGGATAGGTGGTGTAGCCAACCCCGTTGGCCCCGCGCAACAGCATCTGCAACAGGATGTTAGGGACGTGGGCGCGGATCCGCCGCAGCCGCTCCCAGGGGCATTCGTTCAGAAAGCGCATGGCCACGTCAAATGTGGCGCCGCCCCAGCATTCCAGGCTGAACAGCTGCGGCAGGTTGTGGGCATAGGCCTCCGCCGCGCGGACGATGTCATGGCTGCGCATGCGGGTGGCCAGCAATGATTGGTGGGCATCCCGCATGGTGGTGTCGGTCAGTAGCAATCGATCCTGTTGCAGCATCCAGGCACTGAATTTTTCAGGCCCCAATTGCTCCAGCATTTGCTTGCTACCCTGTTGCGGGGCATCCCCCATGCGGGCCGGAACCAGCGGCGTGCGTTCCGATGTCGGCTTGGGCCGGCCCGCGACCTCCATGTTGCCGTTGACGGACACATCGGCGATGAAACGCAGCAACCGCGTCGCCCGGTCCCGGCGGTGGCTCAGTTTGAACAGTTCCGGCGTGTCATCGATGAAGCGGGTGGTGTAGTCCGCCGCCTTGAACTTGGGATGATTGATCAGGCCCTCGACAAAGGTAAGGTTCGTCGTCACGCCCCGGATGCGAAATTCCCTGAGGGCGCGGTCCATGCGCGCGATGGCCTCCTCCGGTGTGGGCGCCCAGGCCGTTACCTTTTCCAGCAGGCTGTCATAGTGCCGCGTGATGACGGCGCCCGAATAGGCCGTGCCGCCGTCCAGACGGATGCCAAATCCGTTGGCACCGCGATAGGCCGTGATGCGGCCATAATCGGGAAGGAAATTCTGTTCCGGGTCCTCCGTCGTTACCCGGCATTGCAGGGCATGGCCGCGCAGTTGGATATCCGCCTGATCCGGTACGCCGGAGGCGGCCACATCGCCGATCCGGGCGCCGCCGGCGATGCGGATCTGCGCCTTGACGATATCGATGCCGGTAATCTCCTCCGTTACCGTATGTTCGACCTGGATGCGGGGATTAACTTCGATGAAATAGAATTTGCCACTGTCCCTATCCATGAGAAATTCGGCCGTGCCGGCATTCACATAGTCTGATTGCCGGGCCAGGCGCAGGGCCGCCTGGCACAGTTCCGTCCGCTGGTCATGGTCAAGAAAGGGCGCGGGCGCCCGCTCCACGACCTTCTGGTTGCGCCGTTGAACCGAACAATCCCGTTCGAATAAATGCACGACGTTGCCATGATGGTCGCCCAGCAACTGCACCTCCACATGACGGGCCCGGCGCACCAGTTTCTCCAGATAAACCTCGCCATTGCCAAAAGCCGCGACCGCCTCGCGCCGCCCCGATGCAACCTCCGCATCAATTTGGCTTTCGTCTTCGATCACACGCATGCCGCGCCCGCCACCGCCCCAGGAGGCTTTCAGCATCAGGGGATAGCCAACCTCCGCCGCCAATCGGCGCACCTCCGCCGGGTCTTCCGGCAGCGGGCCCGTGGCCGGCATCACGGGTGTCCCCGCTTGCAGTGCGACTTCGCGGGCCGAGACTTTATTGCCCAGGCGGCGCATGATTTCAGGCGTTGGTCCGATGAAGACGATACCGGCCTCGGTACAGGCATCGGCGAATTCCGGATTTTCCGAAAGAAATCCATAGCCCGGATGAATGGCATCGGCCTTTGACTCGCGGGCCACGCGGATCATTTCCTCGATCGACAGATAGGCCTTGATGGCGCCCAGGCCTATTCCGACCTGATATGTTTCATCGGCCTTGAAGCGGTGCAGCGCCAGTTTGTCCTCTTCGGCGAAGACGGCCACGGTCGCCAGACCCAACTCGTTCGCCGCCCTTAGCACCCGGATGGCAATTTCGCCCCGGTTGGCCACCATGATCTTGGAAATTCCACGCTTCTGGATCATGCCCCCGCTCCCGTTGCTGCTGGCGGTTCTATTGTCCCCCTATTTAAGCCGATATTTCCCAGATAGTATTCGTATCGTAGCAAATCGTAGGCGAACCCGAC
>CAYWYB010000330.1:0-5754 GCA_964462145.1 uncultured Rhodospirillaceae bacterium
GTCCTTGAAGATGCCCGCCATGTATCCCATGAAGGTCGGATAAAGGGTGAACAGGGCGAATGCCAACAGCCCGCCCAGGGCCGCCGTGGTGGCGTAAGCGACGCTCAACAGGGATGTGAACTCGTAAGCGAGTTTGTCGAACTTGGGGTCTTTGTTGTTCCAGCCGACAATCTCGATAATCACCGCGAACAGGGGCACGCCAAGCACGAAGGCGCCGAAAAACAGATGCATCTGGGCCAGGAACCAGACCAGCCGCCTGGAATCGATGCCCATGAACTGGCGATAGACATTTTCCTCCAGGGCAAATGCCGGGGTCGCGACGACGGTCAGACCGAGCACCAGCAAAGCCGCGATGCCCAGCTTTCCGAACCGGGCGCTCAACAGCCCGGAGGCGAAAACGCCGTTCCTTAGTTTCTCTGCCATCGTCCGCTTCCCAGTCTTCCCAGTAGTCACTGCAACGTCTTGCTCGCGTTAGATAAGGTCCTTACTTGGCGTCGGAGAACGCGAAGTTGGTCTCGACCTTGCCCTTGGCGGCGACGGTGATTTTGGCTTTCTTGACGCCATAGCGGGGATGCCAAGCCTTCAGGGTGTATTTGCCCGGCGGGATGTTGTCGATGGAGAACGAGCCATCCTCGCCGACCACGACGGCATACGGATGGGTCGGCGCCATGATGAAGCCGAACATGAAGTTGTGGGCTTCGCAGTTGATGCCGATATAGGAAGACCGCCGCGGCTTGATCTTGTCCTTGATGTCGCCCGGGTCCGGTTGGCCGAAATTGAACAGGGTTTTCTTGACCACGCGGCCCTTTTCGACACCGATCAGTTCGCGGGCATTGATATTATGCAGCACACCGGCATCGGAGTTGCGGATAATGATGGGGCCGGGACGGACCACCTGGGCCCAGGGCGTGAAGGCACAGTCCTTTTGATTGACCAAATATTCGCCCATCTCAGGCTTGGCCCATTTCTTGCCTGCCTTGATCTTGGAGATAAAGACGAAGGCACCGCGCAGGGCGCCGTCCTTGACGTCGACCCAGGTGACTGAGCGTTCGCCCTTGCCGCAAACCTCCGGGTTCTTAGTGATCAGGATATTTTCGACGGCATCGGCGGGCAACGCACCTTCGAAACTGACCTTGCCCGAGACACTGCCGCCGTCGCTGACCGTCACTTCCTTGTACTTGCCCCGTTTCGCCGCTTCCGCCGGCATCGCCAGCGCCACAGCGGCGGCAACACCAAATGTAAGTCCGGTTAAGATTTTGTTGGATTTCATAGGAAGTCCCCCTTTTGGTCCAAAGCTGTATTTTCCGTCCGCGCCGCGACAGCAAAGGTCCCGACGGGCTGTGCACAATTCAATTCCGCTAAAGCTTCAATCGCAACGGCCCAGGTCCGCTTGCGCTCCTCGTCACGAAGCACATCCACGAACAATGCGCTTGCCGCCGGCGCATCCAGTTCCCTTAACAGCCGGGCGGTCCGGTTGCCGTGGTAACCTTCGTACGATAGAGCGAATTCCACCAATGGCTTGACCGCGTCCTTGCGGCCGGTGCCGGCGATGGCCTCGGCCGCGCTTTGCCGCACCGCCGGGTCCGGGTCATTGAGCAAATTGCCGATTTCCGCGCCAATCTCTCCCTGCCGAGCCAAGGCGCGGACAGCTTCCTGACGCAGGAAGGCATCGCCATCCTTCAGGTGCGCGGTCAACAAAGTGACGATCTCGTCACCCTGGCAGGCGGCCAGGGCGCGGATCAGCAACATTTTCATATCGCGCCCTGCGGCCACCATTGCGGCCACGATCATCGCCGCAACATCATCCTGAAAGACGCCGGCCCTTTCGCCGATGCGGGCCAGGGAGTCGGCAGCGGCAAGGCAGACTTCCTGATCGTCCGAAGTCAGCGCAACGGCCAGTTCCCTGGCTACCGCTTCCTGGTCAACATCACCCAGCACCCTGGCCGCGAAACGGCGGATATCCTCGTGCAGCACCACGTCCGGCACCAGAGAGACGCGTTTCTTGCGCTTCGTCTGCCTGGCCAGGGCCAGACGTTCCATATCGGTGGGCGTCAGTTCCATGCCTTCCTTGGGCAGGTCCAGCATCTTGGAGGCCTCCGGCGTATCGGCCAGGATTGAATTCATGGTCGAGGTTGGAAACGCCCCATCATCGTCCTTGCGCAGTTCCTCCGGTACGTCTTCGCCGGCCTCGTCAGGAATATCGTCCGGCGTCTCCTCGCGGGAGCGCGTGGCGCTATCTTTCGCCGCGGCATCGTCCGCAACGCTCTCATCCGGCTCATAGCCGCCGTTCAGGGCGGAAAGCAGCGCCTCGCCGGCCGCGTTGGGCCATTTGTCATGGTTGGCCAGGCGTACCAGGGCGGACATGGTTTCCATGCGGATCTGCCGCGCGTCATCATCGATCACGGCGACCAGCGCCCGCACGGCTTCGTCGCCGCCGGCCATGGCCAGGCCTTGCAAGGCGCCCAGACGGGCAGCCATGGAACGGTCGGCATCGGCGATCAGCAGGCCCAGTTCGTACTCCGCCACTTGCGGTGCCAGCCGGCCAAGAGCACGGGCGGCGGCGGCACTGATGGCATCGTTGTCATCGGCAAGTTTCAGACGCAATGCCGTTATCAGCAGTTCATCGGCGGGGCCGTCATACTGTTGGGCCAAGGCGGTAAGGGCTGCGATTTGGACACTGGCGGCGCTATCGCCAATCAGGGCGCGCAGGCGGACCGGATGATATTCACCATGCAGCGTCACCGCATCCGCCCGAACGGCGGCGTCGTCATCCTCCAGAAAGCGGTTCAACCGGCTGTCGCCCGGCAGCCGCTGCGCCAACGCGCGCATGGCCGCCGCGCGCACGGAGGGCGCCGAATCATCAAAAGCACGGGCCAATGGCGCCGCCGCTTCAGGCGCCGAGGACGCGGCTAGGGCCGCCGCCGCGCGGCGCCGCAGCCGGGTCGAATCTTCGTTCAAAATATATTCCAGGGCGGAGATACCCGGTGCACCCATACGCGCGAAGGCCTTGAAGGCGGCCTCCGTCATGTCCTGGCCACCTTCATCCTGCATGGCCTCGATAATATCGGGGACAGCCTCGCCGGCATTCAAATCAGCCAGGGCATTTACCGCTTTGACCTGGATATCAACCCAGTCGTCCCAGCCGCTGGAATAAAATTCCTGCTCATCCCAGTTTATTTCCTCATCGCGGCCCTTAACGATGCGCCGAAGCCAGGGGATGATCTGCCCATCGCGCAATTTCGTCAGGGTCTCAATCGCCGACAATTTGACCTCGGCACAGGGGTCGCCAAGCAAATTCTCCAGCAACTGCTTGCCTGAACGGGGATCCGCCAGTTTTGATAGCGCGTCGGCGGCATCGGTGCGGACATCTTCGTCCTCGTCCAGCAGCGCGGCGATCAAAGGTTCGACCACGGCCTCGCCGCCAATAGCACCCAGCGCCTGGGCCGCAAGACAGCGGTGTACGTCGACGCCATTGCCCAGAATATCGCTCAGAACCTGGTGGACTGCGCCATCAAGTTCGCCCGATATGGGTTGAACGGCCTTGGCCTGATCATTTTGTGCGGATTGCTGAGTTTGAGTATTCATATCTAAATAACCAAAAACTAATTCTTTATAGTCATTCCAAATAACTGCTCTAAACGCGGTTGCGGGCCCGGCTGAACGAGAAGGCTCAGACGCGGGCCCGCACTGCGATCAGATGATGTCCCTGGGAGCAAAGGACATCGAACGGAAAGTCTTCTTATAGGGCGACTCGCCGATCTTCTTCACATTGGCAACACCCATCTTGTAGTTGTAGTTGCCGCTGATCCAATCGACGACACGTCCTTCCAGAGCATTCGCCGGCTGCGACGTATGCAGGAAGTCCATAAAGATGATGCCCTTCTTGATGTGGCGCGTGACCATGGCGACGCCGGTGACGGCGGCCCTTGTCAGTTCCACATTGCCGGACTTCATCTGCCCGGAGAAGGAATAGTCGCTTCCCTCAACACCCAAAGTGGTTTCCTTCAGGTTGGGCACACGGTCGGAATAGACCATCAACATATCGCCGCTCTCGATGCCGCGCGCCTTGGCGTCATCGGGATGGATCTCGACGTAGTTGTCCGGCCAGCGTTGCACGATGTAGGGCCGGCGCCGGTCATCGAAGCCCGATTGCCAACGCTCGTTGGTCCTACCCGAGGTGCACCACAGTTCGTTGCCCTTCGGGCTCATCCATTCCCAATAGTCCGAGAACAGGGACCAGGGGGATTTCTCGATGTTGCAACGGCCGGTCTGCGAGTTGAAATGGGTCAGCTTCTTGTTGAAGACATTACCCCCGGCCGCCCCGGTTTCAGGCAGCTTGCGCGTGGTGTCATGCAAGCGCTTGGTACCCACCAGGGTGCCGTCGTCTTCCATATAGACGGGACCCTGGATACCGTTGGTGCCGAACTCACTCAACTTTTGATGCAAGGTCTTGCCCTCGCGATGGGCGGCGACCTTGATCATGTTGAAGTCCTTGCGGCTGCCGCGGGAGAAGCGCGCGGATTCCTCGGCGACATCGTTGGAATTCTTCCAATCGAAGCCGTCGAAGCCCATACGCTTGGCCAATTCGGCAATGATCCACCAATCCGGCTTGGCCTCACCCGGCGCGTCATAGAACTTGTTGTAGGTTCTGAGACGCCGTTCGCCGTTGGCCCGCATGAAGGTGTCTTCACCCCAAGTGGCCGCCGGGAAGATGATATCGGCATAACGGTTGCCAATCGGATCAACCAGATAAATATCCTGATTGATCACCACCATGCCGCCGGAATCGGCCCGCCGCTTCAAGCTATCGATAATATCCTGCTTGTCGTAGGACCGCACCTGATGGGGGTTGGCCACGGTCAGTTCCTCGAACCGTTTGGCCAGTTGCTGACTGCCGCACATGGACTGGATCCAGGTAGTACCGATGACATGGGCAAAACGGGTGTGCCCCGACATTGTCCAGGTATCCGTATCCAAGGCCCTGCGCCGACGACCCGGCACCTTCATGGGTGACTTGTTGCGCGGATACTTGCCGCCGCGCTGACCGCCACGTTGGTGACCGCCCGCCCGGCCGACAACCTGACCAGGCCTGCCGCCAGCACCCACCGCAATCGCCAGGGCGCTGATGGCCATGGTGTTGCCAGTGTTGTTGGACCAATAGAAGCCCTTCTCGATCATGATCGAGGTCTTGGGCCGCTTGCCAGCATTTGGCTTGGCCATCCATTCAGCCGCCGTCAGGATCTTGTTGACGTCGATGCCGGCGACCTTGGCCGCGTTGGCGGGCTTGAACTCGTCCTGCGAGAGCAGCCATTTCTTCCAGTCATCAAAGCCCTTGGTCTGGAACTTGCCCCAAGTGGTGCGCCATTGCCATGGCGTGTTCCGGGTACCCTGGCCGAAGCCCGAGGAAGAACCCCACTTGTTGTTGACCCAGTCCTTGATCCATTCGGAATCCTGCCAGCCCGCCTCGACGATGACACGGGCGATGGCGTTAACCACCAACAGATCGGTGCCGAGATTAACGTCGAGCCAGAGGCCGCCGTTCTTCTCCGCATAGGCCACGCCGGCTGTGCGGCGCGGGTTCATCATGATGCACTTCTGGCCGTTCTGGATGCCCTTCATGATCCACTGTGTCCAGAGGATCGTCTTGGTCTCGTACGGATCCGTACCGCAGATCAACAAGGTTTCGGCATTCATCCAATCTTCGTAGGCCGGGCCGAAGTTATCGAAACCGGCATCACGGAAGCCCGGCGTCGA
>CAYWYB010000331.1:0-5716 GCA_964462145.1 uncultured Rhodospirillaceae bacterium
CACGGTTGACCACATGGCAGCGCCGGCCGCTAGAATGGTGAGCGCCGTTAGAAGGACAAATGGCTTAGTTTTCATGAACTCTCTCCCGCCCCTCAGCTTCGTGCCGTGTCCGTGGCGCGCCGCCGCCGGCGCAGCCCAATCAGGGCCAGGACCGCTGCGATCAAGGCCACAGCCAGGGGCATCAGGCCTACGTTGGCAAATTTCAAACGCGTCTCCAAACCATCGATCTCGCGGTTCAGATTGTGCTGGACGTCGCGCAACTGTTTGCGTGTCTGCAACACCTGGCTCCTGACCGATTGAATTTCGCGCTGCTGTGCCGGCGTCAGCAAGCCGCCGCCGCTGGCCTGGGCCCGGGATTCAAGCTCGGCAATGCGCTTCTTGCTCTCCTCCAGGCTTTCCTTCAGTTTGCGTTCCTCGGCCAGGAATTTCTGTTCCGCCGCCCGGCGCATGGTCTCGACCACCACGAAGGGCCGGGTTGATTTGCCCCGGCTGCGCAGCCCGATCAGGTCGGAGGAGCCGGACAGATTATCCAGGGCGTTGACGACAAAATCCGCGTTGGCCGCGATGGGTACGATCATTTCCTGTCCCATCATGTTCCGTTTGCGCAGCCAGAACTGATCATGCAGCATATCACTGTCGGCCACGACAATGACGCTGAGCGGGCTGCTGCTGTCCTTCATATGGGCCGCTTTCCGCTTCTCGGCAACCTTGCCGTTGATGTCTTTTGGCGGGCCGTCGGGGAACGCGGATTTGGCGTTGCCCGAAAGCCGGGCCGCGATGATGTGGCGTTCACCATCGGGTTCGAACAGTTTCAACAAGCGGTCCGGCGCGGGGCCGAAACGGATCAGATTGGTCTCCATGGCCATGGCCTGGACGCCGGTGGAAATCAATGGCGTGACCTCGACAGTCGCGTCGGGCAGCGTCTTTACGGTGCCGGCGTTGGCCATGATCAGGGGGCCAAGATCGGCGGTGACCACATCGTCGGTGTTCAGGTTTGCCGCCGCCAGCTGCAGCCAGACCAGATAGCGGACGATGCGGGTCTGCCCGCCCTGGCCGGCATTGACCTGCTGGGCCGCGTCGAAATCGCCGATCACGTGGTCCGTCGGGACGGATACGCCCCAGGCGTTCAGCAGTTTATCAAGCGTGGAAGAGGCCAGCGCCACACCCTGCTGGCCCTTGCCCCTTTGCGCCCGTGCGGTGACCTCGGAATATGGATCGACAAAGACCAGGGCCCGGCCGCCGGCCATGACGAACTGGTCAATGGCATAAAGCGCATGTTCGTCCAGGCCCAGGGGATGGGTGATCAGCAGAATATCGACACTGGGCGGTATCACGGCCTGGCGCATATCAAGGGTGCGCAGGGCAAAGCGGTCGCGGATCGCCCCGACAATGGCCCAGGGCTGCGGCCCGCCGCTAAAACGCATCATCGGCGAGGCATCCGGGTTCATCTGCAAACCGCTGATCAGGCCGACAACCGGCTTCTTCGGATCGCTCAAATTGAACAGCATCCGCGTCAGATCATATTCCAGGAAGGCTTCCTTCTCGCGGCTGAAGAACGGCACGACCTGCCGGTCATCGATTGTATTGGTTGCCACCAGGCCGAAATAAATGCTGTCGCCCGTGCCCAGCGGCACCGCCTGTATGCCCAGCCGGACCGCATCATCCTCTGCCTCGGTGAAAGGTTCGGGGTCGATTACTTCCAGGTGGATCTTGCCGCCCGAGAGATTGACGTATTCCTCCAGCAGTTCACGCACCCGCAAGCCGTAAGACTTGATGTTGGGCAGCTGGATCGCCATCTTTTCCGAAAAATAGAAGCGCAGGCGGATCGGCTCCGGGATTTCGTCCAGGATCCGTTTCGATCCGGCGCTCAATGTGTACAGGCCGTTCTCGGTCAGATCGAGGCGGGCCGAACGCAAGCTGTTGGAGGCGAAGATATTGACGCTGAGGAACAGGATCGCGGCCAGGCCAAGGGCCAGTATGGAGGTGGTTGAACGGTTCATCTTTCTGCTCCCCTCAGCTGGCTTTTTTCAGGTCGACGATCAGCAGATTGGCAAACAGCCAAAGCAGGATCAGCGAGAGGAAATAGATCAGATCCCGGGCATCAATGACGCCGTTCTGAATGGCGTTGAAATGGGTCAGGAAACTGAACGAGGCGACCGCATCCAGCAACGGCTGGGGCGCCCAGGCGGCGAAGAAGTCCAGCACGATGGGGGCGCCCGATACGGTGAACAGAAAACACACCACCACCGAGATGACAAAGGCGATAACCTGATTTTTCGTCGCCGCCGAAATGCAGGCGCCGATTGCCAGATAGCCTCCGGCCATCAGCATGCTGCCCACATAGGATGCGACGATGACGCCATGGTCGGGCTGGCCCAGGTAGCTGACGGTCAGCCACATCGGGAAGGTCAGGCTCAGGGCGATGCCGATGAAGACCCAGGCGGCCAGGAATTTGCCCAACACCGTGGACCACAGGGACAGCGGCAGGGTCAGCAATAGTTCGATGGAGCCCGACTTGCGCTCCTCGGCCCACAGGCGCATGGCGATGGCGGGTACCAGAAACAGATACAGCCAGGGGTGAAAGTTGAAAAACGGCTTCAGATCCGCTTGCCCGCGAATAAAGAAACTGCCCATGTAGAAGGTGAAGATGCCTGTCAGGAACAGGAATATCACGATGAAGATATAAGCCAGGGGCGTGTTGAAATAGCCCTTCAGCTCGCGCCGGAAAACTGCCCAGGTGGTTGCCATTATGCCGCCTCCCCCTGGTTGTCGTTTGTTGTCTTGGCGCCGGTAATGTTGCGGAAGACTTCATCCAGGCGCGGTTGCTCCACCGATAGGCGAGAGGTTGACCAGTTCCGTTGTTTAATCAGATCGGCGACCTCGGCCACGATGGACTGGCCCGCGTTGGGATAGACCCGATAGCGCCCGCCCGGCAGCTCTTCCAGCCGGGCCACGCCGGCCATGGCCCGCAAGGCTTCGGCGACGCCGTCATTCTGGCACTCGATCAGCACGGCGTTATGGTAGGGGGATTGGCTTTCCAGCTCCGCCGGGGTGCCGTCGGCGACAATACGGCCGTCGGCGATGATCATGGCCCGGCTGCAGACCGCGTCGACCTCCTCGAGAATATGGGTCGAGATCACGATGGCCTTTTCCTTCGCCATGTCCGCGATCAGGCCGCGGACTTCATGCTTCTGGTTCGGGTCCAGGCCATCGGTCGGCTCGTCAAGAACCAGTACGGGTGGATCATGCAGGATAGCCTGGGCCAGGCCAACGCGGCGCTTGAAGCCCTTGGATAGGGTTTCGATCGGCTGCCGCAGGACCGCTTCAAGGTGCACGTTGGCGATGACATAGTCCAGCCGTCGCTTCCGCGTCGCCGTGTCCAGGCCGCGCACATCGGCGATAAAATTCAAGAAACCGATCGGCGTCATGTCCGGGTAGGCCGGCGCGCCCTCGGGCAGATAGCCGACCATGGCCTTGGCGGCGATGGGCTGCTCGTCCACATCATGGCCCGCCACCCGGACCGTCCCCGCGGTTGGCGTCATGAAGCCGGTAATCATCTTCATGGTGGTGGACTTGCCGGCGCCATTGGGGCCCAGAAAGCCCAACACCTGCCCCTTTGGCACATTGAAGCTGACGCCGTCCACGGCGGTCAGGTGGCCAAATTTCTTGACTAGACCGTCGACCTCGATCATCCAATCCATAGATTGCCGCGCCTCTTTTGCCTGTATTTGTGTGATGTGTTTTTTTTGTGGGATGAATTTGGCCTGTTAAATAGTCGTTCAGCCCTTATCCTTCAAGAGTATTTGCGCCCAATAGGTAGGACCCTGTAGATTGCCGCAGGGAAAGAACTTGGGGACGGCGGTGACAGCAACATCGAAAACGACCGAAACCCTGCGCAGGGTGGTATCACCCTGCGCCGGCGTCTGCGTATTGCACACCGAAACCAAGCTGTGCCTGGGCTGCTACCGCAGCATCGATGAAATCTCCCATTGGCAGGATATGAGCGCGGCGGAACAGCACGGCGTCATGGCGGAAATCGCCGCGCGGCGCGCGGCGGACCAGGAAACGCGCTAGCTTTTTCGCCGCCCGGAAAATTGCATCAGCCAGATGCCGCCCAGAACCAGGGAGCCGCCCAGTAATTGCACCGGGGTCATGATTTCGCCGAACAGCAGATAGGCCGCGCTGATCGAAATCAAGGGTTGGGCGTTGGTGAACATGGCCGAGCGCATGGCGCCGATATAACTCAGGCCCAGAAAATATAATGGCACCGAGGTCGCCTGCAATAGCACCACCGCCGATAAACCGCCCCAACCTGTTGCGCTGACCGGCCAGGCAATGGTGCCGAAACTCAGGCACAGGGCCAACAGCACCACCGCGGCGACCAGCGCCATGTGGGTGGTGACCACCATCGCGTCGTAATCCTGCATACGCCTGACCAGCCAGACCGCGTTCCAGGCTGCCGCCATGCCGGCGCCGAGCGCCAGGGCAATGCCGCGCAAATCAGCCACTTCCAGGGATACCCCCAGCATCAGGGCCAGGCCTAGAAAGGCGATGGCGACGGCGATCAGGCTGGGCAGGCTAAGGCGTTCGCGCAGGACCACGATATTCAGCACCGCGATCATCGGCGGATAGGTGAAGAACAATAACACCGCCAGGCCTACGGAGACGAATTCAACGGCGCCCACATGGCCATAGAACATCATGGCGGTCAGCGCGCCCAGGCCAACGCAATGGCCCCAGGCCCGCCAGGGCAGGGCCAGGGAGCGGCCGCTAAGAAGGCAAAACAGCGGCAGGCCCAGCGCCATCAGGGTGGCGCGGCTGGCGGCCACGGTAATGCCGTTGCTGCCCCCCTCGTAGGCATAGCGGGACAGTGCCACCGCCATGCCCAGGCCGACCGCCGCCAGCACCGCCAGACTAATTCCCAGCGAGTTTCCGCGTGCCTCAGGCAAAGGTACCGGCCCCTAGTATCCAGCCTTCCTCCGCCTCGACCATGGCGCGGACCTCGGCGCTCAGGCTATCGGGACCGGACAAATCCATGGCCAGTTCGCCGCGCTCATCACGGGCGGCGAGATGGCGGGCGATGGTTTCCACCTGCACCGCATCCTTGATTTCATCCTTTCCGGCCTCGATTTTCAGGATCGATGGATAAACCTCGGCCAGGATAATCTGCCAGGATTGCTCCCGTGGCGGTGGACCCAGGCCGGTTTCAAAAGGCCAGACCAGTGCGTGCGCCGCCAGTTCCGGGGCATCGCGCAGGGCCTTCAATACGGGTATGCCCATCAGGCTTTGCGAGCCGACGGAGCCGGTGGTGTACAGCTTCCAACAAGGCTGGCTGCGCGGCAGCCAGGCTTCGCAGTGACGCCGTTCCGGTAATTTTTCGTCATAGGCATGGGTTTTGCGCGCCGACAGGGTGGCGCTTTGCCGTTGGCCCGGGCAGCCCCAGAAAGGAAACGGTCCGCCCGATATGCGCTTGTTCAACGCCGCCGCGACGTCAAATCTGTTGTTGCCATTGTCCGCATCATCCCGGATCAACCCATCCAGGCCGTCCCAGACCGCGCGCCAGACCGCGCGGCCATCCTTGGCGCGAAACCCGGCAAGCCGGGCAAAACCCCGTGGATAGCCGTTGGGAAAATCAAATCCGGCCAGGACCTGCAGGCCCTTTGTAGACAAGTCCGCCAGGATCTCGGAAATTGCCGTCCGCGCTTCGCTACGGGTT
>CAYWYB010000332.1:0-5693 GCA_964462145.1 uncultured Rhodospirillaceae bacterium
AAGGCGGGCGCGAAATTCGTCACCGCCATGAGTTCGGCGGCGGTGCCGAAATACACCATCGTTACTGGTGGCGCCTATGGCGCCGGTTATCTGGCGATGTGCAGCCGGCAGTTCAAACCCCGCGCCCTGTTCATGTGGCCCCACAGCCGTATCGCCATCATGGGCCCGGAACAGGCGGCCAATACCCTGGCCATGGTCAAACGCAAGAACTTCGAAGCCAACGGCGTCGATTGGAGCACGGACGAGGAAGAGGAATTCAAGGCGCCGCTGCGGGCGGAATACGAACGCTTCGCCGATGCCTACAACTTCGCCGCCAATCTATGGGTCGATGGGGTGCTGGATCCACTGGAAACCCGGCATGCCCTGGGGCTGTTGCTGGACGTGGCCGCGCGCACGCCGGTCGAGGAAACCAATTTCGGCGTGTTCCGGATGTAACGAGGCGGTCGCAAGATATGTTCAAGAAAATCCTGATCGCCAATCGTGGCGAAATCGCCTGCCGCATAGCACGCACCTGCCAACGTCTGGGCATCGCTGCCGCCACCGTGCACTCGGACGCGGACCAGGGCGCCCTGCATGTGCGCGAGGTCGGCGAATCCATTCATATCGGTCCCGCGCCGGCATCCGAAAGCTATCTCAATATCGAGGCCGTGATCGCCGCCGCCAAGGACGTCGGCGCCGATGCCATTCATCCCGGCTATGGCTTTCTGTCGGAAAATCCGGCCTTTGCCGAGGCTGTCGCCGCCGCCGGCATGACCTTCATCGGTCCATCGCCAGAGGTATTGCGCCAGTTCGGCGACAAAGCCGCCGCCAAGGCCGCCGCCGTGAGCGCGGGCGTGGCGGTGGTGCCGGGCAGCAAGGATGCCAGCGACGAGCAAGGCGCCATCATGGCCGAACTGCAGGCCATGACCCTGCCCGTATTGCTAAAGGCGGCAGGCGGCGGCGGCGGCAAGGGCATGCGTGTGGTCACGGACATGGACACGGCGGCGGCGGATATCGAGGCCGCCATGCGGGAAGGCCGGAACTCATTCGCCGATGGGCGCCTGTTGGTGGAGGAATTCCTGCCCGAAGCGCGCCATGTGGAAGTACAGATCCTGGGCGACGGCCAAGGCAAGGTACTGCATCTGCTGGAACGGGAATGCTCCCTGCAACGGCGGCACCAAAAGGTGATCGAGGAGGCGCCGGCCCTTAATCTAACCCCCGCCCTGCGCGCGCAGTTGCTGGACAGCGCCGTGGCCTTGGGCCGCGCGGTCAACTATCTGGGCCTGGGCACGGTAGAGTTCATCGTCAAGGATGACCGGGCCTATTTTTTGGAGGTCAATCCCCGCCTGCAAGTGGAGCATCCTGTGACCGAGATGATCACCGGCCTGGACCTTATCGAATTGCAGATCCTGGTCGTGGCAGGGCACGGTATCGCGCTGGCGCAAGACGACATCAGTGCCTCCGGTCATGCGATCGAGGCGCGTATCTATGCCGAGGAACCGGGCAATGGCTTTATGCCCTCAACGGGCAGCATTGATCAGCTGTCCCTGCCCCATGATGCCCTGCGCGTGGATACCGGCATCACCGCCGGCATGGCCATTACACCCTACTATGACCCGATGGTCGCGAAGCTGATCGCCCATGGTAATGACCGGACGGCAGCCCTGACCGGGCTTGTCGCCGGGCTTGCGAAGTTTTCGATCTCGGGCGTTGGTGACAACAGCGCCTTTCTCCGTACCTTGCTGCGCTCGGCGGAGATTCAGAATGGCGCCGGCGATACCGGCCTGATTGACCGCCAGTTAGACACATTAGTGGCCGAGGCTGCCCCAAATGGCGCCCGCATCGCCATGGCGGCAGCCATTTGGCTTAGCCAGACGCGGCGGCACGGCGGCGCGGATATCTGGCAGAACGATGGCTGGCAAACCGGCTGGCGCCTGGGCGACGGCACCCCGGCCATGACCGTGGCGCCGATCCTGCAAGCACGTATCGGCGATGATACATGCGACATCAGTTTTGGCCCGCGTAGCGCAGATGGCGCCATGCTAATCGGCGTCGACGGCGATGATTACCGCCTCGGCGTTGAAGCGCTGGGCGATAATGCCTTCGAAATCACGGCGAGCGGGCGCAGCCGCACGGTCCGGGCCTGGCTGGGGGATGGCTGGATCACCCTGGATGACGGCGGCGACAATTTCACCGCCCAGTTGACGCCCTATCTGGACAGTGCCCGGCAAGCCGCCTCCGCCGCATTCGGCGGCAGCGTCGAGGCACCGCTTATGGGACAGGTCCTGGCGGTGCAGGCGAAGGTCGGCGACACGGTCGACAAGGGCGAAGTGCTGGTTGTGCTGGAAAGCATGAAGATGGAAATCCGCGTCACCGCGCCGGGCCAAGGCGCGGTAAAGGCCATCCATTGCCAGGTTGGCGGCAACGTGGAACGCGGCGCCGTTATCATCGAGTTGGAACTGGTAGAATAGCCTCTTCGCCTTGACCATCGGTAGACTGCCCCCTACCCTCGCCACGCTAGAGCAGAAGCAGTCGAGGTCGCATGTCAGATAGAAGCGGGGCCACCGCCGTAGCGCTGGAAGATCCCAACGGCGAGGCACCGAAGGCCGCCTGGCCGGTGCAGGAACGCTGGACCATCGGCCTGATCAGCGCCGGACATTATCTTAGCCATTTCTACGGCCTGGCCTTGCCGCCATTGTTCCCGCTGCTGAAAGCCGAATTCGGGGTCAGCTATATGGAGCTGGGCCTGGCTATGACCGCCTATGCCTTCCTGGGCGGAATTGTGCAGGCGCCGGTGGGCTTTCTGGTCGACCGCCTGGGCCCGCGGCGGGTATTGCTGGCGGGGCTTGGTGTGATGGCGGCCTCAATTCTGTTGATGGGTTTTGCCAGCCATTACTGGATGTTGCTGGTTCTTGCCGTGCTGGCGGGTCTGGGCAACAGCGTTTTTCATCCCGCCGACTACGCCATTCTATCGGGCTCGATCAGTGACAAACGGCTGGGCCGCGCCTATTCGGTGCATACTTTTTCGGGCTTCCTGGGCGGCGCCTGTGCGCCGGTGGCCATTTTGGCTTTGGCGGGACTAACCGACTGGCGCACCGCACTGATTGTTTCCGGTCTGGCGGGGCTAATCGTTCTGGCGGCGATGGCATGGCGCTATGACGTCCTGGGCGGTGAAAATGAAGCTGATGCTCCAAGCCCCGCTGATACCGCACCCGCGGCGGACACCGGGCTCACGCAGAGAGGCCTGCGTTTGCTGCTGACGGCGCCGGTGCTGTTGTTTCTTGGCTTCAATATCCTTTACGGCATGGCCAGCGGTGGTTTGCTGGCCTTCACGGTCAGCGCCTTGATGAATTTGCACGGCTTGGCCGTCGACCTGGCCAGCGCCGCCTTGACCGGACATCTGTTCGGCGTGGTCGGCGGGATTTTATTGGCCGGCATCATCGCCGACCGATACCCGCGCCATCATATCGCCGCCGCCGGCGCCATGCTGCTGGCAGCGGCGGCCACGGTACTGCCGGCATTGGTAAGTCCAGGCGGCGTAACGCTGATTATCATCATGATCGTCAGCGGCATGGGCCTGGGCGCGGTTTTGCCGCCGCGCGATCTGATGGTCCGCGCCCTGACCCCGCCGGGTGAAACCGGCAAGGTGTTCGGTTTTGTCTTTGTCGGTTATTCGGTGGGTATCAGCGTCGTGTCGGTGCTGTTCGGCTGGCTGCTGGACGGCGGCATGCCATCAATGGTTTTCCTGATATCCGCCGCCTTCGCTATCCTGGCCCTGCTAGCGATCACCGCCGCGCATGCCCTGACGCCAAAGCATGACTAGCCCCAAAAAAAACCAGGCCCGGAGATAATCCGGGCCTGGATTTCGGTTAATTCTATCTTAGGCCGCTTCAATCAGGCGGTCGTTGATGGTCAGGCCGTCGGCGGTGGCCGAAACGTTGAGGGTTTCGCCGTCGCCAATGGCGCCTTCCAGGATCAGATTGGCCAGCGGATTTTGCAGCTGCCGCTGAATTGCACGCTTCAGGGGCCTGGCACCATAGACCGGGTCATAGCCGGCCTTGGCCAGCCAATCCCGGGCCGCTGCATCCAGGGATAGTTCAAGCTGTCGATCCGCCAGCAAGGCCGCCAAATGGCGCAGCTGAATATCCACGATGCCGCCCATATGTTCGCGGGCCAGGCGGTGGAACAGGATGATCTCGTCCAGGCGATTGAGGAATTCCGGCCGGAAATGGTGCTGTACCATGGCCATGACATCGCCACGGGCGCTCTCGGAATCCTCACCATCGGCCAGAGCAGCCAGATGTTCAGAACCCAGGTTCGAGGTCAGAACGATAATGGTATTGGTGAAATCCACCGTACGGCCCTGGCCATCGGTCATGCGGCCATCGTCCAGCACCTGCAGCAGCACGTTGAAGACGTCCTGGTGGGCCTTTTCCACTTCGTCGAACAACACCACCTGATAGGGCCGGCGCCGCACCGCCTCGGTCAGGGCGCCGCCTTCGTCATAGCCGACGTATCCGGGCGGCGCACCGATCAGGCGGGCCACGGCATGTTTCTCCATATATTCCGACATATCGATGCGGGTCATGGCGGCTTCGTCATCGAACAGGAATTCGGCCAAGGCCTTGCACAATTCGGTCTTGCCCACGCCGGTCGGTCCAAGGAACAGGAACGAACCGATCGGCCGGGACGGATCCTGCAACCCGGCGCGGGCCCGGCGCACGGCGTTGGAGACGGCGGACAACGCCTCTTCCTGGCCGATTACCCGGCTACCAAGGCGCTGCTCCATCGCCAGCAACTTGTCCCGTTCGCCGGCCAGCATCTTTTCCACCGGAATACCGGTCCAGCGGGCCACGACGGCGGCGATATCCTCTTCGCCCACCACTTCGCGCAGCATCGCGCCATTGCCGTTACTGCCGACGGCCTCGGCCTCTTCAATGCGTTTGACCAGATCCGGAATGACGCCGTAGGTCAGCTCGGACGCCTTGCCCAAATCGCCCTGGCGTTGCGCGGTGTCGGCTTCCAGACGGGCATGGTCGAGCTGTTCCTTCAGCTCCTGCGCCTCGCCCAACTTGTCCTTCTCGCCCTGCCAGGCCGCCGTCAGAGCGGTCGAGCGCTCTTCCAGATCGGCCAACTCGCCCTCCAGCTTCTCCAACCGGTCGCGGGAGGCGTCGTCTTCCTCCTTCTTCAGGGCTTCACGCTCGATCTTCATCTGGATGATGCGCCGATCCAGCTCGTCAATTTCCTCGGGCTTGGAATCCATTTCCATACGAATACGGCTGGCCGCCTCATCCATCAGATCGATGGCCTTGTCAGGCAAAAATCGGTCGGTGATATAGCGGTTCGAAAGGGTCGCCGCCGCCACCAGGGCACCGTCCGAGATGCGAACGCCATGATGCAGCTCGTACTTCTCGTTCAGACCGCGCAGAATGGAAATGGTGTCTTCTACCGTGGGTTCCAGCACCATGACGGGTTGGAAACGCCGCGCCAGGGCGGCGTCTTTTTCAATATGCTTGCGGTATTCATCCAACGTGGTGGCGCCGACGCAATGCAATTCGCCCCGCGCCAAGGCCGGCTTCAACAGGTTGGAGGCATCCATGGAGCCCTCCGCCGCGCCGGCGCCGACCAGGGTGTGCAGTTCGTCAATGAACAGAACGATTTCGCCCTCGGCCGACTCGACCTCGGCCAACACGGCCTTCAGCCGCTCCTCGAAC
>CAYWYB010000333.1:0-5686 GCA_964462145.1 uncultured Rhodospirillaceae bacterium
TTAAATAAGCCGATTTATGTGCAGTATTTTATTTGGATTGGCAATGCCCTGCAGGGCGATTTCGGCAAGTCACTGGTGACCCGGCGGCCGGTCAATATTGAACTGATCGAACGCATACCGGCAACGGTATATCTAGCACTCGTCGGTATCGGACTATCCATCATAATTGCCGTACCGCTTGGCACTTTGGCGGCGGTTAGGCGAAATACATTGACGGATTATACGGCGCAAATAACTTCGCTGGCCGGAATTTCGATACCTGAATTCTGGTTCGCGATCTTATGTATTTTGCTGTTTGCCCTGACCCTGGGCTGGTTACCATCATCGGGTTACGCGCCATTATTCACGGAACCCGGCAAGAGTATTTGGTATTTGATCCTGCCGGCCCTGGCCGTGGGCTTCCGGCAGGCTGCCTTTACGACAAGGCTGACCCGCTCCAGCATGCTGGACGAGGTCAGTAAGGATTATGTGGACACGGCGCGCTCGCTGGGCCTGTCCGAACGCAAGGTGATCTATAAATACACCCTGCGCAACGCCATGATCCCGACTATCACGATCTCCGGACTGCAATTGGCCAGCCTGTTGGGCGGCACGGTTGTCCTGGAGACGATCTTTTCCTGGCCGGGTATTGGCCTTGCCATCTATTCCGCCATCCAGCTGCGGGATTTCCCGGTAATCCAGGCTGGCGTCCTGGTCCTGGGCATCATGGTGGTAATCATTAATCTTCTGGTCGATCTTTTGTACCGCGTGTTGAACCCGCGCGTTGGCATGGGTTAGGGGAAGCGGATATGTCTGATCAACAACTACAATCCCGTCAACGGGTCGATACCATAAGCCCGGATGATACGCCGTTTGCCATCCGCATGCGCCGTATCCGTACGGTTACCCGCAATGCCTTCGACGAGTTGCTGAAGAGCAAGACGGCGACCATTGGCGCAATCATGATGATCGCCCTGCTGACGGTTTGTATCCTGACCCCGGTGCTGGCGACGCATCCGCCGACCAAGCCCAATTATCGCGAGCGTTTGCAACCGGCCAGCGCGGACCACTATTTCGGCACGGACAAATTCGGCCGGGATATCTATTCACGGGTGCTCTGGGGCGGGCAGCGCATTGTCTTGATCTCCATTGCCGCGGTGGTGTTGGGCCTGGCGTTGGGAATTCCGCTGGGTGTTTTCGCGGGTTTCTTTGGCGGCCGCTTCGATTCCATATCAATGCGATTTGTCGACGGACTCATAGCCTTTCCCGGGCTCTTATTATACTTGCTGATTATAACGGTGGCCCGGGAATGGAAGCTTGAAGGATTTTGGAACGATTTGATTCTTGTTTTCGCTCTTGGCGTCAACACCATGCCGGAAATCGCCCGCCTGACACGCGGCACCTCCATGGTGGAAGCGAAACGGGAGTATGTCGAAGCCGCCCATGTGGTGGGCGAGGGCAGCATGTTTATTGCCCTGCGCGAAATCCTGCCCAACATTGTCTCGCCATTGATTGTCAACGCCACGGTACGGCTGGGTTATATCATCCTGATTATTGCGGCATTGTCCTTCCTGGGCCTCGGCACACCGCCACCGACACCGGATTGGGGCAGTGACCTCAACGTCGCCCGTGAACATATGGAAAGCCATCCCATGATCGCGGTCTATCCCGGCCTGGCGATTTGTTATTCAGTGCTGGCCTTCAACCTGTTTGGCGACGGTCTGCGGGATATTCTGGACCCACGCACCCAGGATCGCTGAGCAAACAGCCAATAGAAAAGAAAAAGGCCACGCTCCGGTTGGAGCGTGGCCTTATTTTTTTGCCGCGGGCGGCGAATGAAATCTAAACGTTGTGGCAGGCAAGTTGGTGATCGGTATCAACCGACTTGAGTTCCGGCTCTATCTCGCCGCAGGCAGCCGTCGCCAACGGGCAGCGGCCATTTAGACGGCAGCCCGGCGGTGGATCAATAGGCGTCGCGACTTCACCTTCCAGTGTCAAACGCGGTGCCGGCTTTTTCGGATCGGCTTCGGGCACAGCGGCCAGCAACGCCTTGGTATAGGGATGCAAGGGGTTGGAGAAGATGACGTCGACAGGCCCGCTCTCAACAATCTTGCCCACATACATCACCGCCACCCGGTCACTGATATGGCGGATCACGGCCAGATCATGGGCGATGAACAGATATGTCAGGGAGAATTTTTCCTGCAGCTCCCGAAACAGATTCAGGATCTGGGCCTGGATCGAAACGTCAAGGGCCGAGACCGGTTCATCCCCGATCATCAGTTCAGGGTTGACCGTGAGGCCCCGGGCAATGGCGATACGTTGGCGCTGGCCGCCGGAAAATTCATGCGGATAGCGGTCAATATGCTCCGACCCCATGCCGACCAGATTTAGCAGTTCCAGTACCCGTTCCCGCTTTTCATGCCAGGTGGTGGCCAGCTTGTGCACTTCAAGCGGCCGGCTCAGGATGTCCATGATGGTTTTGCGGGGATTGAGAGAGGAATAGGGATCCTGGAATACCAGCTGCACATCCTTGCGCGTTTCGCGCATGCGCTTTGCGGAAAAGCCGAGCAGATCCTCGCCATGCAAATTTATCCCGCCCGCCGTCGGTTCGATCAGGCGCGTGATCAGCCGCCCCGTGGTCGACTTGCCGCAACCGGATTCCCCCACCAGACCAAGCGTCTCGCCGGGGCGAATATAAAAGCTGACGCCATCAACCGCCTTTACCGTCTGGGTCTTGCCCGCGATGCGAGAGACGAGATCACCATTCAGGGTGAAATGCTTGACCAGATCGTTGACTTCCAGAAGATGTTCACTCATGAAATTCTTAGCCTCGGTACGCGTCATTTTCGCCGATACATGACCAGGCCAGTGCGCCTGATGATCGGTCGTTACACTGTGGGTTGATCATGCAAATGGCATGCGGCGAAATGCCCGGGCGCCAATTCCCTGAATTCGGGAATACGCTGGCTGCAGATATCCATGGCCTGGGTACAGCGCGGATTGAATTTGCACCCGGTTGGCGGATCCATCATGTTGCACACGGTACCGTCGATCGGCGTAAGGAATTTTTCCTGGACGTCGAGGCGCGGGATCGAACGCAGCAGGCCCTTGGTGTAGGGATGTTGCGGATTGGCAAAAATTTCATCCTTCGTGCCCATCTCAACAAGATGAGAGGCGTACATCACGCCAATCTTGTCACAGGCATGCGCCACCACGCCCAGGTTATGGGTGATAAACAGCAGTGACATATCGAAGCGTTCGATCATGGAGGTAATCAGTTCCAGGATCACGGCCTGAATGGTGACATCCAGGGCGGTGGTCGGTTCGTCCGCGATCAGGAATGTCGGATCACAGCTCAAGGCCATGGCCAGCATCACCCGCTGCCGCATACCGCCGGAGAATTCATGCACATAGTTGTCAATGCGGGTCGTCGGCGAGGGTATGCCCACCAACTGCAGCATTTCGATGGTGCGTTCCCGCGCCTCCAGCTTGGACATGCCCATGTTGGTGCGCAGGGCATCGCCGATCTGGCTACCCACCGTGAACACCGGGTTAAGGGCATTCATGGGTTCCTGGAAGACCATGGCAATGTTCTGGCCGCGGATTTCCCGGATTTCGTCATCCGACATCTGGTACAGATCGCGGCCCTGGAAACGCACGGTACCGCTGGCGATCTCGCCTGGCGGCGACGGTATCAGCCGCATGATCGTTCGCGCGGTTACGGATTTACCTGAACCACTTTCACCCACCAGACCAAAGGTCTCACCTTTGTCCACGGAAAACGAAACGCCATCAATCGCACGCAGCACGCCACGCTTCAAATTGAATTGAACGCTTAAATTATCGATCTCAAGAACGGGCTGTGCCATGCATATGCCCTTCCCCCCCGGTACTAGTCATTACGCTTTCCGAAGGTTCCCAGCTAAGGCCTTTGCTGTCAATGGCATAAGCGTCCAGAACGTGAAATCCACCAAAATAATTTGGCTTTTTCTACAATAACTTGCTGTGGGTTAGGGCTTTCGGGTATATACCGTCGCAGCTCGGGAATAAAACGGATCAAATGTCCGAACCAGACGAAATACCAAGCCCAAAACAAAGCCGGCGCAGCTTTCTCAAGGCCGGCGGCGCGGCGCTGGGAGCCGCAAGCACGGTTGGCTTACCGAGCTTGACCACGGCGAAAGACGGAGACAGGAGTAGCGGCAAGAGAGGCGGCATCTTGCGCTTTGCCACCCGCTCGGATACCCGCGGCGTCGACCCTCACAAGAACCTATTCTACAACGTCTCCCAACCTCTGGCGGCGACCTCCCAGGGCCTATTGGATATTGCCCCGGATGTGGCGCCCGCGCCCGGCATTGCCAGTGAATGGCATATCTCGGACGATCTACAGACCTATACTTTCCGGCTGCGTCCGGGCGTGACCTTTCACAACGGCGCCGATGTCGACGCGGCGGCGGTAAAGTGGAATTTCGAGCGGATCATGGATCCAAAAATCGGCCACCCGTTTGCCCGCTCCAGCCTGGAAAACATCAAGGAAATCGTGGCCGTCGACAAATATACCCTGCGCTGCACATTGGAGCGGCCCAGCGCAGTATTCCTCGCCAACATAACTTACTATCCCTGCAACTTGATCGCCCCCGGCAGCGCCGATCAGCCCATTGGCTGCGGCCCATTCAAGTTCAAATCCTGGAAAGCCTGGGACCGCACCGAGATGGTGCGCTTCGAAAACTATTTCGAAACCGACGCCGATGGCACCGCCCTGCCCTATCTCGACGGCATCGTCGGCTTGCCAAAGAAACAAGACCGCGCCCGCCTTGTTGCCCTGCAGAATGGCGACGTGGATTTGATCGACCATCTCGGCTATGCCGATGCCGGCCAATTCCGGCGCAAATTCGGCAAACAGTTTCAAACCTGGAATGTGCCCCAGGTGGGGACCGCATGGATCGGCTTTAACCTGAATACCGGCCCGTTTTCGTATCAAAACCCCGAGGGCCACACCCTGCGGACCGCCGCCGCCCACGCCATCGACCATGATGCGATCCATCAATCTGTGTTCTATGGCCTGGGCACGCCGGCGAAAGGCTTTTATGGCCCGGACAGCCCCTGGCACATGCCCGATGTAAAACCGGGGCCTGAATATAATCCGGACAAGGCGCGGTTCTTGTTGCGCCGCCATAATCTGGCGAATACGCCAATCATCCTGGTTTCGCGGCAGGATTTCGCCTACATGCACCAGGCCGGTGAATTGATTCAGGCCATGTGGGCCGAGGTCGGCCTGAAAGTGGTGCATGAAATCCATCCGAACAGGGTGTTGCGCGAAAAATACCGTCTCGGCGGCACCCAGGCTGGCGTCTACGACGCGGAATCCACCGCTTCAAGTTACCGCGCCGATCCCGACGGCTGGTTCAACCGCTCGCTCCTATCCACCTCGCCGTCAACCAAATTGCGGATTGGCTACAACAGCGAACAGGCGGATACCTTGATCAGAGAGGCCCGCATCACCCGGGACAGGCAAAAACGCATGCACCTCTATACGGAGTTGGAAAACATCATCAATGAAGATCTGCCCTTGATCTATACCCACACGGTGCCGCTGCTACAGGGCGGCGTGCAGAATCTGGCCGGCTACGAACCCGCCTTCGCGGGCCCGTTCTCCACCGTGCAATCAGGCATCCGCACCGCGCATTTCGTCTAAGATTTTTTCGAT
>CAYWYB010000334.1:0-5671 GCA_964462145.1 uncultured Rhodospirillaceae bacterium
TTTCCGTAGCCAACGGAAATCTTAGCGGCCCAGTATAATGATCGAGGCCACGGATTCCTCGATGCCGTACAGGCCGCCGCCGTTTTCCGCGATGGCAACCTTGGCATCCTCTACCTGGCGGGCACCGGCTTCGCCCCTAAGCTGCGCCGTCCATTCATAGACTTGGGATCCCCCGGTGGCGCCAATGGGATGTCCCTTGCACTCCAAACCGCCCGATGGGTTGACTGGTATGCGCCCGCCCAAGGCTGTTTCTCCCCGCTCGGACACCGCGCCGCCGTCGCCGAAATCGCAAAAGCCGAGATTCTCGATCTGCACGATTTCACCCATGGCGGTGGCGTCGTGCACTTCCGCGACGGAAATATCCTCCGGCCCGATACCGGCGCGTTCGTAGGCGCGCCTGGCGGCCTTGGCGGTGACATGCTGGCCGACATCCGTGGCGGCGCGGGAGGAGCCGGTCTGCAGGATTGACGCCTTGACCTCGATCGCCCGGTCACGGTCCAGCCCGAGACGTTTCAGGCCCGCCGCCGTGCACAGCACCGCCGCCGCGCCGCCATCGGAAATGGGCGCGCACATGGGCAAGGTCAGGGGGTAGGTGATGGGCGGCGCGGCCAGCACCTCGTCCACCGAATAAGGCATGCGGTATTGCGCCTTGGCATTATGTTGCGAATGGTTATGGTTCTTGGCGGAGACGGCGGCAATTTGCCGTTGCGTGGTGCCAAAGGTGGACATGTGAAAACGTGACCAGGCGGCATAAACATCCATGAACAGGCTGTAAGGTTTGTCGGATGTGGTACCCGGCGGCACCTCGTAGCCTTCACCCAGGGCGAGGAGCTTTTCCGTGTTCGCTTCAACCTCGGCCACATCCCAGGCGGCATCGAAGGCGGAAAACATCCGCGCCTTGTCGGTGGAGTACATCTTCTCCACGCCAACGGCCAGGCTGACATCGCCCTCGCCGGCGCGCAGATACTGCGCCGCCAGATTGAACGCCGTCGCGCCGGAAGCACAGGCATTTTCCACATTGACCACGGGGATCTCCTCCACCCCCATGGTGCGCAGGGCAATCTCGCCGCGGATCATTTCCTGACCCTCCATATGGCCCTGGGTGGCGTTGGAGAAATAGGCCGCCTGCAAATCCCCGGCCGCCAGACCGGCGTCGGCCACTGCTTCGCCGACTGCCTCGGCCGTCAGGTCCTTGACGCTACGGTCAAGAAACTTGCCCAACTGCGTCATGCCGACGCCGGCAATGAAGACTTCTGTCATATGCGCTTCCTCCAGCCCTAATTTCGCAAAATTCTAGCATGCGTTTCCCGCTTTGCCATTATACTCGCCGCCAGCAAATCTAATGGGGAGCACGGCCATGACCACGACGTTTGGAATTCTGTTTTTCGAGGGCACCGAGGAACTCGACGCCGTTGGCCCGTGGGAGGTCTTTACCATGGCCTCGAAGGAACGCGATGACATCGCCGTGGTCTCGATCTCGGAACGGGGCGGCACGGTGACCTGCAACAAAGGCATGCGCATTGTAATGGATCACAGTATCGCCGATGCGCCGAAGCTGGATGTATTGCTGGTGCCCGGCGGCATGGGGACGCGCACCGAAGTTGACAATCCGGCCTTGCTAAGCTGGATCGCCGAGGTCGCCAAGGATTGCCAGTGGGTCACGTCCGTATGCACCGGTTCGTTGCTGTTGGCCGAGGCGGGCCCGGCGGCGGGCAAGCGGATCACCACCCATTGGGGCGCGATCGAGATGGTACGCAAGCGGGGCAAGGCGGGCGAGGTGCTGGAGGATGTCCGCTATGTCCGCGACGGCAATGTGGTCAGTTCCGCCGGGGTCTCCGCCGGCATCGATATGTCATTGTGGCTGATTGGGGAAATGTACGATCCCGCCTTCGCCCGCAAGGTCCAGCGCAATATGGAATACGACCCCGCCCCGCCCTATGCGGCGGAAATCTGAGTCAGGAATAAGCATCGCTGTTTGTCATTGCCGGTCCCACCCGCTCGACCGGGAAACGGCAGCTTACCGTGGTGCCTTCTCCCTCGACGCTCTCGATAAGCAAGTCGCCGCCGTGCAAATCCATCAATGATTTGGACAAAGCCAGGCCCAGACCGGTGCCTTCGAACTTACGGGCCAAGGAACTGTCGACCTGATAAAAGGGCTGCGTCAGTTTGTCGATTTCCTCTTCCGCGATGCCGATGCCGCTGTCCGCCACGGTGATGGCCATGCCGCCGTCCTCCGCCATGGCGGTTCGGACGATGACGGAACCTTCTTCGGTAAATTTAACCGCATTGGACAACAGATTGAGCAAGATCTGCCGCACGGCCTTGGTGTCGGCGCGGAGGCTCGGCAGACCGGCTTCGCTCTCGCCCGCGATCGTCAGGCCCTCGGCCTCGGGCCGGCTCGAAATCAGGGCGATTGTCGTTTCCACCAAATGTGTCGGGTCAATCAGATCATCCTGTAACGTGGTGGTGCCGGCCTCGATCTTGGCGATATCGATAATGTCGTTGATGATGGCGAGAAGCTGGCTGCCGCTGGCATAGATATCGGCGGAATAGGCTTTGTATTGTTCGTTCTCGATAGGGCCAAGCAATTCGTTCTTGATCATCTCGGAAAAGCCGATGATAGCATTCAATGGCGTCCGCAACTCGTGCGAAATAGCCGCCATGAATTCCGACTTGGCGCGGCTGGCGGCGATCGCATCTTCCGCCGCCTGGCGTTGGGTATCTTCCAGCAAACGGCGCTTGGTAACGTCGCGGATGGTCAGAAAATGATGGGTGCGCGGTACTTCACGCCGTTCCAAGGGATTGCGGCTCAGCTGCAGGACGGCCCGCCGGATGGAAATTTCCATGACGAAGGTCGCGCCGTCCTGGCGCAGGCCGAGACCCTCGCGCAGGGGCGGGACCGGCGTTTCAAGATCCTGCAGACCGCTAATCGTGAAGGTATCGCCGGCATCATCGCTGAAATCAAACAAATGGTCAGGCGGCTTTCCCACCACGTCCTCGGCCCGATAGCCCAGCATTTCCTCGGCCGCCTCGTTGAACAGCGATATGTTTCCCAACGGATCGACCACGATAATGCCGTCGAAGCTGCTTTCGACAAAGCGCCGCATCATCGCGCCACGATGCAGCACCGCCATACGTTGTTGGAAAATGCGCAGGGTCTGCCGGTCGATCAGCGCGATCATGCTGTAGCTGTAACAGAGCCATGGTGCCAATAGCCAAGGTGCAATATCCAGGCTGATGGGCAGGGCCGACTGCAGGCCGACCGTGGCGCCACCAAGGCCGATGGAGCCGACAGTCAATGTCAGCAGACCCCGGTGCCATGGCCATTTTGCCAATTTGGGCGCCAACAGCAACGTCAGCAGGGCCATGACGGCAAGGATCGGCAAATCACCAATACGCCGCAGGGCACGGTCCTGGCGAAAGGATTCCGCCGCCAGGGCAATCAGGGCCGGGCCGGGAATCGCCATATGCTTTGGTACCGGAAGATAGTCGCCCAGTTCGATGGCCGAAGCGCCGACGATGACATCCCGGTTCTGGAACATCCGTTCCGGGAACTCGCCACGCAGAACATCGACATAGGAGATGCGCGGGATAGTATGCAGCCGGATGCCATAGTCGATGTAGTTCTTGATTATTGACGGCGCCTTGTCACCGCCCAACAGGGCTGGGAAGCTGGGGATCTCGCCGCCGCCCCAGGGCAGGGATGTCATCATTCGGCGGACCAGACTGTTGGCTTCGGGCCGCATGGCCACGGAGCCAAGACGCACATGCTCCGCGAAGCGCGCCCGCGGCCCGGTTTCCGCCAGGGATGAGGCGTCACGTTCCCAATCCGTATACTGCTTGAAGGCGGGCAGGATGATCTGCTCTTTGGTCTTTTCGAGGGCCTGCTCCAGCAAGGCATCGTTGGCCGGGGTGGAGCGGGAGCTGAAATCAATATCCACGGCGATGTTCCGCGCGCCCGCGTCATGCAGCCGTTCGATCAGCTGTGCGTGATATGAACGGGGCCAGGGCCAGACATCAAGCAGGCGCAAACTGCGCTCGTCGATTTCAACGAAAATCAGCTGCTTTCCGGCATCGCGCTGCACCAGCGAAAAGCGCAGATCCATCAGCAGAAATTCAAAGCGTTCCAGACCGCCGGCCAAATAGACGGCGGCAACCAGGCCGATTACGAGCAGCCGCGGAATAAACCGCTTCATTCTTATCACGCCTCCTGCGTGTCACGTGCCAAAGGCCCGGCGATTGTGGCCGGGCCTTGGTCACGGATTAGTCTAGTCGACTGACGTCACTTATTCTTGCCTTTGCCGTTGCCGCCGCTGTTGCCGCTGTTGCCGCCGCCGCTGTTGCCGCTGTTACCGCCGCCACTGTTGCCGCCCGCATTGCCGCCGCCGCTGTTGCCGCCCGCATTGCCGCCGCCGCTGTTGCCACCAGCATTGGAGTTGCCACGGTTGCTGCTGTTGGCGTTGGAATTGCCGCGGTTGCTGCTGTTGGCGCTGGAGTTGCCACGGTTGCTGCCGCCGGCACTGGAGTTGGACTTGCCGCCGCCGTTGGAGCTGCTACCCGCCGAAGCCGATTTGCCTCTTGAGGCAGCGGCACTGTTTGAGCGCTTCGATGCGACCGCTCCGACAGCAGATTTTCGCACCTTACTGTTACCACTGGCTGCCTTGCCACGATTGGCAACGTTGCCTGCATTGCCGGCAAAACCCTTGGTCAACTTGTTGAAGTTGACGGGCTGGGTGCCCAGTGCGCGGGCCAGGCCCTTGCCCTGAGCCTTGTTGGTCGCCTTGTTATTGGCATTGCCGGATTTTTCAGCACTTCCAGACTCGGAGCCTTCCCCTGCGGTCGCGCCCGGGGCCGGGCCGCTCTTGCCTTCGCGTTTGCGGATCTCCACCTCGGCGCCCGGTTTCGAAGAGACCGACCCGGTCTGACCGGGGCGCACGATAACCGCGCGCTGGCCGCTGCGTGCCGCGACCTGAACAGCGCCATTGGTGACATGCACGGCGGCGCCTTCGGGCCGCACGCTCACGGTAAAGGTCGTACCTTTCACAGTGGCCGCCAGATACGGCGTGGTGACCTGGAATTTCTGCCTTGGATTTTTTTCCACCTGGAACAACAATGTGCCCAGGCTCTGCAGGATATTTGTAAACAGCCTGTTGCCTTGGTTGTCGCCCAGCTTCAGGTCGCTGTTCGGCGACATTTTGATACTGTCCTTGCGCCGTTGCAAGACCGCGCGGCCGCCAGGCCCGGTTACAAGCCGGTCGCCCGTCGCCAATTTATCGCCAATTGCAACAGCTTGCTTCGTGCCCGCATGCTGCACGGGCCCGCTAACCTGGCTGACGGTCCAGCCGCTGGCACCGGTCTGCGCAAGGCGCAAGGTCTTGTCGGATGCGGGGTTTTCCCTGCTGGCGGGGCTGGCGGGCGCGCTGCTCTGGCTTGCTTCCAAGCGCCTGCCAAGTTCGGCGCCTGTCCGTCATCAAAACATTTGGGACATTTGATCCTGTTTCCAATGGGAGGATCTGGCTCATCTATGATTGATGTTATGCCGCTTGTCGTTGATGGTTCAAGCGTCGGTTTTGGATGGTCTGTTTCTTGATCTTTTCTCTCCTTTCGATGATGGCCGTGTGACGCCCGAAGTAGGCGTCAGCGGGTGTGACGTTACCAATGCTCTCATGGT
>CAYWYB010000335.1:0-5635 GCA_964462145.1 uncultured Rhodospirillaceae bacterium
TTTTTACCGCCCCATTCCCTATGCTATAGTCTGACCATGCGCACCCTGATCGCCAGCCGCGCGGCCTGGCCAGGGTCATGACTGACCAGCAATATCGCAGTTCCCTGCTTGAGGCGTTGGTGCAGCAGGTTTTCCACCAGATCGCGGTTTGCAATGTCCAGGGCCGAGGTGGGCTCGTCCAGCAACAGTACCCGCGCCTCGCCCAGCAAGCCTCGAACCAGCGCCAGGCGTTGCCGCTCGCCGCTGGAAAGTCGGCTCACCGGCCATGCCAGGGCGGCGTCCGGATCCTCAAAACCCAGACTGGCGAGAAGATCGCGCGCCGCCGCTTCATTGGCCATATGATCACCGACCCGGTCCAGCCACCAGCCGGATTCGGCGGGAAAGTATCGAACCATGTCGCGCCACCTGGGCGCCGCTGTCTCCGAACGGCGCCGCCCATCGACGACCACCTCGCCCAGGTTGGGATCAAGATCCACAATGGCACGCAGCAACAGGGATTTGCCCGCCCCCGACGGTCCCGTCAGGGCCAGGCATTCACCTTGCTCAATATGAAAAGATAGCGGCCCTAATACGAGGCCATGATCCGACCGGGTTAACGCGTCGACCCGCAGCATCACCACATCTGTAATTGATCATGGTTCGGCGTCAAGTTCGACATCGGGCGAATAATCCTAGCGCGGTGCGATCACCATGGTCATTTGGCGGCCTTCCATCTTGGGGAACTGCTCCACCTTGGAGACGCCTTCCAGGTCGTCGCGCACACGTTCAAGGACCTTCAGGCCCAAATTCTGATGCGCCATTTCCCGGCCCCGGAAACGCAGGGTCACCTTGACCTTGTCGCCTTCGCCAAGAAACTTGTTCATGGCCCGCATCTTCACATCATAATCATGATGATCGATATTCGGGCGCATCTTGATCTCCTTGACGTCGATGACCTTTTGCTTCTTGCGGGCTTCGTTGGCTTTTTTCTGCGCCTCGTACTTGTACTTGCCATAGTCGAGTATCTTGCAGACCGGGGGCTTTGCCTCTGGCGCGATTTCCACCAGATCGAGACCGGCATCCTCGGCCCGGTCCAGGGCATCGTCAAGGCTGACAACGCCAACGTTCTCTCCCGTTTCGTCAACTAGCCGAACGGAATCGGATTCGATGCGTTCGTTTATGCGCGGCCCGGATTGGGCGGGCGGTGTATTCGGATAAAATCGGCGAGCGATTGTCGTAGTCTCCTTATGGCTTGTTTCGCCCGGCGACCTCTATTGAAGCCGCCATGGCATCGGAACCTTGTTACGAATTCACGTAACAATGGCTACATAATAGTATTCACTTCATTAATAAAGCACCCATTACGCCCGCCAAGCAAGTTGATTGTCCAACCATGACCCGGTGGGTAATTTAAGCATTGGGCGCCGAGCCTTCTTTCGACAATTCGGCGATGGCATCGGCCAGGCTAACCACCTGCTGGCCCCTATTGCTTCCGCTGTCGCCCAGACGGCGCAGGGCCAGGGTACCTTCGTCGGCCTCGCGCTGGCCGATGGCGGCAATGACCGGTACCTTGGCCAACGAATGCTCTCTGACCTTATAGCCGATTTTCTCGTTGCGCAGATCCAGTTCCACCCGCAGACCCGCCGCCCGCATGGCCTGGGCGGCCTGTTCGGCGTAAGCGTCCGCATCATTGGTGATGGTGGCCAGGACCACTTGCACCGGCGACAGCCACATGGGCAGACGGCCCGCGTAATGTTCAATCAGGACGCCGATAAAACGTTCGAACGAGCCCAGAATGGCCCGGTGCAGCATGACCGGACGGTGGCGGGCATTATCCTCGCCCACGTACGTGGCATCCAGACGCTCGGGCAGTACGAAATCCACCTGCAAGGTGCCGCATTGCCATTCCCGGCCGATGGCGTCACGCAAGACGAACTCCAGCTTCGGACCATAAAAGGCGCCCTCGCCCGGGTTCATGGTAAAGGGCAGGCCGGTGGACTTCAGCGCCGCCATCAAGGCGTCCTCGGCCTGATCCCAGACCGCGTCCTCGCCGGCACGCACGGGCGGGCGGTCAGCGAATTTCACATGCACCTCGTCGAAGCCCAGATCCTTGTAGATGGAAAGCAGCAGGTCGCAGAAAATCTGACTTTCCGAGGTGATCTGATCCTCGGTGCAAAAGATATGCGCATCGTCCTGGGTAAAGGCGCGAACCCGCATCAAACCATGCAGGGCACCCGACGGCTCGTAACGGTGGCAGGAGCCGAACTCGGCCAGGCGCAAGGGCAGATCGCGGTAGCTTTTCAGGCGCTGGCGGTAGATCTGCACATGGCCGGGGCAGTTCATGGGCTTGAGGGCGAATACCCGCTCCTCGGATTCCGTGGTGTACATATGCTCACGGAATTTTTCCCAGTGCCCGGATTTCTCCCACAGGGTCCGGTCGACCAATTGCGGTGACTTGACTTCGAGATAGCCACCATCGTCCAGGCGCCCGCGCATATAATGCTCCAGGCCGCGATACAGGCTCCAACCCTTGGGGTGCCAAAAGGCCATGCCGGCGGCCTCTTCCTGGAAATGGAACAGGTCCATTTCGCGGCCCAGGCGGCGGTGGTCGCGTTTCTCGGCTTCCTCCAGGCGGTGCAAATAGGCCTTCAATTCCTTTTTGTTGCGCCAGCAGGTGCCGTAGATGCGTTGCAGCATCTCGTTGCGGTGATCGCCGCGCCAATAGGCCCCGGCGATCGACATCAGCTTAAAGGCATCGTTGCCCAACTTGCCGGTCGAGGGTAGATGCGGCCCCCGGCACAGGTCGACGAATTCGCCCTGGCGGTAGACGGTGATGGTTTCGTCCTCGGGCAGATCCTCGATGATCTCGGCCTTGTAGTGTTCGCCGATCGATTTGAAGTAGTCGATCGCCTTTTGCCGCTCCCAGACCTCGCGCTCGATCGCTTCGTCGCGGCCGACAATCTCGACCATGCGTTTTTCCAGGCTCACCAGATCTTCCGGCGTGAAGGGCTCGGCCTTGGAGAAGTCATAGAAAAAGCCGTCGTCGATGGATGGCCCGATGGTGACCTGGATATCGGGCCACAGCTCCTTGGCCGCCTCAGCCAGAACATGGGCGCAATCGTGGCGCAGAATGTCCAGCGCCTCGTCGCTTTGCCGGGTGATGATCTCAAGCTGCGCATCTGCCTCCATGGGCAGGCGCAGATCGGCCAGCTCGCCATCAATGCGCGCCGCGATGGCCGCCTTGCCCAGGCCGGGGCCAATATCGTTGGCGACCTGTTCCGCCGTCACCGCGCCGTCATACTGGCGCACTGTTCCATCGGGTAATGAGATGGCAACCATGTTCAAACCATTCCGTGCAAAAAACTTCCAAACCGCCTTGCAAGACAGTGTGAGCGCAACTTAGGCGGAATGGCGGTGCTGTCAAGCAGCGGAGGTGAACGCTGCAGCACCGCTTGCTAAACCTGCGCCGTCTCGCCATTATCCCGGCCATGGACGGAGCCGTGGCACCACCTGAAATATCACCGCCATTAGCACTGGAACAGCGGGGGCGGGCGGGCGCGCTGCTGCCCATCGTGCTGCTGAATACCCTGCTGAATATCCTGACCCTGTCGATCTATCGATTTTGGGGCAAGACCAGGGTGCGGCAGTATCTGTGGCGGCAGACATATTTCATGGCTGAACCGCTGGAATATACCGGCAGCGGGGGCGAGCTGTTCAAAGGTTTTCTGGCCGTGTTCTTTCTGATCCTGGTGCCCTTGGGCGCCATCGGCAATGTGGCGGGTGTCTACCTGGAGCCGCGCAGCACGGCATTTGCCGTTTACACGGCGGCGTTCTACACCGTCATCTGGTTCCTGATTGGGATGGCTATTTACCGGGCCCGGCGCTATCGCCTCAGCCGCACGGTTTGGCGCGGTATTCGGGGCGGCATGAATGGGTCGTCGGCGTCCTATGCCGCCCGTTATCTGTTCTTTTCCCTGCTTGCCCTGATCACCCTGGGCTGGGCCTATCCCTGGATGCGGGCCAAGCTATTTCAGCGGATCATGGCAGAGACCATGTTCGGCAACCGCAATTTTCGGGTCGGCGTGCCGTTGGCGCCGCTTTATCGTGTTTTCGCGGTCTACTGGCTCACCTCGGCCGCCACCTTGATTGCGGCCATCGTCTTTATCCGGTTGAGCAGCATTAAATATATCGGAGGACCCGAATTTGAAGCCGCGGACATTGATATGTCGCAAGGTTGGGTGCTGCTTTGGCCCTTGATCCCGGCGCTTGGCTGGGTTTGGTATCGGGCGCATGAAATCAACCAGTTTGCTTCCAGCACATCGTTCCAGGGACTTTCGTTCCGGATGAACGCCTCGTTTGGGAATTTGATCGGTCTTGTTTGCCTCAACGCCTTGATCATTGTGCTCACCCTGGGTTTCGGCCAGCCTTTCGCGCAGCTGCGGACCTTTCGCTATTTCTGTGATCACCTGATGGTCATGGGGGAGATCAATGTCGACTGGATCACGCAGTCCCAGGCCGAAAGGCCCAGCATTGGCGAAGGCCTTGCCGATGCCTTTGATCTGGGCGCGGTCTGAACCTTGAGCAGTTCCCGGGAAGAATTCAATGACGGCAAGACGGCGGCGCGGCACTGGGTCACGGTGCGGCTGGACGCCGTGGGACTGCACCTGACATCGGGCGACGGAAAGGTTGAGCGGCATTGGCCCTTCGAGCAATTGCGCGCCGTGGAGCCGCCGCACCCGGGCATGCCGCTGCGCCTGAGCTGTGAAACCGATCCCGAAGCCCGCTTGCGGCTGGCCGATGCCTCTCACGCCGCGTCGCTGCGGCAACAGGCGCCGCAGCTGTTCTTGACCGGTCTGGCCCGCCGTAACGTCCGCCGCAATGCCGGCATCATCGTTTTGGCATTACTGCTGGCCGCATTGTTTCTGTGGCAAGGCCTGCCCCGGCTGTCGGCGCCGATAGCCAGGCTAATCCCGCTGCAATGGCAACAGGATATCGGCCTGGCCTTTCGCGCCCGGCTGCTGGCCGGCGCCAAGATCTGTGACGGCCAGGCGGGCGCGGCGGCGCTGTCGCGGCTTACGGAACGCCTGGGCGCGGGAGAGGCATTGCCGCAAGCGCTGTCGGTCGTGGTCGCCGACCGCGGCATGGTCAATGCCTTTGCCCTGCCCGGCGGCCATGTCGTGATATTCCGCGGCCTGTTGACGAAAGCTGAAAGCGCGGATGAAGTCGCTGCCGTGTTGGCCCATGAGATCGGTCACGTTGCCCAACGCCACCCAACCCAGATGGCCTTGCGGGTGATGGGCATCAGCATGTTTTCCGAGCTGCTGACCGGCGATGGCTCGGCCCTGGCCGAATTGGTGGGCGAGATCGGCGGGACCTTGCTGTTGTTGAGCTATAGCCGGGATATGGAACGCCAGGCGGACGCCTTTGGTCGCGATCTGCTGCGCCGGGCCGGTCTGTCCACCAACGCGATGGCGCGTTTTTTTGCCCGCCTGGGCGGGACGAAAAAGGCGGCGGGGACAAATGCTCTGACCGGATATTTCTCCAGCCATCCGCCCTTGGCGGAACGCATCGCCGCAACAGATCAAGACGAGGGCGGCAAGCCCGCACTCGACGCCGAGGCCTGGCAAGCGTTACAGACTATCTGCGGCTAGATCAT
>CAYWYB010000336.1:0-5606 GCA_964462145.1 uncultured Rhodospirillaceae bacterium
CGCCCGGCCAGCCTTCTCTGATTGGATGACAAGTGGGCGAAACGACGCTGCGGCGCAAATTCCTGATCCCCATGCTGGCGGCCGGCCTGGCCGTGGCCGTTGTCGGCCTATGGGTCATTCAGTACGCTGCGGCGACACTGTTCCAGGAACACATGACGGCCCGTGGCCAAATCCTGACGACCGTGGTCAATCATGTACTGATACAACCCCACGATGAAGCCGAATTGGATGATTTACTGCGCCATGTGCTTCGGGATGAACCGGATATTCGCGCCATCGGGGTTATCCGCCCTGGACTTCATGGGCAAGAGAAAGACGCCGCGGTCACCGTCGTGACGGCCCGGCCCGGACAGGAAGACTACGCCCGCGGCATGCGCGGTGAAATCCAGAAAACCGACTGGCGCAAAGCCCTCACCGGGCACTGGCTGGACAATGGTGATTTCGAAATCGCCGAGCGTGTCCTACTGGGGGAACATCGCGGCGGCGGCAATGCCGCGCCCACGGCGTTTCACAGCGCGGTTATTGTGCGGGTGGATCCGGCGGGCATGCGCCATGTCCTCAATCTGCTGCGTGCCGGATTGGCAGCCGGTTTCCTGCTGCTGGTGTTCGGCGGCATCGGCCTGGCCTATTTGATGTTGCAGCGGCAGGTATTGCAGCCGCTGAAGAAAATGGTCGGGATCGTACAACGCCATACCGCCGGCGACCGCAAAACACGGGTACCGGAATCGCAAATCCTCGAACTGGGGCAAGTGGCGCGCGCCATCAACGGCGGTATCGATAGCAGTGAACGCCGCCTGGGCGATTTCACCGAATCCGGCCTCGACTGGTTCTGGGAAATGGATGCGGAGCTGCGCTTCTCCCATATTTCAAACAACGTCGGCTCCGTCATCGGTATTCCGGCCAAATCGCAACTCAGGCAGACGGAAGATATCCTGGTGCACGAGGATTTTGACCCCACTGCCTGGAGCCATCACCTCAAGCAGATGAACGCGCACCTGCCCGTCCGCGACTTTATTTACCGGCGCAAGAACAATGACGACAAACCGCATTGGACGCGGGTTTCGGGCAAACCGCTATGGGACAAGCAAGGCCGTTTCACCGGCTATCGCGGCATCGCCTCGGACGCAACGGAGATGGTGGAGTCGGCGAATGAGTTACGCCGCCAGGAAAACCGCTGGGCCAATGTTCTGCAGGGCACTTCGGCCGGCCTCTGGGTGATGGAAGAGGGGCGGATATTCGCCTCGCCGAACATCGAAAAGTGGCTGAACATGCCCGAAGGCACCTTGGCGGAATTCGACTTTTCCTTCTGGCTTACCTGCATCCATCCCGATGAGCGGGAAGAAACCACTGCCGCCATGAAGGCATACCTGACGGGCGACACGGATGTCTTCCATCAGGAATACCGCGTCCGCCGCCATGACGAGGACAGCTATATCTGGATCGAATGCCGGGGCCGGGGTGACGCCGATAGAAACGGCAGAATTAACCATATGGCCGGCTCGATGCTGGATATTACCGAGCGCAAGGCGAACGAAATTGCCCTGCGCGAGGCCATGAACCAGGCCAGACTCGCCGACCGCTCAAAAAGCACATTCCTGGCTAATATGAGCCACGAACTCCGCACGCCACTGAACGCCATCATCGGCTTTTCCGAGGCTCTGGAGCAGGGCATATTCGGCGATCTGGGGAACCCGTCGAACAACGAGTATGTTAGCCACATTCACGAAAACGGCATGCAGTTGCTGACGATCGTCAATGACATCTTGGACATGACACGAATTGAGGCCGGCAATTACCAACTGTCCGAGACGGTGCTGTCCATTGAGGAAAACATAAAAGTCTGCCGAGACCTCCTCGACGGCGAAAAGCCGGTCGAGAGCAGCCATATTCAGGCCGATATACCGGCGGGGATGCCGGCGCTGTTGGCGGACGAACGGGCGTTCCGGCAGATCTTGATGAATATTGTATCCAACGGCATGAAGTTTTCACGCGAGGAACCGGATGTCGACATCTTCGTGCGAAGCGAGCCGGGTAATGGCATTACCATATCGATCCAGGACGACGGCATTGGCATGGGACCGGAAGAGTTGGCCCAGGCCTTGCAGCCCTTCGCGCAGGTGGACAACGGTTTGACCCGCAGTTACCAGGGCACTGGACTGGGCCTATCTATATCCAAGGCCCTGATGGAATTGCACGGCGGCGCTTTGACCATGGAAAGCGAGCCCGGCGTCGGCACGGTCGTGCATCTTCACTTCCCCCAGGACTGTGTCCGCGATGGCGGCGATGGCAGCCAAGAGGAAAACCTGCGCGCAGTGAGTTAGGCTCACCTGGCGCAAGCCGACACCGTGGCAATGAATGCCACGGTGCCCCGAGATCATCCGTTGGTGCAAGACAACCTCGTACGGCGGGCCAAGGCAAGCCAAAGCCAACCGGTGCCGCATTCTGCCTCCTCTGTCGATTGAGGCAAGGGCTGCAATCATATTTTTTGCATATTTTTTCGGCACTTTTTTACGAACGCCTATTTTTTACCCACAAATCATTATTGCCGCAAAAACAGGCACATCATATTTTTTCTTCTTTAATTCAATTAGTTACATCAAAAATAAAAAATAATTCAAACTGGCACGCTGTTTGCAAACCGTAGGGTGGTGCAAGACAACCCCTTATTGGAGACGAACAGATGATTACCAGACGCACAGCCCTCAACACCCTCGCCGCCGCCGCGCTCGCGGCAGGTGTCGGCGCCTCGGCCTTGCCGGTCAAGGCGGCACAGGACACCATCAAGGTTGGTGTGCTGCATTCCCTATCAGGAACCATGGCGATTTCCGAGACCACGTTGAAAGACTCGGTCTTGATGATGATCGACAAATTGAACAAGGACGGCGGCCTGTTGGGCAAAAAGGTCGAGGCGGTTGTCGTCGATCCGGCTTCCAACTGGCCCCTGTTCGCCGAAAAGGCCCGCGAGCTGATCCAGGTCAACAAGGTTGACGTGGTATTCGGCTGCTGGACCTCCGTTTCGCGCAAGTCGGTGCTGCCGGTGTTCGAAGAATTGAACAGCATGCTGTTTTATCCGGTGCAGTACGAAGGTGAAGAATCCTCCCGCAACGTTTTCTACACCGGCGCCGCGCCGAACCAGCAGGCGATCCCGGCGGTGGAATATCTGATGAGCGAGGACGGCGGCGGGGCCAAGCGTTTCGTGCTGTTGGGCACGGACTATGTCTATCCCCGCACGACCAACAAGATCCTGCGCGCCTTCCTGCATTCCAAGGGCATCACCGATGCCGACATCATGGAAGAATACACGCCCTTTGGTCATTCCGATTGGCAAACCATTGTCGCCTCCGTGAAGAAGTTCGCCTCCCAGGGCATCAAGACCGCCGTGGTCTCGACCATCAATGGCGACGCCAACGTGCCGTTCTACAAGGAACTTGGCAACCAGGGCATCAAGGCCGAGGACATTCCCGTCGTGGCCTTCTCGGTCGGTGAAGAGGAACTTGCCGGTCTGGACACCAAGCCCCTGGTCGGTCACCTGGGCGCCTGGAACTACTTCATGTCCGTGGATGCACCGGAGAACGACGACTTCATCAAAGCCTGGCACGCCTTCATCAAGGACGAGAAGCGCGTCACCAACGATCCAATGGAAGCGACCTACATTGGCTTCAAGATGTGGACCCAGGCCGTCAAGCAGGCTGGCACCACGAAGGTGGATGCGGTGCGTCAGGCCATGTATGGCCAAAAGGTCAAGAACCTGACCGGCGGCATGGCCGTGATGAACACCAACCATCACCTCTCCAAGCCGGTGTTGATCGGTGAAATCCAGGAAGATGGCCAGTTCGACGTTGTCTGGCAAACAGACGGCGAAGTCATCGGCGATGCCTGGAGTGACTTCATTCCCGAAAGCGCGGCTCTGACCGCCGATTGGACTTACCCTTGGGTCTGCGGCAACTGCAAGAAGCCCGCGTACACGAACTAAGACGCAAACAGGGGAGGCGGCATTGAAGACGCCGCCTCCCCAATATTCATTAAGTTGTCATCCTTGGGCGTAGCGAAGCGAAGACCCGAGGATCTGGAGACACAAACACTTAGGTTTGTTGCACCAGATTGCCGGGTCAAGCCCGGCAATGACAAAGAAGAAATAGGCCAAGAGCAAGATGTTGCGACCAATTTTCTTTTCTCTGCTTTTGCTCTTGACCTCGGCCGTCATCGGTTCACCAGCCTGGGCCGATCAAACAGCGGAATTGCTGGACGGTCTGAAAGCCAAAAGCTACGCGGCCAAGATCGCCGTCATCGAAAAATTGGCGGCCAGCGGCGATGCCCGCGTGGTCGCCCCCCTGACCGCCCTGCTTGAAGGCCGCCTGCATATCCGTAAAGCCGACGGCGCCATCGTCATTCTCAAGAAAGAGGGCCGCAAGAAGTTCTTTCTCGGCGCCCTGGATGGCAAGCCCCTGGGCAAGGCGAAATCTCGTTCCTCGAAAAAAATTCGCGTCAACAACCGCCTGCGCGGCATCCTGCGCGGTGCCCTGGGTTCCCTGACCTTATTTAGCGCGGATAGCGCCCAGCGCCTGAACGCGGCCCGGTCCATGTTCAAATCCGCCGGCCCCGATAGCCTAACCACCCTGGCCAAGGCCTATCTGAACGAGACTGACGACGAAGTCCGCAAAGCCCTGGCCCGCACCCTGGCCGCCGCCCGCCTGCGCCATGGCAGCGCCGAGGAAAAGCTCGCCGCCGCCCAAAACCTAGCCGATTTCCCCGACCGTGGCGTCCGTGACCTGCTGGCGAAAACAACGCAAACGGCAAAGGGCGATTTGTTAGCAGCCGTGCGGCAGGCGGATGCCAGCATTGAACAGCGCCTGGCCTTTTTCGACATTCTGCAAAATCTCTTTCAAGGCATCAGCCTGGGCTCGGTACTGCTGCTGGCCGCAATCGGCCTGGCCATTACTTTTGGCGTCATGGGCGTGATCAACATGGCCCACGGCGAGATGGTCATGCTGGGGGCCTATACCACTCATGTGGTCCAAGTCATCATGGAGCACTATTTCCCGGGCTCCATCACGCAATCCCTGCTGATTTCCATTCCCGCCGCATTCCTGTTCGCCGGCCTGTTCGGGGTGCTGCTGGAACGCAGCGTCATCCGTTTCCTATATGGCCGGCCGCTGGAGACATTGCTGGCAACCTGGGGCTTGAGCCTGATGCTGCAACAGTTCGTGCGCTCGATCTTTGGCCCGACCAACCGCGAAGTGATCGCGCCGTCGTGGATGAGCGGCTCGATCGAGATCACCGGCGGTCTGATCCTGACCAACAACCGGATCTGCATCATCATCTTTGCCGCACTGGTCTTTCTGGCACTGACCCTGATCATCCGCTACACCGATTTCGGCCTGCGCATGCGGGCGGTAACGCAGAACCGCGCCATGGCCAATGCGGTGGGTATTCGTTCCAACTGGGTCGATGCCATGACCTTTGGTCTGGGTTCGGGCGTAGCGGGCTTGGCCGGTGTCGCCTTGAGTCAGATCGACAACGTCAGCCCCAACCTGGGCCAGGGCTATATCATCGACAGCTTCCTGGTCGTGGTGTTCGGCGGGGTCGGCAATCTTTGGGGCACCCTG
>CAYWYB010000337.1:0-5584 GCA_964462145.1 uncultured Rhodospirillaceae bacterium
CCATCGCCGCTATGACCACGAGCATTTGAAACGCCTGACCTTCGTGAAGCGCAGCCGGGAGCTGGGCTTTACCCTGAAAGAAGTCCGCGCCTTGTTGGCCCTGGTCGATGGCGGCGATTACACCTGTGGCGAGGTACACGAATTGACCCTAAGCCACCTGCAAGATGTGAGGGAGAAGATCGCCGACTTGCGGCGCCTGGAGACGACCCTGGCGGAGATCTCCGATCAATGCGCCGACGGCACCATTCCCGACTGTCCATTCATCGAAACGCTGTTTCGATAGAACCCAGAAAAATGTAACGAGAGGAAAGTTTTATGTTTGACCCTATCGAGTATGCCGACGCCAACGATGACGTGCGGGCCGTTTTTGATGACATCAAGACCGCGCGCAATTTGCCCGACGTCAATAATTTCTGGAAATATCTGGCCAATGATCCCGCGACCCTGAAGCGCACCTGGGAAAGCCTGGCGCAGGTCATGGCGCCGGGTGCCCTCGACCCCATGGTCAAGGAGATGATCTATATCGCCATCTCCATGTCCAACAACTGCGAATATTGTATCAGAAGCCACACTGCCTCGGCCCGCAAACAGGGCATGAGCGACGAGATGCTGAAAGAGGTCATGGCCGTCGTCGGCATGGCCAACGAAACCAACGCCCTGGTCAATTCCTATCGCGTCGAGGTCGATGAAGCGCTGAAGTCGTGAGTGTCTGCTTATAGCACCGAAAGATCAGTGTTCAGCAGATCGGTCACCAGCATGCGCCCGGCTAGATGCGTGATGCAGAAGCTGGGCTTGACCGTTTCCACGACGATTTGCGGTGTCACGCCGCAGGCCCAGAAAACCGGGATGTCATATTCGCGCATTTGCGGCGGCGAGCCGCCGAACTCCTGATAGTCCAGATCATCGATGCCGATGGCCTCCGGATGGCCGATATGTACCGGCGCGCCGTGCACGTCGGGGAACCGGGTGGTGATCTGGATGGCGCGAATAGCATCCGCTGGGCTCATGGCGCGCATGGAAACGACCATTTTGCCATGGAAGCGGCCCGCCGGCGTGGTCTCGATATTGGTCACATAGGTGGCGGGGCGGCCATTGCGTTGGCGATGATAAAGCGGCACCCCGTGCTGCATCAGCGCCTCTTCAAACGACAGCGAGCAGCCAAGGGGAAAGGCGACAAGATCGTCGCGCCAATATTCCGTGATGTCAGAGGCGACATCGATTTCCTTGCCGTTCTCGAACACCCGGTAGCCGGACAGATCCGTGCGCACGTCAATGTCTTCGCCAAGGGTGGGCAGGGACGGGTCACCCACATCGCTAATGGCGAGTAGTGGACAGGGTTTGGGGTTGAGCATGCAATAGGTCTGGAATTCCTGCGCATACTCCTTGGGCAGGATCACCATGTTGGCCTGAACGTGGCCCGGCGCGACGCCGCCGGTGTGGGTGTTGTGTTCGCCCTTGCGGATGGCCAGCCTAATATCCCTCGCCGGATTGACCGAATTCAGGTTTGTCGCCGTCGCCGTATTCTGCATCTTTCGCTCCTCCGCCTCATCCATCCATCTTTCTTTGCTTATAGAGTAGCCATTTGCCATCTCCGTGGCAATTCGGGCGACCGCGTGGTCTACTCATACGCCTGTAACAGGTTCAGGGCGTGAGGAAGGGATTAAGATGAAAGTCGGCTATGGCATTCCCAACAACTATGGTGTTGAAGATCCGAATGATCTCGTCACGATTGCCGTTACGGCGGAACGGCTGGGCTTTGCCAGCGTCTGGGTCCGGGAACACCTGTTTCATTCCACCTATGTGGCGGAACGTCTCGGCGACAAGCCCTATCACGATGCCCTGACGGTCCTGACGGCGATTGCCTGTTCGACCGAAAAGGTCCGTCTGGGTACCTCGGTCCTGGTCCTGCCCTGGCACGATCCCGCGCGGCTGGGCAAGATGGTCGCCACCCTGGATCAGCTTTCGCATGGTCGGGTAGATCTGGGCGTTGGCGTTGCCGTTACCCAGGACGAATTCGAGAACCTGGGCGTTGATTTCACCACCCGGGGGCGGCGCACGGACGAGATCCTGGGTGCGTTGCAGGCCCTATGGACCCATGATACACCTGAATTCGCTGGCGAATTCTACCGCTATTCCGGCCTGAAGTTTTCGCCCAAGCCCTTGCAGAAACCTTATCCGCCGATTTTGATCGGCGGCTCCTCCGCCGCCGCCAAACGCCGCGTGGTGCGTTTCGGCGACGGCTGGCACACCCTGCGGCAAACGCCCAATCAATTTGCCGAGGGCCGCCAAGACATCGTCAGGCAGATGGAGGCGGCGGGCCGGGAGCCATCGGAATTGGCATTCTCCCTGACCCTGCCCATGCGCTTTACCGGCAAGGAGCCAAGTGCCCCCGTGGGGGACCGAACGGCGCTAACCGGCAGCGATGATGATATCATTGAAACCATCCGCGCTTATCAGGCCGGCGGGCTGGATGAAATCGTCGTCGGCATCAGTAGCGGCGATATCGCGGAAAGCAACGACGCCATGGCCCACTTCATGGAGCGGATCTGGGCCAGGTTGTAGGGGCTATAGGGGATGTGGGCCTTATAGAATGATCCTGGCGCCGTGGGTTTTTTCCATTCCCAACTGCCCGGTGGAGCCGCCGTCATCGCTGTTCAAAGTTACCTGGATGGGGCAGTCTCTTTTGTCGCTCAGGGCATTGTCGGGCAGCAGCACCATCGATACATCGCCAAGCTTGAACGTGGCCTGCTTCGCCCCGTCCTGATTTGTAATGGCAATGTCCATTCCCAGCAGCTGCTCGAAATCTCGGGCCGATGCCGCCAAATCCTTAACCGCATAAACGACGCTTGAAATACCGCGGGCGCCATTGTCGTGGCGGGTATCCGCCTCGCTCGTATGCTGTTCCGGGACATAGGCATCCCGGAGAAACGGCAAGGCATCGGCGAAGGGCGACATGATATTCCAGCGGACCGTCTCGCCGTTGGGCTTTTCCCGCTGAAACGGTATCGGCGGGGAGGTTTTCAGGCCGCGCCGGTTCGCCTGTTCGGTATCCAAAGCAATCTCCTTGGATAACAAAGCCGAATCCATGAACCCTTCCGGAAACCGAATGCCCTCGACGAAGCGGTATTTTATATGGTTGTCGGTATTCCTCAGGAGAAGCCCCAAGAGGCCGGAACTGAGGAGCATTTTCAGAAGCAGCTTCCTGCGAAATGCAATGAGCTCAAAAAAGCTGCCGTCCTGAAAATGTATCAGCGCGTTGTGGGTAAAGCCTGACCCGTGAACCCCGCCGTAGACCACATTGAAGCCTAGAGATTGAAAATCCCGCGTGGCGATATCCAGGTCGTCAACGCGAATGACTACATGTTCGAGCCTTAATTCGGACACAACAGCCGTCCTTTCCACCTCTGCCTGCTACATGCCGATCCCCGCCCGCACCAGGGGGAACACCTCTTCTGACAGCATTTGCATCTCGTCGAGGACCATTTGCTGGGGCATGCCGGGAAACTGCACACCCATGACGAAGTGATTGACGCCAAAGCGGCGCGTCAGGTCCAGGATCTGTTCGGCGATTTCCTCCGGGCTGCCGAACAGAAAGCGGTCTTGGACCAGTTCCTCGAAATCGATGGCGAAATTGTTATCCCCCGCCGGCATCACCTTGTCCTGGCCCCATTGATGATAGGCGTTGTACTTCGCCTCCAGATACGGCTGCGCCATGCGCATGGCTTCTTCCCGGGACTTGGCCACCACGACCTCGCGCATCATGGGGAATTCGTCGGGAAAGGGCTTGTTGCAGGCATCCAGCTCCCGGCGATAGACCTCCATTTGCCGCTCGATGGTGTCCAGGCGATTGTGCGGATTGACGAACCAGGCATCGGTCAATCTGGCGGCGCGACGGATGGCGATATCGGCGTTGGCGCCGGTCCAAATTGGCGGCATGGGCCGTTGCGCTGGCTTGATGGTGCAAACCGCATCGATCAATTCGAAGTGGGAGCCCTGCATGGAGACCTTGTCCTCGCTCCACAGCCGCTTGATCGCCTCCAGCCCCTCTTCCATGCGCGGGCCGGCTTCTTTTTGCGTGGTGCCAAAGGCGCGGAATTCCACATCTCGGTAGCCGATGCCGACGCCAAAGATCAGGCGGCCGCCGGACATGACATCGATATTGGCGAACTGTTCGGCGATATCCAGGGGCTTATGCAAGGGCAACAACACCACGCCGGCAATCAGGCGCAGGGAAGGCGCCTCGGCCATGATGCGGGACAGAAACGGTACCTGCTGGAACTCCGACAACGGATGCGTGGTGTAGTGGGAACCTTTCATGATGGAATCGAATCCCATCGTCTCGGCCCAGCGCACCTGTTCCAGCATCTCCGACCAGTGCTGGGCGGCATCCCCGCCTACCGGAAACTGGCCCCGGTTCATCAAGCCGAATTGGATCATTGCTCTCCAGCCTTCCTAACGTTTGCGGCGCTTCAACATATCCAGGCCCAGTTTGATTATGTAGAACGGCACCACGACAACCGCGCCCAGCAGGATATAGGGCACGCCCCAGCGCACCGCGTCCGCCGCCAATTCGCCCGCATGGCGCAGGGACTGCGAGAGGAAGCGGATAAAGCCAAGGGCATCGATCTCGATCACCGACAGCACCCAGCCAACCAACAGACAGATCAGCAGCAGCTTTATGCCGGTGCCGAGAAGCTTGCGAATATCGATGTTTCCCATGCTAAAAAAGCTTTCCTACAAGACTTCAAAAACCCGATACGCCACGCCGCCTGGCGCGCGGCTGCCCTTGGCAACGCAGACGATACTGTTCAGCCAGGCATATTTCTCTGCCCCCGTTTCGAAAAACGGCGCGGTGCGGAAATAATATTCCGATGGATCCACATCTTCGCCGTTGTTGAGGCGCGCGATAACATCTTCCGGACCGTGGCGTACACCGCGATAGGTCATGTAGATCAGGGCGCCGTCTTCGGTTTCCAGCGTGATCCGTACATCCAGTTGCAAGACGCCGTCGTTGCGAATAACCAGCCAGTCACCGCCCGCCGCCGGCAATATCCGGCCCCGCAATTTTGGTCCTTCAAAGCTGCCGCCGGAAACCTCGGCAATGCGCCGATTGCCTAGCGGCGTTGCGCCCAGATCCCGGATCGCGGACAGCTCGGCGGATATCTCGAACAGGAATTCGGTCTCTACCTCGCTCATGGGTGTCCCTCGTGAATAACATCGGCTTTGCCCAGTATCATACACAAGGATGGCCGTGGGGGATGGGATTTTCGCAAAGCCAAGAGCGGCCCGGGCCTGGCCAAGCGTCGTGGCCAAATGGGCGGGATTTTATAACTTATTTCGGATGGGAAAAATGGCGACCCCGGCCGGACTTGAACCGAGCATCTTCGGCTTGAAAGGCCGACATCCTAACCTTTAGACTACGGGGTCGCGGTGGGGAGGAAGTAGCCAAATCGGCGGCGAAAAGCAAGGGCGAACTACGTTTTTTTGCCCCTCGCCCTATCAATCCTCAGGCCAGGCCGCATCTTCGATAAACAGCTGCACACCCCGGCGGCCCTGCCAATCGTCCGCCCGCAGATGCCCGGCC
>CAYWYB010000338.1:0-5582 GCA_964462145.1 uncultured Rhodospirillaceae bacterium
TTTGTGCGCGCTTTGCCCCCCACCGCATTACAATCAGGAAAATTTCAACGGAAGGAAATTCGGCAGATGGCGGATCTTGACGACATTAAGGAAGGCAAGGACTTTGGCCTGGACACACCGGCCCGGAACGAGCCGTTCTTCCTGAAAGGTTCCAATGCCCTGGATTGGGGCATGCAGAACCGCCTCTCGCGGATCTTTAATCCCGTCTCGGGCCGTACCGTGATGCTGGCCTTTGATCATGGCTATTTTCAAGGTCCGACCACGGGCATTGAGCGCATGGACTTGGCCATTCCGCCATTGATCCCCCATGCCGACGTTCTGATGTGCACCCGCGGCGCCCTGCGCAGCTGTATTTCGCCAACAGCCAACAAGCCGGTGGTATTGCGCTCCTCCGCCGGTCAAAGCATTCTGAGCGAGTTGTCCAACGAACTGGTCGCCGTCGATATCGAAGATGCCATCCGCCTGAACGCCGCCGCCATCACCGCACAGGTTTATATCGGGGCGGAGTATGAACATAAATCCATCGCCAATGTGGTGAAGTTGATCGATAGCGGCGCCCGCTATGGCATTCCCACCCTGGCCGTCACCGGCGTTGGCGCCGATATGGTGCGCGATGCCCGTTACTTTGGCTTGGCCACCCGCATTGCCGCTGAAATCGGCGCCCACTATGTGAAAAGCTATTTCATCGAAGACGGCTTTGAAAAAGTGGTGGCGGGTTGTCCCGTACCCATCGTCATCGCGGGCGGCAAGAAATTGCCCGAGGGCGAGGCCCTGGACATGGCCTACCGGGCCGTTGATCAGGGTGCCGCTGGCGTGGATATGGGCCGCAATATTTTCCAATCCGACAGTCCCGTGGCCATGATCCAGGCCGTCGGCGCCGTGGTGCACCGCAACGAAAGTGCAAGCAATGCCTTGCAGATGTATCAGGATCTGAAGAGCGATCTGGAGGCATAGACCATGGCGGATACAGGTACGGCTGATTGGAAGAAAACCGCTTGCGTCCTGTGCGGCAGCAACTGCGGTGTCCTGGTGCAACTTGGCGGCCAGGACGGACGGGAGATCGTCCGCGTGCGCGGCGACAAGGAGCATCCCGGCACCAAGGGCTATACCTGCAATAAGGCCTTGCAGTTGAATTACTACCAATCCGCCAAGAGCCGCCTGACCTCGCCTTTGCGCCGCCGCGAAGACGGCAGCTTTGAAGAGATCGACTGGGATACCGCCATTTCCGAGATCGCCCAGAAACTGGTCGCCATCCGCGACGAATTGGGCGGCGACAAGATCGTCTATTACGGCGGCGGCGGGCAAGGCAATCATCTGGGCGGCGGCTATTCCCCGCCATTGCGCCGGGCTATTGGCAGCCGCTATCGCGGTAACGCCCTGGCCCAGGAAAAAACCGGCCTGTCCTGGGTTTTCGACCGCATGGTCGGCGGCTTTTATCACGGCGATTTCGAACATTGCGAAACGGCGCTGCTAGTGGGCAAGAACCCATGGCAGTCAAACGGCTTCCCCCGCGCCCGCGTGGTTCTGCGCCAGATGGCGAAGGACCCGAAACGCAAATTGATCGTGATCGACCCACGGGTGACGGAAACGGCGGAGCTGGCCGATATCCACCTACGGGTTCAGCCTGGACGGGATGCCTGGCTGCTGGCGGCGATCCTAGGCCAACTGGTACAGACGGACCTGATTGATCATGACTGGCTGGCGGAGTACGCCCAAGGCCATGAAGCAGTGATCGAGGCCCTGTCCACGGTCCCCGTCGCTGAATATGCCGCCTTTTCCGGCATCGAAATGGCGCAAATCGAAGAAGTCGCCGAAATTATGGGCCGTACCAGCAGTCTTTCGGTATTGGAAGACCTGGGCATCGAAATGGCGCCGAATTCCACCCTGAATAGCTATCACTGCATTCTGCTGTTCCTGCTGACCGGCAACTTCGCCAAGGCCGGCGCGGTCAATCTGCCGGCCCAGTTGGTGACGATCTTCTCGCCGGACAAAATCAGCGAGACCCGCGACGAACACGGCCACGAAACCGGCTACAAAACCACGCCCGTCACCCAGTCGCGGATCATCTCCGGTCTAATTCCGTGCAACATGCTGCCGGACGAAATCGTCAGCGATCACCCGGACCGCTTTCGCGCCATGCTGATCGAAAGCGCCAACCCGGTGCATTCACTGGCGGATGCCAAGCGCATGCGCGAGGCCCTGGCCGCCCTGGACCTGGTCGTGGTGATCGATGTCGCCATGACCGAGACCGCGAAAGAGGCCGATTACGTGCTGCCTGCATCCAGCCAGTACGAAAAGCCCGAGATGACGTTTTTTAATTTCGAGTTTCCGGAAAACTGCGCCCAACTGCGCGCGCCTCTGATGAGCCCCCTGCCCGGCACATTATCGGAGCCGGAAATCCATGCCCGGCTGCTGGAGGCCATTGATCCTATCGGCGATGACGAATTGGCACCATTGCGGGAGGCAGCGGAAGACGGCCTGGAGGCCTATACGAAGGCCTTCGGCGCGGCGGCAAAGGGCAATCCCAAGATCAACCATTACGGCGCCTATGTCCTCTACCGCACCCTGGGGCCCTGCCTGCCGGCGGGCATGGCGGAGGGCGCGGCCCTTTGGGGCGTGACACAGATGTTCGCGGCCACCGAAGCCGCATCCCTGGCGCGGGCCGGTTTCGAGGGCGCGCCCATGCAGGCCGGCAATAAACTGTTCGAGGCGCTAATCGCGGCGCAATCCGGGCTGGTTTTTTCCGTCGACGCGCCCGAGGAAAGCTTTCGCCGCAACCGCCTGGCAGGCGGCATGGTCAACCTGCACCTGCCCGAGATGCTGGATAAAGTCAGGGAGCTTGGGGACTACACCGCCGCCGAGACCACGGATGAATTTCCCCTGGTCCTCTCGGCGGGAGAGCGGCGTTCCTACACCGCCAATACGGTTGTCCGCGATCCGGCCTGGGCCAAGTCCAACAACGCCCTGACACTGTCCGTCAATCCCACGGATGCCGCCGGCCTTGGCATCAATGATGGCGGTACCGCGCGGCTGACCACGGCGCGGGATTCGGTTGAGGTCGTGGTGGAGTTGGACAAGCGCATGCTGCCCGGCACCATTTCGTTGCCGAATGGTTTTGGCCTCTCCTACCCCGATGCCCAGGGCAACGAAGTGGTCACGGGTATTTCGCCAAACGAACTGACGGCGGTGGAAGACCGCGACGATTTCGCCTACACGCCCTGGCACAAATTCGTGCTGGCACGTTTGGAAACCGCATAGGGTCCAAGCCCTAGAGACTAAGCCTTGTCCGGATGGGGCACACCCTGGTCCTCGATGACCTCGGCGGTGCCTTTGTCTTCGTCGAAGCGCAGACGCTCCACATGATTTAGATCGGTGCCGGTAACCCGCACGAAGGTCGCCCCCTTGGGGTGATCAATGGCGTGGATCTCGCCCACATCGAACAGGCCGGCCTGGCCCGGCATCAAGCGGAATTCCTGGGTCACTTCCAGCTTCGCCTCGCCGGCGCCGCTGGCGCCATCAACCCGATTGTAAACCTTCATGTCCGTGTGCTTGCCGGCCTGGCCATAAATGGCCCAGGACACGCCATGATCATGCGGTGGTGATGTGCGGTCGGCCGCAGCCTTATAGGCCAGGACGCAAAATTCCAGATCGGGATCTTCATAGATCGTGCGCACGCCGGGCTCCTGATCGTCGCCCAGGGTGGCCGCCAGAAATTCCTGATCAACCAGCAGCTTCTCCAAATTTCCGCGCGCCATATCGCGGCCCGCGCGGCCCGGATTGCCTGTCAGCGCCGCACGTGTTTCCTGACAGAATTGTTCCAGTGAATAGCCCATGATTTTTCCCCATTCCCAGAGCGCATTCAAAAAAATGCGCTCGGACTCCTGAATATAGAGCAATTAAGAATTACTCTAGGCCTTATTCGGAAACGCCTTCCGCAGTTCCCCAACCTGATCGTCCGTAAGGTAGCGTGTTCGTTGCCCTTGTAAAAGCATGAATAGACGTGCCGTTTCCTCCAACTCTTCCGCCGCGTCCAACGCCGCTGATAGATCCGTGCCCGCCACCACGGGGCCGTGATTGGCCAGGAGCATGGCATGATGCTCCTGTGCGGTTTCGCGCACCGCCTCGGCCAGTTTCATATCGCCGGGGGCATAAAACGGCACCAAGGGCAGTTTACCCACGCGCATGACGTAATAGGCGGTGATCGGCGGCAACAGATCGGCGGGGTCCAGATCGGCCAGGACCGAGACGGCCACGGAATGGGTGGCGTGCAGATGCACCACGGCGCCACTGCCTGGTCGCTGATCATAGACCGCCAGATGTAGAAAGCTTTCCTTGGTCGGTTTGTCGCCGGCGACGAGGTTGCCGCCTTCATCCAAGCGCGAGAGGCGGTCAGGATCGAGATTGCCCAGGTTCGACCCGGTCGGCGTCAGTAACCAGCCATCGTCCAGACGAACCGAGATATTACCCGTGGCGCCATGGGTCAGGCCGCGGCCATGGATCGAGGCACCCACATCGCAGATCTGCTGACGCATCCGGGCTTCATTCATGGCGCGCAGTCCAATGCCTTGAGGAAGAAGTCTTCGACGCCGAAATTACCGGACTTCAACGCCAGGGCCAGTTCCGGCTGCCCCAGTGTCGTGGTCCAGGGCACGCCGGGATCAATTTGTGGTCCGATACGGATGCCGTCCACGCCCAAGGCCTGAACCACGGCGCCGGAGGTCTCGCCGCCCGCCACCACCAGGCGCCGCACACCCGCCTGCACCAGGCCCGTGGCGATTTTCGCCATTGCCGCCTCGATCAATTCGCCCGCCTCGCCCCGGCCCAGTTTGTCCTGGGCCGCGCGAACCTCGTCCGGCGCGGCGGAGGCATAGATAAGCGGCGGGCCATCAGCCAGTTGCGCCACCGCCCAGGCCAACGCCTCGGCGGCCTGATCCTCGCCGGCGGCCAATTTCAGGGGGTCAATCCGAAACGACGGGCGGTTCTTTTGCATGGCCGCGACCTGTGCCAGAGTCGCTTCGGAGCACGAGCCCGAAAGCACCGCGCCCGGCCCCGGCACGGCAGGTAATTCATCCGCCACCGTGTCCGATGACAGCTTGCCAGCGCGGCGGAAATTCTCCGGCAAACCAAGAGCGACGCCGGACCCGCCGGTGATCAATTTCAAATCCGCGCAGGCCGTACCGATGCGCAGCAGATCGGCATCGTTCAGGGCATCGACGATGGCATGCTGCTTGCCCTCCCTACGCAGCTTGCCGAAAGCCGCCTGGATCTGCTCAGCGCCGGCAGCAACGGTGCGATGATCCACCAGGCCGACCGGTTGGCGGCATTGGGCCGCCAACACGCGGACCAGAGATGAATCTGTCATCGGCGTCAGGGGATGGTTCTGCAACCCTGATTCCGAAAGCAACTGCTCGCCCACGAACAGATAACCGTAACAAATCGTCCTACCGTTTTCCGGAAAGGCCGGGCAGGCAATGGTGAAATCCTCACCTAGGGCACCCAGCAGCGCCTCTGCCACGGGCCCAATATTGCCTTGCGGCGTCGAATCGAAGGTGGAGCAGTATTTGAAGAAAAATTGCTCCGCC
>CAYWYB010000339.1:0-5511 GCA_964462145.1 uncultured Rhodospirillaceae bacterium
ATGATCTCGCCGAAACAATGATGCAGCAGGACATATGCCGTGCCGGGGCTGTAGGGCGAGGCAAAGGTGCCGATGATGCCGTCGTAGGCGAACAGGGATTTCACCGCATCCGTATGGAACTAGCGGCCAAGGAAATCCACCGCGCTCATCACCATGATATCGGCCAGATCCCGCTGGGTTTCCAGGTCCAGGCCGCGCAGGCGGTTGCCGCTGCGCAGCAATGCCCACAGATCCCGCAGGCCGCCGCCTGAATTCGGCGGCGTCTCCATGAGGAAGCCGCGCAGCACCTCCGCCAGGCGGCCGATGGTGGCTTCATAGTCGGCCAGCCGTTCGGCATCGCGGCTTGAAATTCTCGCGATCGCCTGCCGTGTGCGTTCCATGTCGGGATAGGATTTCAGGTAATTGCCGTCTTCGAGGGGGAGGAAGTTCGACATCTCCCACTGCCGCAGTTCCAGGCCATGGCCAAACAGGTCCAGATCCTCGACCACCCGCCGGTTCAGCAGACCGACGGCATAAGAGGCGACGGAATTTCGGAAACCAGGATGAAACTCCTCCGTCACCGCCGCACCGCCCACTTGGTCGCGCCGTTCAAGCACTTTGACTGACAGCCCGCCCTTGGCCAGATAGGCGGCGCAGACCAGACCGTTATGGCCGGCCCCGACGACCACCACATCATAGCGTTCCGAATATGTCCCAGGCTTCGCCATGACGTCTCTCCTGCCGCGACTTGTATCGCCGGTACGATCCAGCCTACCATAAGTCAAATAGGGGAACTCTTGCTTTAGCTGAATTATGGGGAAGCTTCATGACATTGAGTAATATTCGCGTGAATCCCGTCACCGCGTCCATCGGCGCCGAGATCGAGGGCGTAAACCTGGCCGAGCCGTTGAGCGATGCTACCTTCGAGGCCCTGCATGATGCCTTGATGGCCCATCAGGTGATTTTTTTCCGCGATCAGGAAATGAGCATCGAGCAGCACAAGGACCTGGGCCGCCGATTTGGTGATCTGCATGTTCACCCGGCGGCACCGGGACCGAAGGATCACCCGGAAATTCTGGTTATTCACGCCGACGAAAAATCCAAACGCGTAGCCGGCGGCGGCTGGCACACGGATGTCAGTTGCGATGTGGAACCGCCCATGGGCTCGATCCTGCACATTCACGATGCGCCCGAGGTCGGCGGCGATACCCTGTTCGCCAACATGTACGACGCCTATGACTCTCTATCCGACCACATGCAGCGGTTTCTCGATGGTCTAACCGCCATGCATCGTTCCGAACACGTGCACAAGGGTCGCTATGGCCTGAAAGAAAATCTGCGCGACGACGACTATCCCGAAGCCATTCATCCAGTGGTCCGCACCCATCCGGTGACCGGGCGCAAGGGCTTGTTTGTCAACGCCTCGTTCACCACTCGGATCATGGAGTTAAGCCACCACGAGAGTAACGATGTTCTGGCCATGCTGTGCAACCACATAGCACGCGGCGTGCATTTCCAATGCCGCTATCGTTGGGAAGACAATTCGGTGGCGTTCTGGGACAACCGCTGCACCCAGCATCATGCTGCTTGGGACTATTACCCCAACATTCGCCACGGCTACCGCGTCACCATCCAGGGCGACAAGCCTGTTTAGACGAAATCAGCGGTGACGCTTTTTAAGATCCCGGAAATCGTTGATGGCGGGGTTTTGGCGGGGGTCTTCGTCCGGACCGAAAATCTGCGCCTTTTGGATTTTTTGCGTGCCTGTGGTCGGCAGGCTGTCGACGAATAGCAGCCAACCCGGCGCCTTGTAATAGGCCTGGCGTTCAAAACACCAATCGAACAGGGCGCGGGCCTGGGCCGCATCCGCTGGCTCGCCCGGCATGGCAACGATGCAGGCCAGGACCTCTTCGTCGCGGATTTCGTCCTCGACCGGCAGCACGGCCACTTGCGCGACTTGCTCGTGGGATTGCAGGCAGGCCTCAATCTCGGCGGCGGCGATGTTTTCGCCGGAGCGGCGGATGATGTTTTTCTTGCGGTCGACAAAATACAGCATGCCGTCTTCGCCCTGGCGTACTGTATCGCCGGTGTGGAACCAGCCGCCGCGCCAGGATTTTTCGGTTTCTTCCTCGTTCTTCAGATAGCCCGAAAAGAAGTGCTTGCGCGGCGTCTCGGCGTTGTAGCGGACCAGCAATTCGCCATCCGCATCCGGGCCCACATCATTGTCATCGTCATCGACGACGCGGGCCTCCAGACCGGCCAGCGGCTTGCCAAAGGCACGGGTATCAACGCGCCGTGGCTCGTGACAATCGGCGAATACCCGGCCTGTTTCTGTCATGCCCCAGACTTCCACCAGGGGAAAGCCAAAGCGCTCCTCGAACGGGCCATGCAGTTCCGGCTCCAGGCCGGCGCCGGTGCCAAAGCGCAGTTTGTGCTGCTTTTCCTCCGGCGTGACCGGTTGGTTCATCAATAACGGCGGCACCACGCCCAGGTAATGCATGGCTGTGGCGCCCGTTGCGACCACGTCTTTCCACCAGGTGGAGGGATGGAAACGGTCCGGCGCGATCAGGCAGCCGCCGGATAGAAACACCGCCGTGGCGCAGATCGCCTGGGCGTTGACGTGGAAAAACGGCAGCGGATTGATGACCCGCTCGGGGGCATCAAAACTCAGCTTGCCGCCCATGGACAGATACCAGCGCCCGCCTTGAATATAGAACTCGTTGCTCAGGATGCAGCCCTTGGGCCGTCCGGTCGTGCCGGAGGTATAGAGCAGGCTGATCTCGCTGGCAGGGCCTGGCGGGGCATCGATAGGCGCGGGGCCAAGGTGAGCCAAATCGTCCGTGAAGCTTTCGAAGCGGACAACCGGCAGCGGTTTATTCCGTTCCGCTGCCACCCGCCGCAAATCCTCGGCCCGGCTTTCCAGGGTGATCACGATGTCGGCTTCGGAATGGTCCATCTGATAGAGCATTTCGTCGTGGCGGTAATCGGGATTGATCGGCACGATGCCGCAGCCGAGGCCGTTCAGGGCCAGATAGTGAAAAAAGAACTCCGGCCGTTGTTCCAACAACAAACCGACCCGATGACCATGACCAAAGCCGGCGTCGGCGTATTGCCGGCGCAGCGCCTCGATCTGGACCCAGGCTTCGGCATAGGTGAATTCCTTGCCGTCTGGGTAGTACTCGCGCCCGGCCATGGGTGTGGCACAAAGGGCGCCGCGATCGGGCCATTGCCGTGCACTGTGGCCGAATGCCGCGTGCACCGTGTCGAACTCGGGTACTGTCATAACTCTCTTACCAAATTGACGAATTAGCCAAATTTATGATTCTTCGGGAACCCTTTCGGGGCCAACCGGCCTGCCTGGCTGCGTTTGCCCAGCCACATCTCCAACTCGGTTTCCGTGCGGGTGCGGCCTCCCGCCTGACGCCAGCTCAGACCGTCCGCCAGGGTCATGGTCTTGGCATCCGACAGGCCGCCGTCGCGGTAGCGTTGCAGCACCACGCCCCGGCCTCTGTTCATTTCCGGCAGCTCGGAAAGGGGGAACAGCAGCAGTTTATGGTTGTCGCCGACCACGGCCAGGTGGTCGCCCTGCACCGGCGTGCAGACGGCGGCCTCCACATCGCCCGAGACATTGAGAACCTGACGGCCGCCACGGGTCTGCGCCACTATTGCTTTTTCCTCCACCACGAAACCCCGGCCATCGGTGGAGGCAACGACAAGCTTGCGTTCGGGATCATGCACCATCATGGCGACGATTTCCTGGTCGTTGGCAAGATCCAACAGCAGGCGTACCGGCTCTCCATTGCCCCGCCCACCGGGCAACTTGTCGCAGGACAGGGTGTAGAAGCGGCCATTGGTGGCGAACAGAACCAGCTTGTCCGTGGTTTGGGCATGCAACCAGAAGCGGCCCTTGTCGCCGTCCTTGTAGCGCACGTCGTGGCCTTCCTCCACATGGCCGCGCAGGGCGCGGAGCCAGCCCTTGTCGGAGCAGACCACGGTGATCGGTTCCTTTTCGACCATGGCCTCGATCGGCATCAATTCGCCCGTGGGCGCATCTGCGAACGTGCTGCGGCGTGGCCCCAGGGCCGGATCGTCGCCAAAAGTCTTGCGCATCTCGCGAATTTCGCCGGTGATCGCGGCCCAGCGCTTGTCCTCCGATGCCAGCAGTGCCTTCAACTCCTTGCGCTCGCCCTTCAAGGCCTTGTCTTCGGCCCGGATTTCCATTTCCTCCAGGCGGCGCAGGGCGCGCAGGCGCATGTTCAGGATTGCATCGGCCTGGTTTTCGGTCAGATTGAACGCTTTCATCAGGGCCGGTTTCGCCTCATCCTCCTCCCGGATGATGCGGATCACTTCGTCCAGGTTCAGATAGCAGATCAGATAGGCGCCCAGAACTTCCAGGCGCCGTTCGATCTGGCCCAGGCGATGGTTCGAACGGCGGATCAGGACCACATGGCGGTGATCCAGGAAGGCCTGCAGTGTCTCGCGCAGGTTCATCACTCTCGGCGTTTGATCCGCATCCAGAACGTTCATATTGAGGCCGATACGCACTTCCAGATCGCTAAGGCGGAACAGATGCTCCATCAGCATTTCCGGTTCCACCCGGCCTGATTTCGGCTCCAGCACCAGGCGGATGTCTTCCGCCGATTCATCGCGGATATCAGCCAAAAGTGGTAGCTTGCGCAGGTGCATCAACTCGGCGATTTTTTCGATCACCCGGCCCTTTGGCACCTGATAGGGAATCTCGGTGACGACGATGTTGTAGGTGCCGCGCTTGCCCTTTTCGACCTCCCACTTGGCGCGTAGACGGAAGCCGCCGCGACCGGTTTTATAGGCCTCCAAGATTGAGGCGTGATCCTCCACGATAACGCCGCCCGTGGGGAAATCCGGGCCGGGGATCAATTGCACCAGCTTGTCCAGGCCGGCATTGGGAAATTTGATCAAATGCAGCAGGGCGGCGCACAATTCGCGGATGTTATGGGGCGGGATCGAGGTCGCCAGGCCTACCGCGATGCCGGGGGCGCCGTTGGTCAACAGGTCGGGGAAGGCGGCGCGCCGCACAACGGGTTCTTGAGCCTCGCCATCGTAGGTGCCGCGAAAATCCACCGTATCCAGGTCGATGCCCTGCAGCAGGGCCTGGGCGACGGCGGTCATGCGCGCCTCGGTATAACGCATGGCGGCGGCGTTATCGCCGTCCACGTTGCCGAAATTGCCCTGGCCGTCCACCAACGGATAGCGCTGGGCGAATTCCTGGGCCAGACGGACCAGGGCGTCGTAAATTGCCTGATCGCCATGAGGATGAAACTTGCCCATGACATCGCCGACGATGCGGGCGCATTTCTTGAAGCCCGTGTCCGGGTTCAGTTTCAGCTGCCGCATGGCGTACAGAATGCGCCGGTGCACCGGCTTCATGCCGTCGCGCACATCGGGCAGGGAGCGCGACATGATGGTGGAAAGGGCATAGGAGAGGTAGAGTTCGCCAAGTGCCTCGTCCAGGGGCGTATCGCGTATATCACCGCCTTCAAGAATCTCTGTCAT
>CAYWYB010000340.1:0-5504 GCA_964462145.1 uncultured Rhodospirillaceae bacterium
TCTCGGCCATGATCGCCGGGATCGCCGGTTTGCTTTACGTGGGGCTGATCAAGGCACCGTCACTATCATTGGCCAATCCCCTGTTGCTGCCCTCTGTCGCGGCGGCGGTGGTCGGCGGCACCTCTATATTCGGTGGCCGGGGCGGCTATTCCGGCACAATCGTCGGCGCCCTGATCCTGACGGTCCTGGCTACGCTTCTGACATTGCTGCAAATGCCCGAAGGCGCACGGCGCATCCTGTTCGGCCTGATCATCCTGGCCGTAACGGCGATCTATATCCGCCTGACCAATCAGCGTTGAATTTATTTGTTGGGGTACAGGGCCGGTTCCACAACCCCGCGAGGAGTTTTCTCTGCGACCGAGCCAAAAATGACCGTTCCGAGAGTGGCTGGGGACCCAGGATTCGAACCTGGACTTACGGAGTCAGAGTCCGCTGTCCTACCATTAGACGAGTTCCCACCAAGACCATAGGACGCGAAATTGTCCCAGCTACGCCGGCTGCGCGCAACCTATTTAGCAGCCGTCGCGATGTCAACCGATGGCGTTAAGCATCCTGCCTATTGCAAGGAGACCGCCAAACAGTCAAGTTATAGATAGGGAGTGCTAAAAAAAGTTAAAGATGGTGGCTGCAATGTCAGCACAGGGTGGAAATCGACGCGATAGGCGGAGTGGGGGACGGAATGGAAAGGCGGCCATGGCGGGGCCGCCGGAACATACCTATGCCGCGATCGACCTAGGTACCAACAACTGCCGTCTATTGGTCGCCAAGCCGGTGGACGAGGGCTTTCGCGTGGTCGACGCATTTTCCCGCATCGTCCGTTTGGGCGAGGGGGTGAACGGCAGCCAACAGCTTTCGGCGGCGGCCATGGAGCGGACCATCGCGGCACTGAAAATCTGCGCCGACAAAATGCGTCGGCGGCGGGTGACCCGGGCCCGCTGTGTTGCCACCGCCGCCTGCCGCAAGGCGGATAATTGTGACGAATTCCTCTCCCGCGTCGAAACGGAAGCCGGCCTGCATCTGGAAACCATCTCGGCCGAGGAAGAGGCCAACCTAGCCATCGCCGGCTGCCGGCCCTTGATGGAGCGGGAAACCAGCCATGTTCTGGTGTTCGATATCGGCGGCGGCAGTACCGAATTGGTCTGGGCCGAACATGACCCCGAAACCGGCATCGATCCCATCGCCATGACCTCGCTGCCTCACGGCGTCGTCGGCATCGCCGAACAGCATGGCGGCGGCGATTTCAGCCCCGACCAGTACGAAGCCCTGGTACAACGCCTGGAAATTGATTTCCGTGCCTTTGAAGCGGCCCATGGCATCAATGAAAAATTTAGCCGGGGCAGGGTGCAGATGATTGGTACCTCCGGCACCGTCACCACATTGTCGGGGGTGCATTTGGGCCTGGAGAAATATGATCGCGATCAGGTGGACGGCCTGTGGCTGTCCTTTACGGATGCCTGCGGCGCGGCTGAACGGTTACGGCGCATGAATTTGGAACAGCGCGCGGCCCATCCCTGCATCGGCCGCGGCCGGGCTGATCTGGTGGTCGCTGGCTGCGCCATACTGGAGGCGATCCGCCGCACCTGGCCGTGCGAGAAATTGCGCGTCGCCGACCGTGGCGTCCGCGAGGGCCTGCTGCTGTCCCTGATGCGCTGGGACAGGCAGCGCGCGGCAGCCTCTTCCACCAACGCCGTACGCCAATGACACCCCCGGCAGGCGGCGGCGGTAAAGGCGGCGGTGGCGGCGGTGGCAAGTCCAAGCCGTCGGGGCGGAATCTGTCGGTCCGCGTACGCACGGCGCGGCGGCGCAAGACATCATCGACGCGCTGGCTGCAAAGGCAACTGAACGACCCTTATGTGATCGCCGCCAAGAAGGACGGCTACCGCTCCCGCGCCGCATACAAGTTGTTGCAGCTGGACGAAAAATTCGGCCTGCTAAAGAAGGGCCTGGCGGTGGTTGACCTGGGCGCCGCGCCCGGCGGCTGGACCCAGGTTGTGGTTACCGCCGTGGGTGCAAAGGGCAAGGTTCTGGCCGTCGACGTGACCGAGATGGATGCCATGGGCGGGGCGCAAACCCTGGTTGGCGACGTCACCGATCTGGAAACCGAGACGGCGATCCGCGCGGCCCTGGGCGGGCCGGCCGATCTGGTCTTGAGCGATATGGCGCCGCCCGCCACCGGGCACCGGGCCACGGATCATCTGCGTATCATCGCCCTGGCCGAGGCGGCGCTGGATCTGGCCAAAAGCGTGCTCTCGCCCGGCGGCGGCTTTGTCGCCAAGGTCTGGCAGGGCGGCGCGGAGCAGGAGCTATTGGCCGCCATGAAGCGGGATTTCGCCTTTGTCCGCCATGCCAAGCCAGAGGCCTCGCGCTCGGACTCGGCTGAAATGTACGTAGTGGCAACCGGTTACCGGGGCGGCGGCGACACCTGACATAACAACGTAGGCGCGGGATGTTTTTTGCGCTATACGAAGGCTCGAACCGCGGAGAGCAGTGTTATGAGTGAAGATTTCCAACCCTATCTTGAGCCCGCGACATACGTGGACAGCGACCATCCGGCAGTGATTGAATTCGCCAACCGCGCTGGCGGCGCGGACGGCACGGACCTGGAAAAGGCCGTGCGCCTGTATTACGCCGTGCGCGACGATTTCCGCTATGACCCTTATGGGGTGGAGATGACCGAGCACGGCATGAAAGGCAGTTCCGTGCTGGAACGGGGCAATGGCTTTTGCATCACCAAGGGCGCCTTGATGGCGGCGGCCTGCCGGGTTCTGGGCATTCCAGCCCGCCTGGGCTTCGCCGATGTGCGCAACCATCTGGCTTCGAAGCGCATGGTCGAATTGATGGGCACCGATCTTTTTGTCTATCACGGCTTTGTCGAGATCTATCTGGAAGGCAAATGGGTCAAGGCGACGCCGGCCTTCAACCTCTCGCTCTGCGAGAAATTCGGCACCCTGCCCCTGGAATTCGACGGCCGCACCGATTCGGTCTTTCACCCCTTCGATGCCGCCGGCAACCAGCATATGGAATATATCACCGAGCATGGTTCCTTCGCCGATACCCCGTTCGACGATATCAAGGCTTCTTTCATCAAGCATTATCCGGCCATGTACGCCGATGATCCGGACCGTTTCGTCGCGGGCGACATGGAAGCGGAGGCGGAGGCTGATGCAAGGGCCAGTGGGGCTGGCGGATGACAGGACGAAACCCAATAAATTTCATCACAGGGCGCTTCATGCGCCCTGTTTTTGTTTGCACGGACATGGCATAGTGCGCGCCATTTTCAGGAGGCGGGAAACAATATGAAAATATCCGAGGCATTGACGTTCGATGATGTTCTTCTGAAACCGGCGGCATCCGCCGTCTTACCGAACCAGGTAACCACAAATACCCAGGTCACCAAGGCCATTCCCCTGGGCATTCCTCTGCTCTCATCAGCCATGGATACGGTAACCGAGCACCGCCTGGCCATAGCCATGGCGCAATTGGGCGGTCTGGGCGTGATCCACAAGAACCTGACGGCGGAGGAACAGGCCGAAGAAGTCCGCCGGGTAAAAAAATTCGAAGCCGGCATGGTGGTCAATCCTGTCACCATTCATCCCGATCAAAGCCTGGACGATGCCCTGAACCTGATGGACTACCACGGCATCTCCGGTATTCCGGTGGTTGAGGAAGGCTCGGGCAAACTGGCCGGGATCCTGACCAACCGGGATGTGCGCTTCGCCACCGACAAGCGCCAGCCGGTGAAGGAATTGATGACCCATGAAAACCTGGTCACCGTGCGCGAGGGCATTGATAGCGCCGAAGCCAAACGCATGTTGCACCAGCACCGCATTGAAAAGCTGCTGGTGGTGGACGAGAATTATAAATGCGTCGGTCTGATCACCGTCAAGGATATGGAAAAGGCGACGACCTATCCCAATGCCGCCAAGGACGAACAGGGCCGTCTGCGCGTGGCGGCGGCCACCGGCATTGGCAAGGACGGCTTGGCCCGCACGGAAGCCTTGATTGATGCCGGCGTTGATCTGATCATTGTCGATACGGCACATGGCCATTCCGCCGGCGTGTTGAGCAGCGTCAATGAGATCAAGAAATTAAGCAATTACACCCAACTGGCGGCGGGCAACGTGGCCACCGCGGAAGGTGCCAAGGCCTTGATTGATGCTGGCGCCGATGCGGTCAAGGTCGGCATCGGACCCGGCTCCATCTGCACCACGCGCATCGTGGCCGGCGTCGGCATGCCGCAGCTGACCGCCATCATGGAAGCGGTCGAAGCAGCGCAGAAAAACGATACGCCCGTCATTGCCGATGGCGGCATCAAATATTCCGGCGATCTGGCCAAGGCCATTGCCGCGGGCGCCAACTGCGCCATGATCGGCTCGCTGCTGGCCGGCACGGAAGAAGCGCCGGGCGAGGTCTTTTTGTACCAGGGCCGCTCCTATAAATCCTACCGCGGCATGGGTTCGTTGGGCGCCATGGCGCGGGGCTCCGCCGACCGCTATTTCCAGGAGGAAATCCGCGACGCCATCAAGCTGGTGCCCGAGGGCGTGGAAGGCCGGGTGCCGTATAAGGGCCCGGTCTCTGATATCATTCACCAGTTGATCGGCGGTTTGCGCGCGGCCATGGGTTATACGGGCAACGGCGGCCTGGACGATATGCGCACCAAGTGCCAGTTCGTCCGCGTTACCCAGGCCGGTTTCCGGGAAAGCCATGTGCATGACGTTTCGCTTACCCGGGAAGCGCCGAATTATCCCATAAACCAGTCTTAGTAATTCAATCCTAGAGGGACAGGCTCCATATGATTCCCGGCGCCCGCATACAGGCGGCCATCGAACTATTGGATCAGATCGGCGCGGCTACAGTTCCGGCTGACCGTTTGGTCGGCAATTATTTTCGTTCCCGCCGTTATGCCGGCTCCAAGGACCGGCGGGCGGTGACGGAAACGGTCTATGACGTCCTCCGCAGGCAGGGTGAATATGCCTGGCGGGCTGGCGGCGGAGACAGCCGGCGCCTGGTGCTGGCGCATTTGATGTCGGATGCCAATGCCCAGGCCGAGGCGGTGGCCGCCTTGTTCGATGCCGCCAAGTTTTGCCCCGCCGATCTGGACGCCGATGAGAAAGCGGCGCTGGAGAAGTTAGCGCAAGAAGCTAGCCCGGAAGCACCTGCATGGGTTGTGGGCAATTATCCCGAATGGCTGCAACAATCCTTGCTGCGGCGGTTCGGCGATAACTTAGGCTTGGAAATGGCGGCTATGCAGGGCCGGGGGGCGGTCGACCTGCGGGTCAACACGCTGCGTGCCGATACCGCCAAGGTTGCCGACGCTCTTGCCAGGGATGATATTGCCATCACCCCAGGCACCCTCGCACCCACCGCCCTGCGCCTGAACAGCCGACGCTCCATGATCAATCACCCGCTCTATCAAAACGGCGCGGTCGAGATTCAGGACGAAGGTTCGCAACTGGTGGCTCTGCTATGCGCGGCCCAGCCAGGCCAGCAGGTCATTGATTATT
>CAYWYB010000341.1:0-5492 GCA_964462145.1 uncultured Rhodospirillaceae bacterium
CCCACAGGGTACCATTATTGGGTGGCCGGGCAGGGGGAGCGGGTGGCTTGGCGACTCGATGAATATCGAAAATGGTCTAGCGCGGTTTCAGATAGTGCCGCTCGTCGCCGGTCCAGCCGACGCCGGCGGGAACGGTGTAATAGAAATCCATGACCATCTCGCTGAACCGCCAGACACCGTTTTCCCGGCGGTAACGGTCGTCGTAGCGGCCCGAGACCAGATATGAGACACCAAAACGGCCATAACGCGCTTCGAGATACGAGACACCGCTGGCGCTATCGCCTTCGACGGTGACGCGGTGACTATGGATGAACTGCTTGATGAAGAAACGCTCCCGCTCACCCATGCCGCGAAAGCCCGTATCGATCGCCGCCCAGCCCTCGTAACGGGCCAGATAGCCCAGTTCCACCACCGCGTCATCAGTGAACAATTCCGCGATACCGTCGTAGCGGCCATCATTGATGCAGCTGTGGTAGCGGTCACGCAGGTCGCGGATCTCTTCACGGTCCTCCATCAAAGTAAGACGTTCTTCCAGCGCGGCAATGCGTTCGGCATCGGTCATGGCAATAGGCTCCCCATTTGTGCGCGGACCCGCGCGATGGCGATAGTTTAGCAATTTAACCAGCCTGTGCCTAAACAGACTATCCGCAGCTCTGGAAAAAACCCCGCGCCTTTGCTAGCCTTTGCCGGCATGCGGCCCCGGCGGCGTTGGTCGCTTTTTTTTGGATTTTCGAGTCATTCATGAACAAATCTTCCACGGCGGGGTCTGACAAACTGACGCCCATGATGGAACAGTTTCTGTCCATCAAGGGACAGCATGCCGACTGCCTGCTGTTCTACCGCATGGGCGATTTCTATGAATTATTCTTTGATGACGCGGTCGCCGCCGCCGCCGCCCTTGATATTACCCTGACCAAGCGGGGCAAGCATCTGGGCGAGGATATCCCCATGTGCGGGGTGCCCGTACATGCCGCCGATACCTATCTTTCGCGCCTGATCCGCAAAGGTTTCCGCGTCGCCGTCTGCGAGCAGACCGAGGATCCGGCGGAAGCCAAGAAACGCGGCGGCAAGTCGGTTGTCCAGCGCGCCGTGGTCCGCCTGGTCACCCCCGGCACCCTGACCGAGGATGCGCTGCTGGATGCCCGGAGCAACAATTATCTCGCCGTCCTGGCCAAGGTACGCGGCGTCCATGCCCTCGCCTGGCTGGATCTGTCGACCGGCGAGTTTCTGACCTCGGAAATCGAGGAGGAGGCCATCGGCGCGGAGCTGGCGCGGCTCTCGCCCGGCGAATTGGTGCTTTCGGATGCCATGCTGGCGGAGGTTTCCGAGGCGGAATGGCGCCATGACTGGTCCGAGCGGATCACACCATACGCTGCCGCGCGCTTTGACAGCGGATCGGGCGAACGGCGCCTGACCGCGCTGTACAAGGTCGCCGCCCTGGATGCCTTTGGCGATTTCAGCCGCGCGGAATTGGCGGCCTGTGGCGCCCTGGTGGAATATCTGGAGATGACCCAGGTTGGCCGCCTGCCCCGGCTGGAACCCCCCCGTCAGGTTTCGGGCCGGGAGAGCATGGCGATAGACCCGGCCACCCGGCGCAATCTGGAACTGACGCGGACCTTGTCGGGCGAAGTGCGCGGCAGCCTGCTGGCCACCATCGACCGCACCGTGACGGGCGCCGGCGCGCGGCTGCTGGCCCGCCATATCGCCGCCCCCCTGATAGCGCCCGATGCCATCAACCGCCGCCTGGACATGGTGGATTATTTCATCGCCGCCGAACGTTTGCGCCAGGATCTGCGCGCCACGCTGCGGCAATCCCCCGACATGGCCCGGGCCCTGGCGCGGCTGTGTCTGGAGCGCGGCGGGCCAAGGGATCTCGCGGCCATTCGCGACGGGCTGTCGGCGGCCCATGCTCTGGGCGGTCTGTTGGCGGCAGCGGAACTGCCCCTGCCGCCCGAGGGCATCGGGCAGGCGGCAAATGATCTGGGCCGCCACGATGGACTGGTGGATGAGTTGACCAGGGCCCTGGCGCCGGACCCGCCCATTTCAAACCGGGATGGCGGTTTCATCGCCTCCGCCTATCGCGCCGATCTGGACGAATTGCGCCAGTTGCGCGATGCCTCGCGCAAACTGATCGTCGGACTGGAAAGCGAATACCGGCAAAAAGCCGGCATCGACAATCTGAAAATCAAGCATAACCGGGTGCTGGGCTATTTCATCGAGGTGGCAGCCCGGCGCGCCGATAGCCTGATGGCCGCGCCGTTGAACGAAACCTTCATGCATCGCCAGACCATGGCCAACGTGGTGCGTTTTTCCACCGTCGAACTAGGCGATCTGGAACGGCGCATCGCGGAAAGCGCCGACAAGGCCTTGGCGTTGGAGCTGGAACTATTCACGGAACTATCCGGCAAGGCGGAGGCGGAGGCGGAGGCCATCAGCCGCGCCGGCGAGGCCATGGCGGCTCTGGATGTGGCCGCCGCCAATAGCGAGATGGCGGTGACGGGACGCTACAGCCGGCCGGTGGTGGACGACGGCACCGCCTTTGACATTCAGGGCGGCCGCCACCCGGTGGTCGAGGCCGCGCTGGCGGCGCGCAACGAAGGTGCGTTCATTGCCAATGACTGCGATCTAGGGGACACGGCGAGGATCTGGCTGGTCACCGGCCCCAACATGGCAGGTAAGAGCACATTTTTGCGGCAGAACGCCCTGATCGCCATTCTGGCCCAGATGGGCAGCTATGTGCCTGCCGCCTCGGCCCATATTGGCGCGGTGGACCGTTTGTTCAGCCGGGTCGGCGCGGCGGATGATCTGGCGCGGGGGCGGTCCACGTTCATGGTCGAGATGGTCGAAGCCGCCGCGATCCTCAATCAGGCAACGCCGCAATCCCTGGTTATACTGGACGAGATCGGACGCGGCACCGCGACCTATGACGGCCTGTCCATTGCCTGGGCGGCGGTGGAGCACCTGCACGAGGTCAATCGATGCCGGGCCTTGTTCGCCACGCATTATCATGAGCTGACCGCGCTGTCGGGCAAGCTGGACGGCCTGGCCAACGTCACTATGCGGGTCAAGGAATGGCAGGGCGACGTGGTCTTCCTGCATGAGGTGGGGCCTGGTGCGGCCGACCGCAGTTATGGCATCCAGGTCGCCAAACTGGCCGGTTTGCCGGCCTCGGTCATTGGCCGGGCCGAGGTGGTGCTGGCCGGATTGGAAGACGGCGAAGCTTTAGGACGCGAGGGCGCGGCCCGCCTGGCGGATGATCTGCCGTTGTTCGCCGCCGTCCGGCCCACATCAGGCGGCAGCGCGGGCCAGGCCGGGCCTTCGGCTGTTGAGCAAACCCTGGCCGACATTCTTCCCGATAGCCTGAGCCCCCGCGAGGCGCTGGATCTGATCTATAAACTGAAGGCGGAAGCCGAACAGGATTAAGCCGTGGCCGTGCCCATTGATGAAGTCATCCGAACCAAGCGCTGCCGATTGCGTTATCCGGATGAAATCGACATTCCCCATGTCTGGTCCGCCTCTCGTGTGCCCGGCTTTAATGACGGCTTAGTCTGGGACCCGCCAGCTGATACCTCTGTTCTCACCCGAGCCATGATGCGGGACAAGGCGGAATGGGCTACTGGCAGCGCTTATACGTGGACCATCGAATCTATTCGTGACGGCACCTTTATTGGCCGCCATGTCATCCGCCGGGAGGAAATAGCTGGCGCGTGGTCGATCGGTTTCTGGATCCATCCGGATAAACAGGGAAATGGTTTTGCATCAGAAGTTGCACCGGCAATCATAGCGTTCGGATTTCAATGTTTAGGAGCGAAAGTTATTGGCGCGGACCATGCAACTTGGAATCTAGCCAGCGGCAGGGTTTTGCAAAGTGCGGGAATGAACTTTACCGGCACAAACCCCCAAGGCCTGATCAAGAAAGGCGTCCCGATTGAGGTTCAGGAGTACGAAATTCGAGCTAATCCAGCAGTATTGCCATAGGACATGAAATTATCGGTCGGTCGACCGAACTAATTTTTTCGCTATTCATAACTTGCCTTCGAAGAAGCTGATATTTGCCGGATTCCATAACTTCCCCAATGGCGTACGGTTCGTCGGGCAGTCCCAGCCATGCTCCGCCATGGCGGTCTGGCGAGCGGTGGCATCGGGCAATTGCAGGCACCGTGAATTTTACTTCCCCGTTATTCCCATGCAATATCGGCGCACGAATTCGCTAGGTTGAGGAGCGCGTAAAATGTCGAGTTATGATGTGGTCGTGGTTGGGGCAGGCAACGCGGCCCTATCGGCGGCCATGGCGGCGCGGGAGAGCGGCGCCTCGGTGTTGATCCTGGAAAAGGCTGCGGAAGAGGAAAAAGGCGGCAATTCCTATTTCACCGCCGGCGGCTTCCGCTTTTGCCACAGCGGCATCGAGGATGCGGCCAGTGATGTCCTAACGGATCTGTCGGATGCCGAACGGGACCAGATCGTCCTGCCGGTGCATGACCGCGATACCTTTTACGATGCCCTGATGAAGGTAACCCACCACCAATCGGACGAGGACATGGCCTGGCGCCTGATTGACGGCTCCCGCCCGGCCATGGTCTGGCTGAAGAGCCACCGGGTGCGTTTCATCCCAATGTTTGGCCGCCAGTCGTTCAAGCTGAATGGCAAGCATCATTTTTATGGCGGCGTCAATATCGAGGCGGTGGGCGGCGGCGCCGGCCTGGTGGAGATGGAACTGGCGGAGGCCCTGCGCATGGGCTGCGAGATCCGATATTCGTCGGGCGCCACCCGCCTGATCCAGGATCAGCAGCGCCGCATCACGGCCATCGAGGTGCGCGGCCCGGACGGTTACGAGGAGATTGAGGCCAAGGCGGTGGTCCTGGCCTGCGGCGGCTTTGAATCCAATCCGGAGATGCGCGTGCGCTATCTGGGACTGGGCTGGGATCTGTGCCGGGTACGGGGCACGCGCCACAACATGGGCGACGGCATCCGCATGGCCATGGAAATCGGCGCCCGGCCCTACGGCAACTGGTCGGGCTGTCATTCGGTGGGCTGGGATATTTCCGCCCCGCCCTATGGCGATTACGAGGTGCTGGACAATTTCCAGAAGCATTCCTACCCATGGGGCATCATGGTCAACCTCAACGGCGAACGCTTCGTGGACGAGGGCGAGGACCTGCGCAACCTGACCTACGTGAAATTCGGCCGAGAGATCATGAGCCAGCCGTTCCGCACGGCGGTACAGATTTTTGATCAAAAGACCATTCCAGTGCTGCGCGACGAATACCGCATCAGGCAGGTAACCAAATATACCGCCAACTCCATTGCCGAGTTGGCGGCGCAGTTGGAGATCAATCCCGAAGCACTTGTCGAGACCATCGAAACCTTCAACGCGGCCTGTCAGCCCGGTGAATACAACCCATCCATTCTGGACGGCGTGAGTACCGAGGGGCTGGCCATCAACAAGACCGACTGGGGCCTGCCCATCAACGAACCGCCGTATTAAGCCTATG
>CAYWYB010000342.1:0-5471 GCA_964462145.1 uncultured Rhodospirillaceae bacterium
GACAATAGCATGCAAGCGATTACCCAATCGCTAAAGCCATAAATACGGGCTGAAACCCGCCAATGCGGGCAGCTATTCCGCCGCCCGCCCGGCGCCGGGCGCCGATGCTTGCGCCCGCTCCGCCAGAGCGCCGCTCAGGGCGGCGGCATCGCGGATCATGTTTTCGATGATCTCCGCCGTTGGCCGGACCCTGGTAATCATGCCGGCGACCTGTCCGGCGGCGCCCTGCCGCCGCTCGTTTCTATCGGCTTTGTCGGAATAGCCATGGTTTTGCCGGGTGATCTGACGCAGGCGCTGCAATTCAGCCTTGGGCGCGCCGGACAGGCGGGCCTCTTCATAGGCACGGATTTCCGGCGTTGCGATACAGCGTACCGTGGCGCCGGTCAGTGCAGTGGTGACAATGGTGTCCGTGGCCTGCATCTCCAGGATGGCGTTCTGGTACCAATCGCTGACATCGGCCTCTTCCGTCGCGATTAGCGCCGTGCACAACTGCACACCCACCGCGCCCAGGGCCAGCATGGCCAGAAACCCGCGGCCATCGCCAATACCACCCGCCGCCAGCACCGGGATATCAACCGCATCGACCACCTGGGGCACCAGGGCCAGGGTCGACACCCCGCCCACATGGCCGCCGGCCTCGCTTCCCGAGGCGATCACCGCGTCCACGCCTTCCGCCTGCACGCGCAGGGCGTGCCGCACCGAGGGGATCACCGGGATCACCTTGATGCCCGCGTCCTTCATGGTGCCGACGGCATCTTCGCCCGGGTCGGCCCGGCCAGTGGTAACGATGGGCACCTCCATCTCGACACAGATGCGGGCCCTTGATTCGGTAAAGGCCTTGCCCATGGGCGTGATGTTCACCGCCACCGGCTTGTCGGTCAGATCGCGCGCTGCCTCGATGTCGGCGCGCAAGGCCTCTTCCGTGCCGCCAAATGTGGGCAGGATGCCCAAGCCCCCGGCTTCAGAGGTGGCGGCGACCAGGCGCGGGCCGCCCGCGCCCTGCATCGCGCCTTGCAATATGGGATAGCGAATGCCCAGCAGATCGCAAATTTCAGTGTGGAACGTGGGTTGAAACATCTCGAACTCTCCTCCTGTGCCACGATATGCGGCGGCGGCTACGGCGATGGCGACGGGCCCGCGCACTAACGGCGCATTGGGCCAGTGGTTCCAGCTTAGCACTTTCGACAGCGCGCCGGTCCATGTCATAGTGCGCCTCCCGATAGCCTGACGACAGCGGAGACTAGCGCGTGCCCAAGACGACATCGGCAATCACATTGATCGCGGGCGCGCTGTTGTTGGCAGCCTGCGCCCAGGAAGCCGTATGGCATAAGCCCGGCGGCACGGCGGCGATATTTGAACAGGATTCATCGACCTGTTTTCGGGGCGCCTCGATCCAGGCGCAAATCCAGGCCGGCAAGCGCGGCGGCGGCGCGGCACCGCAGATAGAACTGCGTCCCAACGTGGGCCGGGTTCGCGATCTTTCCGCCAGCACCCGCGAGGCCATTTCGCTGGAGGAAAAGGCGCTTCGGGGCAAGCTCTATTCCCAATGCATGCACCGCCTTGGCTACCGCCTGAGCAAGCCGGAATAGTGCTCGCTAACGTTTCGTCTCGCGATACAGAATGAACATGCCGGCGGCCACGACCAGGGCCGCGCCCAACAGCTTCATGGGCCCCGGCACGTCGCCCCAGACCATGAAGCCGATTATCGCGGCCCAAACCAGGGAGAGGTATTTCATCGCCGATACGGGCGCGCCGGGGGCCAATTGAAACGCCCTGACGATCAGGACATGGGCGAAACTTAAAATCGTGCCGCCCGCCATGAACAGGCCCCATTGCGCCAGGCTTGGCCAGTGAGTGCCGAAGGGCAGCGTCGCGGCCCCGGCCAGACAGGCGACCAGGGAGGTATAGAACATCACGGCGGTGGCGGTGTCGCGGGCGCAAAATCGACGAGTCATCAAATCGCGGGCGGCGGAAAAGACCGAGGCCGCCAGGGGAAACAGCACCCATATGTCGAAGGCATCGGTGCCCGGCTGAACCATCACCAGGACACCGACAAAACCAAAGGCAACCGCTGCCCAGCGCTGCCAGCCAACGCTTTCCCTGAGCAGCCAGGGCGACACGGCGGTCAGCAGCAATGGGCTGAGAAAAACCAGCGCCGAGGCTTCGGCCAGGGGCATTTTCTTGAACGACAGGGTGACCAGAATGGAAGCGCCCAGGGCCGCCACCCCGCGCCAGACGACGCCTGCGGGCTGTTGCAGGCGCAGAGTCCGGGGCCCGCCGTTGAAATGGATCAGCACCGCAAGAGCGGGAAACATCCAGAGACCGCGGTAGAACATGATCTCGCCGGCATGAAAATCAGTGGTCAGCCATTTGGTGATACCGTCCTGCAGGGTCAGCAGGAAGGTGCCGGCGATCATGTACAGCATGCCCAGTACCGTGGTGGAGGCCGGCTGGCTGGCTGGCGTGATCGGTGGGGAACTCATGCGACGCGGCGGCTGCCTTGTAACGTGATGGTTGGGGGCAACGTGATGGTTGGGGTTGGTTGGGAACCCAGGACACTCAGATTTTCCAACTTTCTTCAATAAATTCAATTAGTTAATAAATGCGTGCGAAGCTGTGTGGAGTTGCCTTGTGGAGTGAATTTTGCCTTGTTTTAGCCTTTCGATTTCCCTCGATAATATACCTTTGCGCGTTCTTTGCCAGCCTGTGCACGACGGTCAACGAGATCGTCATCGGAGACGTCGTAGCCGGCCTTTTTGAGAGCACGCAGGACGGTCGTGCGCAGCGTCTCGTTGTTGCTCGCACCCTTCGCTTTCAATTCGGCTACGATCCCCTCGGGGATGATCACCGTCAACTGCTTGTTTCCTTCCGGTACGCGCAACGCCCGCTTGGGTTCGTCCGGTAATTCGAATGCGTTCTTTGGTTTCTTAGCCATCGGTGGCCCCTCGTCATACAAATCGTGACAACGTTAGCTCAATTTGACAACTTTGCAAAGTAGTAATATTGTGATGTTTCTGTTCCATCGACGAAGCTGTGTGGCCAATGTCCGATGATGCGCACTTGAGCGCTGAACAGCAAATCCAATTTTACAGATCGAAGACAGCGAATGAGCAAAGCTGCGTCAACACGGGCGAGGGTAGGACGTTGGCGCAATGGCGCTGACGGCTTCTTTGCGTGGCTCGACGACGTACAGCCGCGCGTGCCGTCATCGAAGGGTGGCTACGAAATCTATGTGCCGGGCAAACGCGAAGCAGAAGAGCTTCGTACGGCCTTGGATGGCGGCTACAGCACCATCGTTCTCTGTTGGCCGCGCCGACATGGTAAAACGCTTGCGTCGGCGCTGATCACTGCCTGGCGTTTCCTGACCCGGCAAACCCAGACCGTCGCCATTGTGGCCAACAGTGCAACGCAATCGGTCGATACTGCCTTTCGCCTCGTCAAAACGGTATTCGAGCAGACGCCTTACATGAGGGCGATGATCGATGCCGGGACGATCAGGGTCGGGGCTGATTGGATCGAATACGCCGAAGTGGGCAATCGCATTCAAGGCTTCCCCGCCAACGCCGCCGCGCTGTACGGCAAGAAGTTGTCGATTGCTCAGGTTTCCGAGCTTCATGCCGCCCGTGACGATGCGGTGTTTCAGACATTGGCATCGGCGACCATCGATAGCGATGACGGCATTGTATTGATCGACAGCACCGTCGGCAGCCGTAACAGCCCATTGTTTACGCTGTATCAGGTTCACGAGCGGGGCGATGACCCGTCCTTGTATTACAGCCATATCCAATATCGAGATATCGAAGACGCTTGCACCAACGCGCCGCGCTGGATCAAGCCGGCACGGCTGCGTTCCCGAGCCGCGCAGATGCTACCGGCGGAATTCGCGCAGCAACATTTAAACCAGTGGACGGCTGGCACGAATGCTCTGTTCCCGGCTGAGATAATCGACCAGTGTCGGGAACGATATGCCCTGGACGTCCCGGCGCTGACCGATGGCGCGGCGTATAGCGTCGGCGCTGGCCTTGATCGCGCCTTTGGGTTCAGTCTGCATGGCGATGCCACTGTCTCGACATGCGTGCTGAAACAACTCGTCGGCGAAGACGAACATTTCTATGTGCTGGCCTCTGACACCGTACGCTTCAGTTCCGGGCGTGGCATCAAGACGAACTTGACGCGCTACCGGCGTGACCACGGCATGAGCCGCGCGGCCATCGAATCGTACAACGCGCAGGACATCTCGGCATGGTGCGCCGATCAGGACTTCGATCATGAGCTTGTTTCGGCGACGGCGGCCCGGCAGGCGAATGCCTTCACCGCGTTCTACAATGCTGCTTCGGAAGGCCGGCTGCATATTCATCCGGCGTTCGCCGATCTGTTTGGCGAGATGGGGACATTCGAATATCGGCTTGAAGCAAGCGGCAACTCAACGGGCACCATTCCGAAATTCGAAGCCGCTAAGGGCTGCCATGATGATCATGTCTATTCGCTGGCCTGGGCGATCTTCGCGCTGCGTGACATCGAACTGAACCCCTACGAGGTCGATGGCGTTCATTGCGAGGCTGTCGGCCCCGCCGTGCCGCTTTGCATTCTCAACGGCGGCGAACTGACGCCGCCCTGTGCCGACACATGCCGGTCATTCAATGCCGTCAACGGCCTTTACCTTCGATATCGCGAACGGGCTGGCATCGCGCCCCTCGACTTTCCAGACTTCCACGCGATGAAACTCGTCAACACCGGATCACATTCAATAAGGCGCTGATATGTCATTTCTGTTCAATGGGGCTGATCCCATTCTCAAAATCGTCAAGGCTTCAACGAAGCGGAAAGAGAAGGCCGATACCCGGCTTCGCTTTTATCATGACCAGCAATCCGAGGACACGCGGGCGTTGATCGCGCAGCGCTGGTCATCGCCGGAAGACTTCCGAATCTTCTCGATCAACATGGTTCGCAAGATCATCGACAAGCGGGCAACGGCCTACCGTCTGCCGCCGAAGCGCACCTTCGAAGGTTGGGATCAAGAAAAAGGCGAGGCGCTTTATCGAGCCATCAACGCCAACATTGTGATGAAGCGTGCGGCACGTCTGACCAAGCTACTGCGCACGACGGCACTGCAAGTAGGCTGGTCGAATGATGGGCCGTCGTTGTCCGTTGTCACGCCAAACATTCTGGATGTTGAGTATCTTGACCCATCGAGCCCGAGCCGCGTCATCGTCACGCACAAGGCCGCCAGAGAAGCCGATACGCAGTATTCCGATTGGACCGAGCGTAGATATGCTCGACGCGACTATCGCGGCCATCCGGTCGCGCTGGACGGCAACAAAACAGGCGTGAACCCCTATGGTATTTTGCCGTTCATCCCGTGCTTTGACCGTTTCCCCGATGATGAATTCTTTCTGCCGGGCGCTGACGTCAGACAACCTTCACATAGGTGGCATCAAGCCATAGATAGGGCCAATCACCCTCCAACTGAC
>CAYWYB010000343.1:0-5433 GCA_964462145.1 uncultured Rhodospirillaceae bacterium
GCTTGGCGTTTCGATGAATATCGAAAATGGTCTAAACCCGCATCCAGCCGGGTCCCCAAAGGTTTAGGGAGCGTTCGTTGTGGGGCCACTGGCGGACCGGGTCGTCATCGGCCATGTTTTCCAACTCGGCTGAGATCTCGACCTTGTAGCCGTCCGGATCCTCGACCATGAAGAACAGGTTATTGCCGGGGCCATGGCGGCCCGGCCCCCACCATAATTTGATCTCCAGCGCGGCCATGTGATCGGCCCAGTCCCGAATGTCGTTCCAGCAGGAAACTTCATAGGCATGATGGTCCGGGCGGGCGCCATCGGACAGGAACATGGCGAAGGAATGATGCTCCGGGGTGGAGCGGTAGAACACCGCCGTCAAGGTCTGGCCGCCGTCATCATCATCGCGCAGCACATGATCGGTGGCGACAAAGCCCAGGGTATCTTCGTAGAACGCCATCATCGCCGACAGATCCGCGGTGGCCACGACCACGTGCTGTAGCCGTCCCGGCGGGTGCCCAGCCGGGGCACCGCTGTCCGCATTATCCGTATCTTCGGCAAGGCCGAATACCATCTGCCGGCCATCGGGATCGGCGACCGCGAAGGCGCCGCCGGCAAATAGAGGCGAGGGTGAAGGCATCAGGTTGACGCCTTGGGTGGTCAAATGGGCCTTGTAGGCATCCAGCTGGGCCTGATCTGCGAAACGAAAGGCGCTGTAGGGCTGATCGCCATCGGCACCAGAGCCGACGATCAAACGCCGATCGGGCCCCCGTAACAAGGTGGTGCCGTCGGCCAAGGCCCGCTCCGCCATGGCGAAGGCATTCCGGTAGAAGGCGGCCAATTTATGCGGATTGGTGGAATCCAGGCGAATGTGGTCCAACTCCGCACCCCACAGCGGACTTGTTATTGTCATGGTGTTATCTCCCGGTTTTCAAGCCGCCAAGACTAGCACTAGCCGCCGTTATCGCGGCGTAATAAATCCAGCACGCCGGGCGCGCCGGCCTGGGCAATTGCGCGGGCCAGATAGCGCCAGTCCCCCGCCAATTGCGCGGCAGGAACCCGGTTGGCCTGGCTGACCTTGCCGAATTCCTCGCCGTCAGGACGGATCAAGTGCCAGACGATTTTGATCTCCCGAAATTGCGCGCCTCCGTCGCTGGGCGCTACATGCATGCTGCCCAGCAGGACAAAGCCGTCATCCACGGGTTCCTGCGACAGCGGCACCCCGGCATCGTCCAGGGCGGTCCGCATGGCATTGGCCAAATGGCGCCCGCCCTGACCCGGCACCCCATCCATGGGACCCAGCGTGATCGGCGCCAGGCTGATCCGCCGGCCCTGGCCGCGCTCCGCCCGGCGCAATCGCCGGTCGATGGCGGCCGCGCCGTTGCCGGCCAATCGGGTCAGCAGGGCGCTGTTGGGCTGTTGCCAATCGATCGGTCGGACCGTTTCCTGCTGCACGATGGTCATGCTTTCCTCGCCCGCCGCATTGTGCAGGCGCCAGGTCAGGCGCAATTGGCCATTGGGCGTCATGGTGGCGCTACCCCGCAGCGAATGGCTGCGGCGATGACCCTTGCCTGTGCTGGCCGTGACCTCGTGCCGACGAAGCGCCTTTGCCATGGCATTGGCCAGCCTGCCGCCGGCATCCGGCTCCGCCGTGCCTACGATCGGCAGCACCAGCATGCCGGCCCTGGGCCCGATCTGGATGGCCCTGAAGTCACCCTTGTGAGCAGCGGCGAATGGCTTGGGCACCGGCTGGCAGTGGCTCAAAAGAGTCAAAAGGCCGAATGCGGCAATCAGAACATATGCGCGGCGGAAGCTGTTCTTTTCCTTCATTGCCCGAAAGATGCCATGGAATGGCGGCGTTGCCATGGATTTATTGACCGCCGGATCGCGTCAGGCCGAACTGCAGCGCCAGGGTGGCCATCCCGGTGACGGCAATGACGGCGGCCATAGCCAGGGCGCTGCCATCATGGAACAGGCTGACCGCGCCCGCCGACAGGGCGCCGAACAGGAACATCAGGCCGCCCGATAGGGCCGATACGCTCCCCGCCGCCTGGGGAAAACGGTCCAGGGCCAGGGCCAGGCCATTGGCGCCGATCAGGCTCAGGGCGCCAATGTAGATGAATAACGGCACGACGATGCCCGCCAGCCCGCCGAACCCGGTCAGTGCATTGAACAGCAGGGCCAGGCCGCCGATGGCCGTCAAAACCGTGCCCAGGACAAACAGGCGGTGGGCGCCAAGGCGCAGCACCAATTTTGCATTCAACAACGAGTTGCCTATCAGGGCGATGACGTTGCAGGCGAACAGATAGCCATAGTGCTCCGGCGCCACATGAAATATCTGGATGTAAACGAATGGCGAGCCGGCGAAAAAGGCAAACATGCCGCCATAGCCGGTGGCATTGGCCAGCAGATAGCCCAGGGCGCCGCGATGGCCCAGAATGCGGACATAAACGCCCAGCATGCCGACCAGGCCATGACGGCTGCGCCGCTCCGCCGGGTGGCTTTCCGGCAGGGCGGCCAGGACCAGAAAAAAGCAGATCAGGCCAAAGCCAGCCAGCACCCAGAAGATCGCCCGCCACTGGAACCAGACCAGGACATAGCCGCCAATGAAGGGGGCGATAAGCGGCGCCGCGCCCATCACCAGCATGATCAGCGATAGCGCGCGGGCGGCTTGATCGCCGGCAAAAAAATCCCGCACCATGGCCCGCGCGATGACCGCCGCCGCGCTGCCGCCCAGGGCCTGCAAGAGGCGCAGGCCGATCAGCATCTCGATACCCGTGCTCAATGCGCATAGGGTCGAGGTCAGAACATACAGGACAATACCGGCCAACAGCATGGGACGCCGGCCAAAACGGTCGGACAGCGGGCCGAACAGCAGCTGGCCCAGGCCCATGCCGATGAAAAAGCTGCTAAGCGTCATCTGCACGCTGCCGACGGGCGCCTGCAGATCGGCGGCCATGGACGGTAGGCTGGGCAGATACATGTCGATGGACATGGGGCCAAAGGCCGTGAGGGTGCCGAGGATGACAATCAACCAACGCGCCCGCCCCGGCGGCAGGGCCGTCCGTTCGTCCAATCCAGATGGGCCCGTCATTCGTCGCTCGATCGCCGCTCAATCACGGCTTAGTCACTGGGCAGGATCAGGCAGGTCGTGGTGGCATGGGCATACAGCTTGCCGTTGGCATCCACGGCACGGGCCTGAGCCGTCGCCGTGCTGCGTCCTACATGCAGGGCTTCGGCGATACAGCGGATCTCGCCACTGTCCACGGCCACCGCGCGGACATAATTGACCTTCAATTCCAACGTGGTATAGCGCGGACCGGCGGGCAGGGCGGAATGCACCGCACTGCCGATGGCGGCGTCGATCAGCGCCGCCAGCCAGCCGCCCTGGACCGAGCCGACGTCGTTGGCGAAGTCTTCGCCGGGCTGGCCGGTATAGACCACCCGGCCTTCCGATACCTCGACCAGGGCCAGACGCATGGCAACCGCGACGGGCGGCGGTTGCACCTCGCCCCGGACAACGGCGGAAAGATAATCCAATCCCGATAGTTCACCCAGGCGCGACCAATGGCGGCTGGGATCGTGCCAGCTGTAACTCCGCTGGCGTGCGCTGTCGGGCTTATCCATCGGTTACCGTATGACCATGGTTCAGGGGGCCGTGGCCCTGGCCATAGCCGGGCGCACTCAGAATCGCTTGTAGGACATAGCCCCGCGCCCGTTCCACCGCCGCCGACGCCGTCAGGCCCTGAGCCAAGCCGCAGGCCAGAGCCGAGGCCAGGGTACAGCCGGTACCATGGGTATGGCGGCTTTCAATGCGCGGCGAGTTAAAGCGTTGGGTTCCAGCCTCGGTCAATAACAGATCAAAAACCTCATCACCCGGCAGATGGCCGCCCTTCATCAAAACCGCTTTCGGGCCCATGGCCAGCAGCTTGCGCCCAGCGGCGGCCATGGCCGCCTCGTCCGCGATGCTCATCCCGGCCAGGATTTCCGCCTCGGGAATATTCGGGGTCAGGACCGTGGCCTGCGGAATTAAGCGGTCGCGCACCACGGAACGGGTATCTTCATCCAACAACGAGGCGCCGCCCTTGGCGACCATGACCGGGTCAACCACCAAGGGCACATCGGGCGCCAGGCGCGCCAGACAGCCGGCGACCGCATCCAGCACGTCCGTGCGGTGCAGCATGCCGGTCTTAATGGCGTCGGCACCGATATCGTCGAGCACGACTTCGATCTGTTGCGCCACGAAGGCGGGGGGGACTTCATGGATGCCATGAACGCCGGTAGTGTTCTGCGCCGTCAGGGCGGTAATCGCCGTCGCGGCGTAACCGCCCAGGGCGGTCACCGTCTTGATATCCGCCTGAATTCCGGCGCCGCCGCCCGAATCCGAGCCGGCGATAATCAGTACTCTGCCTTGCATGGGTTGCCCTATCTTAGTTGGCCGCCGCCGTGGCCTCAATCATATCGACCAATTCATCAACCACGGAATGGATCAGGTCGCCGTCGTCGCCCTCGGCCATGACCCGGATCAACGGCTCGGTCCCCGAAGGCCGGATCAACAGCCGCCCCTTGTCGCCCAGGCGGCTGCGCTGGGCCTGGATGGCGTTGGCCACCTTGTCCGTATTCAATGGCGAGGCGCCGGTGTAGCGGACGTTTTTCAGCAATTGCGGTACTGGTTCGAAGCGGCGGCAAACCTCGCTCACCGGCCGTCCTTCGGCCACGATCAAGGCCAGGACCTGTAGGGCGGCGACCAGACCGTCACCTGTAGTGCCGAAATCCGACATGACGATATGGCCCGATTGTTCGCCGCCGATGTTATAGCCGTGCTGGCGCATATGCTCGACCACATAGCGGTCGCCAACCTGGGTCCGGACCAGCTCCAGTCCCTTGCCGGTCAGGTACCGTTCCAAGCCCAGATTTGACATCACCGTGGCAACGATACCGCCGCCCTTCAGATCGCCGCTCTCGGCCCAATAATCGCCAATGGCCGCCATTAACTGATCGCCGTCAACCAGCTGGCCATGCTCATCGGCCAGGATCAGGCGGTCCGCATCGCCATCCAGTGCAATGCCCACATCGGCGCCATGGGCGACAACCTGTTCGCGCATGGCATCGGTGTGAACCGAACCACAGTCCTGGTTGATATTGAAGCCGTCGGGATCAACGCCAATGGGGATCACGTCCGCCTCCAACTCCCACAACACCGTGGGAGCGACCTTGTAGGCGGCGCCGTTGGCGCAATCGATCACGACCTTCAGACCGTCCAGGCGGTTTTCCGAGGGAAAGGTCGCCTTCGCCGCTTCGATATAGCGGCCCGGCGCATCTTCCAACCGCATGGCGCGGCCAAGATCGCCGGGCGCGGCCAGATTGGCGGACATATCGGACTGCATGCGCGCCGCGATCTCCATCTCGATGCGGTCCGACAGTTTGTAGCCATCGGGGCCAAAC
>CAYWYB010000344.1:0-5417 GCA_964462145.1 uncultured Rhodospirillaceae bacterium
CCATCAATGGTACCCTGTGGGTGGCCGGGAAGGGGGAGCGGGTGGGTAGTTCAATCTAGAGAATGGACTAAAGATTAGCCGCCAGATGATCGCTCATCCGCTGCCAGGCCAGATTGGCGCTGGCGGCGTGATAGTTGGCTTCGCTGGTTTCATTGAAAAAACCATGCGCCGCGTCATAGCGGTGGATCTCTGCATTGACGCCGGCTCCCGTTAATGCGGCTTCCAACTCATTCACCGCATCCGGCGTGCACCAATCGTCCTGGTTGGCGAAATGGCATTGCAGGGGCAGGGCGATGTTGGCCGGATCGGCGAATTCCGTGGGCGGAATGCCATAAAAACAGACGCCCGCCGCGACCTCCGGCACATGCACGGCGGTGGCGATGGTCAATGCCCCGCCCATGCAGAAACCGACCACGCCGACCTTTTGACCAATGCCTTGCAGATGCCGCGCCGCGCCGCGCAGATCCTGGTGCGTCGCACCGGGAAAATCCAGGCCGCTCATCAAATGGTTTGCCTCGTCGGGCTCTTGCGTGACCCGGCCTTCGTAAAGATCCGGCGCCAGGGCGTTATAGCCGGCCCGGGCGAAGCGGTCGGCGACACCGCAAATCTGGTCGTTCAGGCCCCACCATTCCTGGATAACGATAACCGAGGGACGATCCGCCCCGGCGGTCGCCAGATAACCCTTGGTGCTGCCGCCGTCCGGTCTGGCGAAATCAATCATGCTGCCCATTGCTCTTATCCTTTCTTGGCGTTTCTGGCCGAGAGTGCCATAAAAACATAGGAATCCAATTCTAGCCAGCGCAGCCCCAATTCACCCTCCTCGGTAATCCGCACCACCTCGGCCAGAAAATCGCCTGAATTACCCAGGCCGATACCGCTGATCTCTCCCTCGAAGCTGTCGCCGATCCGCAAGGGCGGTTCGAACGGCGGTTCCGGGGCGGGTATTAAACAGCCGCCAAGAGACCAATCCACCGTCTGCACCCGGCGCCCACGATACCGTACGCGTATGGATGGGCGGCTATGGCGTGCGTGCTGCCGCCGGTCGCGGCTCAGAAACCGGCGTATGAAGTTTACCAGGGCCATGCGCGCCCTTTCGGTTCCTCACGATGCCTTGCATGGTGGGTCAGGCGGCGGCCGATGTCCAGTGTTCTACATCACATCGCCCAGCACGCCTTGGGCCACGTGCCTACCCATGGCTTGGTAGAGCCAACATATGATTCAGTATGGCCGCGACATGCGCTAGCGGCTAAACGTTGCCACCAATTCCAGATGCCGGCTCCAGGGAAACTGATCCACCGGTGTCACCGAATGCAGGTGATAGCCGCCGTTCGCCAGGGTTGCGGCGTCGCGGGCAAAGGTCGCGGGGTTGCACGATACCGCGACGATCCTGGGCACCGCCGATACGGCCAGGTTTTCCACCTGGCGCGCGGCGCCGGCGCGGGGGGGATCAAAAATCACGGCGTCAAAGGCGGATAGCTCCTCCACCGACAGGGCGCGGCGTTCCAGGTCGCGCACCTCGACCTCGATGCCACTGCACCGGGCGGCATTACGCGCGGCGATCAGGGCCTCGGCCTGATCGCCGGCACCTTCCACCGCCGTGACCTTGGCGCCCCCAACGCCTTTGACTGTACCTCTGGCCAGGGCAAAGCTGAAGGTGCCGACGCCGGCGAACAGATCGGCCACGTTGGCGGCCTCCGCGACGCCGTCCTGAACCAGCCGCACCAGGGCCGCCTCGCCAGCCTGGCTGGCCTGAAGAAATCCGTCGGGCGGCGGCGTGACCCCTACGCCCGTAAAGGTCACCTTCGGCGCCCGGCGCACCATCACCACCTCTGGCCGTTGGCCGGTGGACAGACGGGCCAGATCAGCATCCTGTGCGAAATCCGCCAGGCGCATATCGGTCTGGGCATTATGGGGCAGATCAGCCACCAGCCACAGATCCAGGCCGGTCTCGCTTTCGGTTACCTGCACATCGGCGCGTTTGTTTTGCGCTAAAAGGTCGGTCAAAAGCGCGCGCAGGCCGTCCAACAGATCGACAATGGTGGGGCGCAGGATATGGCATTCCGTCAGGTTGATGATCTTGTGGCTGCCCGGTTCGTTAAAACCCAGCTGCACGCCCTTGCCCGTTCGCAGCGCCGTGAACCGCGCCCGGCGGCGGCTACCGGTGGGCACGGTAATCATATCCTCGATCACGGTACTGCCAAGATCCCGGCGCGTCAGGGCCTGGCGCAGGATATCCAGCTTCCATTCGCCGTAGGCATGGCCGTTCAAATGCTGCATGGCACAGCCGCCACAGGCGCCGAAATGGCGGCAGGGCGCTTGCACCCGGTCGGGGCCGGCTTGCAGTACGGTATCCAGGCGCGCCAGACGGGCATCGCCGCGCTTTCCCGTCACCGTCGCTGCGACATGGTCCCCCGGCGTGCCATAGGGAACATAGATGGCCCCAGCGTTATCATGGGCGATGCCATCGCCGCGGGCGCCCAGGCTTTCAATGATCAATTCCACCATGTCTCAGCCGTGCCTGCGTCCACAGAGCAGGAATTCAATATTACCTTGCGGCCCCTTGATGGGGCTGGTTGCGGTGCCCTGCACGGACCAGCCCGGTTGTTGTTCCAGCCAGGCACTGATCTCGGCCCGGACCTCTGCGTGCAGCTCCGGATCCCGTACCACGCCGCCCTTGCCCACCCGTTCCGGTCCCACCTCGAACTGCGGCTTGATCAAGGCGATCAAGACTGCACCCGGCGCGGCCAGGGCCATGGCGGCGGGCAATACGGTGCGCAGGCCGATAAAGGAAGCATCGCAGACGATCAGGTCGATCGCGTCGGGCACCTCCTGTTCGGTGAGGTAGCGGGCATTGGTCCGTTCCAGAACCACGACGCGTTCGTCGTTGCGCAGAGACCAGGCCAATTGCCCATGCCCAACATCCACCGCATAGACCTTCGCCGCGCCGTTTTGCAGCAGGACATCGGTAAAGCCGCCGGTGGAGGCGCCCACGTCGAGACAAATCATATCCGTCGGATCCATGGCGAATTCTTCCAGGCCGTGGGCCAGCTTGACCCCGCCACGGGAGACCCAGGGGTGATCCTGCCCCTTGACGGAAATCAGGGCATCAATGGACAGCTCCTGGCCGGCCTTGTCCAGGCGACGGTCCGTACCGTGTACCTTGCCGGCCATGATCAGGGCCTGTGCCTTGCTGCGGCTTTCGGCCAGGCCGCGTTCGACCAACAGCAGATCAAGGCGCATTTTAGCAGGCTTGGTTTTGGAGGCCATCTCGGCTCAGGCCAGCTTTGGCGCCTCGACCTTTTGCGTCTGCCCCAGGGCGGCCAGGGCCTTGGCGACAATGTCGGGCGCGTTCAGGGCCGCGGTGGCATACATTTCCTTTGGCCCGTTATGATCGATAAAGCTGTCGGGCAGCATCATGGTGCGGATCTTTAGGCCCTCATCCAGCAATTCATGGCGTTCCAGGCATTGCAGCACATGGGCCGCGAAACCGCCGATCGAGCCTTCCTCAATGGTGATCAGAACGTCGTGATTGCGGGCCAGACCACAAACAAGATCCTCGTCCAGCGGCTTGACGAACCTGGCATCGGCCACGGATGTGGAAAAGCCCTTGGCGGTCAGCTCTTCCGCAGCCTTCAGGGATTCGCCCAGGCGCGTGCCCAACGACAGGATAGCGACCGTGTTGCCTTCCCGCACCATGCGGCCCTTGCCGATCTGCAAGGGTTCGGCGGGCAGTGCGATTTCCACCCCCTCACCCTCACCGCGGGGATAGCGGAAGGCCGAGGGCCGGTCATCAATGCGGGCGGCGGTCGCCACCATGCGCGTCAGTTCGGCCTCGTCCGCGGCAGCCATCACGATGAAGTTCGGCAGGCTGGCCAGATAGGTTATATCGAAGGCGCCCGCATGGGTCGGCCCATCGGCGCCCACCAGACCGGCCCGGTCGATGGCGAAGCGTACGGGCAGCATCTGGATCGCCCCGTCATGGACGACCTGATCATAGGCCCGCTGCAGGAACGTCGAATAGATCGCCGCGAAGGGCCGGTATCCATCCGCCGCCAGACCGGCCGCGAAGGTCACCCCGTGTTGTTCCGCGATGCCCACATCAAAACAGCGATCGGGAAAACGTCGCTGGAATTCAGCCAAACCGGTGCCCGACGGCATGGCGGCGGTGATGGCCACGATCTTCTCATCTCGCTCGCCCTCGCGGACCAACTGGTCGGAGAACACATTGGTATAGCTGGGCGCATTGGGCTTGCCCTTGGCCTGGGCCCCGGTGACCACGTCGAAGCGGGAGACGCCGTGGAATTTATCGGCTGCTTCCTCTGCCGGGGCATAACCCTTGCCCTTTTGGGTGACCACATGCACCAAAATCGGGTTGGTGCGCCGGGCCTCGCGCACGTTTTTCAAAACCGGCAGCAGATGGTCCAGATTGTGGCCATCGATGGGACCCACATAGAAAAAGCCCAGCTCCTCGAACAGGGTGCCCCCCGTTATCAGGCCGCGGGCATATTCCTCGGCCCGGCGCGCCGTGCGCTCCATGGGCTCGGGCATCTTTTGGGCCAATTGTTTGGCGAAATGCCGCAAGCCGCGATAAGGCCGCGATGATAACAGGCGCGAGAGATAGGCGCTCATGGCGCCGACTGGCGGCGCGATGGACATATCGTTGTCGTTGAGGATCACGATCATGCGGGTATTCAACGAGCCGGCATTGTTCATGGCCTCGAACGCCATGCCGGCGCTCATGGAACCATCGCCGATCACCGCGACCACATTGCTGTCCCGGCCATCCAGGTCGCGGGCCACGGCAAAACCAAGCCCGGCGGAGATGGAGGTGGACGAATGCGCCGTACCGAACGGATCATAGGGGCTTTCCGAACGCTTGGTGAAGCCCGAGAGGCCGCCGCCCTGGCGCAGGGTGCGGATACGGTCCCGCCGCCCGGTCAGGATCTTATGGGGATAGGCCTGATGGCCCACGTCCCAGATCAACACGTCATCGGGGGTATCGAATACATGGTGCAATGCGACGGTCAGCTCAACCACGCCCAGCCCGGCACCCAGATGGCCGCCGGTCTCGGAAACCGCATCAATGGTTTCCATGCGCAATTCGTCCGCCAACTGGCGCAGCTGTTCCGAAGACAGCTCGCGGGTATCCGCCGGCCCTTTGATGGTATCCAATAATGGCGTCTTGCTTTCAGACACGTTACTTACCGCCGCAAATCGTATCAATTGCTTCGAGTTATAACGAATTCACACAAAGCCCGCAAAGGGTTAGCTTTATCGCCGAAATGGCCCAAATGCGCCGCCGCCTGACGGGATAACAAGGTAGCCCGGTCGCGGGCCGCATCAACCCCCAACTTGGCGACAATCGTTGCCTTGCCGGCGGCGGCATCCTTGCCCGTGGCCTTGCCGACCTCTTCAAC
>CAYWYB010000345.1:0-5369 GCA_964462145.1 uncultured Rhodospirillaceae bacterium
TTTTCGATCAATCGATAGCGCGCAAGCGTTCCAAATTATTGCTTCAACTGCTCTATCTTTTTTCGGATTTAGATGTCGGTGGAGAGGGCGGTTTTTGGCTGTTTTCAGTCTTGCTGAAGCGTTTTGCGGTCTGGTGGATAGTGGCCTAATGCAGCAAAGCCACCGGTAGTCGGACCGCTATGCCAATATGCCTGTCTTTATGCTGAAAACCCGCCACGTGTATGCCGACGATGCGCAGGCTGCCGTCAATCCGCATCATGACCGGCGAACCGGAATCGCCGAAAGTTGCGTCGCAATCATGTAGCAACAACGTTCCCCCGCCTTTCGACCGGCGAGTGGCGAGCAATTTGCAAGAATCCACGATCGTCAGGATTTGCGAGCGGTCGGCACTGTAGCCCGCTTGCATTATTTCCCGGCCGTCTTTCAGCACCGGCAAATCCTTAACCCTTGCCAGCGGTATCGGCTGCAAATTGGGAATTCCGGTGATGTCCGAATCCAGCATGAGGATGGTCCAATCCTTGCCACGATCGGCCACCTTGCCATGCCAGTTCATTGTAAGGTTTGGCGGGCGAAAGATTTTGCGGACCCTGCTTTGGGCGAGATATGTACCGCGTGAATAACCAGCCAGGAATTGCAGGTCATGGACGGCGGTCCATTGTTTGTTTTGCTTGTCCCAAACGCAATGCGCCGCCGTCAGCACACGGTTCGGCGTGATCAGGGTGCCGGAGCAAAAACCCCCCGTGCGGTTTACCCGTCCTACCGCCGTCCAGGGAGGGGTAGGGTCCAACAGCGGCCGGCGTTGGTCTTCGCCCGAAATACCCTTCGGCATGTGTCTTTGAAATTTGCCTGCATATGCGTCTCCGACCTGGGCGAATAAGGTCATCAGGACGGAAAGCAGCACTGTCGCGATCATCTGCGGCAAGGTGCTTGATTTAGTTTGGGACAGCATTGTTTCGTTGTTTTCAGGTAATTCGAGAGTCGTAGGAAGCATAGCAATCATGAGGAGAAAAAGCGATATTTATTTACACGCATCAGAATCATATTTTGATTTGCGTGCGACTGTTTTTCGATGGGCGGCGCAGGAATGTGCCTGGATTGCCAATACAAGGTTCTTCTTGACTTCTGGAAAAATAAGAACAAAATAGGAACATTCTTTGAAGCATAAGGAAAGGGCCTGTTGTGAGTGGCTCCAGACGGCAGGCTGTCGCGGCGTTGCGGCGGTGTATCGCAGCCATTGAACATGCTCCGGCGCCGGACCATCGTGGCTTGCCGCCCTTGACCCTGGGTGTACGGGGCATTGATGGGCACTTGCCCGGCGGCGGTCTGGCGCGTGGGGGTTTGCACGAAGTATTGAGCGGCCGCGGGAGCGGCGCGGCTCTGGCTTTTACGGCCGTATTGGCGGCCCGGCGGGCGGCACTGCATCGGGCTGGCCGGGTGCTGTGGTGCCTGTCTGATCGGGGTTTATACGGACCGGGCTTATATGGACCGGGGCTGGCGGCATTCGGTCTTGGTTCGGAGCAGTTGATCCTGGTGCGGGGGCGGGATGAGCAGCAGCGCCTGTGGGCCATGGAAGAAGCCTTGAAGTGCGCCGGCCTGGCCATGGTGGTGGGCGAGGTGGGGCGCCTGGATCTGGGGCAAAGCCGACGCTTGCAACTGGCGGCGGAGGCTTCCGGCGTCACTGCCCTGTTGCTGCATACCAGGAATGGCGCCGCGCACGGGGTCAGCGCCGCGCGGACTCGCTGGCGCATCACCTCCCAGCCCAGCGCCCCGGTGCATGGCTACACAGGTATCGGCGCGCCCCGTTGCCGGGTCGAATTGCTGCGCTGCAAGGGCGGGCGGCCCGGTGAATGGCTGTTGCAATGGAATGGCGCCGGATTTGAGGATCTGCAGGATGGAGAACAGCGAAAGCGGAAAACGGATCCTGTCCCTGTGGCTGCCGTACTGGCCGACGGATCGGCTGTACCGCGCCCAACAGGCCAGGCGGGGTACGCCTAAGGCGGAGCGGGAGGAACCCCCGGTCCAGGCTCTGGCTCTGGTCGCGGCGCAACAGGGCGGCCAGCGGGTGGCCGCGGTCAATGCGGCGGCGGCGGAGGCCGGGATCGGGCCGGGCATGATGTTGACCGACGCCCGCGCTCTGTTGCCCGGCCTGTTGATCCAGCCCATGGCACCGGAAGAGGACGCCCGCGCCCTGGCAGGCCTGGCCGATTGGTGCGGCCGTTACAGCCCCTGGGTCAGCCTTGATGGGGAAAATGGCCATGACATTGGGGGGCAGTATGGCATCTGCCTTGATGTCACGGGGTGCGCTCATTTATTTGGTGGAGAAGACGCCATGCTGGCCGATCTTGCCCGGCGTCTGCGCGGCTTTGCCATTCAGGCCCGGATGGCTATTGCCGATAGCCTGGGCGCGGCCTGGGCGGCCGCCCGATATGGGACAAGCTATGGCGGGGAGGATACGGCCATCATTGCCGCCGGCGAAAGCCGGGCGGCGCTGGAGGATTTGCCGGTGGCGGCGCTGCGTCTGTCGCCCGGCGCGGCGGATGCCCTGGCCCGCCTTGGCCTGGGCCGGATCGGCGAATTATATACCCTGCCGCGCGGCACCTTGACCGCCCGCTTTGGCCGCGAGGTTACCTACCGCCTGGACCAGGCCCTGGCCAGGTTGTCCGAGCCGCTGTCGCCGCGCCCGGCACGCACCAGTTTCTGGAGCCGCCTGGCCTTTGCCGAACCCATTGGCCACCGGGATCATATCGCCCGCGCCGCCGGACAGTTGGTCGACGACCTATGCGCCATGCTGGAGCGGGAGGAGAGGGGGGCCAGGCGGATCGAGCTGCGCCTGTATCTGGCCGACGGCACGGTACGGCGGATCGGGGCGGGGCTGAACCGGGCCAGCCGGCAGCCGGCGCATTTGTCGCGCCTGCTAGCCGAACACCTGCCCAGCCTGGAAGCCGGCTTTGGCGCCGATGTAATGGTCCTCATGGCGGGGCAAAGCGATCCGCTGCCGGCGGCGCAATGTCGCCTGGATAATGCAGACACGAACGGAGCGGGCGAGGGTCTGGCACCTTTGCTGGATCGTTTGGGCAATCGTTTGGGAGCGGCCAATGTGGCGCGCTTCAGCCCTGTGCAAAGCCATCTGCCGGAACGGGCCGCGCGTCTGGTGCCCCCCTTAACTCAGGCCGAGGCGGGGGAATGGCGCCATGTGGCCCGGCGTCCGGTCTATCTGTTGCCGCGTCCCGAACTGGTCGAGGCGGTGGCCGAGGTGCCCGATGGCCCGCCGGTTCTGTTCCGCTGGCGCGGCATCGCGCACCGGGTTCAACGCGGCGATGGACCCGAACGTATCGCGCCTGAATGGTGGCGCAATATGCAGGCCGAAGCGGCCAGCCTGGCTGGTGAAACCCGCGATTATTACCGCATCGAGGACAGCCGGGGGCAGCGCTATTGGCTCTACCGTCAAGGTCTGTACGACGCGGCTATGAGCCAGACTCCGAGCTGGTATCTGCACGGCTTTTTTGCCTGACGCCATGACCTACGCCGAACTGCAAGTCACCTCCAACTTCAGCTTCCTGTGCGGCGGCTCGCACCCGGACGAGCTGGCCATTACCGCCGCCGCCCTGGGACTGTCCGCCATCGCCATCACGGACCGCAACAGCCTCGCAGGCGTGGTGCGGGCCCATGTGGGGACAAAGTCCGCCGGCATCCGCCTGCTGGTGGGCGCGCGGCTGGATCTGAGGGATGGTCTGAGCCTGTTGTGTTTTCCCACTGACCGGGCCGCGTATGGCCGGCTGTCGCGGTTGCTGACCGTGGGCCGGCGGCGGGCGCCCAAGGGTGAATGCTGGCTCGATCTGGATGATGTTCTGGCCCATGACCAGGGCCAGATATTTGTTATTCTGCCGCCTCCCGAACCTGATGACGCCTTCATTGAGCAGACTAAAACACTGGGCCGACGGTGGCCGGGGTGCTGCTATCTGGCTGGTCATTATCTCTATTCAGGCGACGACCGCCGCCGTCTGGCCCGCCTGGCCGCATTGGCCGAGGTCGCGGCCACGCCCTTGCTGGCGACCAACGATGTGCATTATCACGGCCCCGGCCGCCGCCCCCTGCAGGACGTGCTGTGCTGTATCCGGGAACATTGCACCCTGGCCGAGGCCGGCTTTCATCTTGATGCCAATGCCGAGCGGCATTTGAAAAGCGCCGACGAGATGACCCGCCTGTTTGCCGATTATCCGGACGCCGTGGCGCGCACGGTGGAACTGGCGGAGCGTTGCCATTTTTCCCTGGACGAGCTGCGCTATGAATATCCCGCCGAGCCGGTTCCCGAAGGCCGCACCGCACAGGAGGAATTGGAACGTCTGACCTGGATCGGCGCCCGGGAACGTTATGGTGCGGTGATCGAGACGGGCGTGCGCGATCTGTTGCGCCACGAACTGGAGCTGATCGGCGAGCTGGATTACGCGCCCTATTTCCTGACCGTACATGACATTGTCCGGTTTGCCCGGCTGCGGGGCATTCTGTGCCAGGGCCGGGGCTCGGCCGCCAATTCGGCGGTTTGTTACTGCCTTGGAATCACCGCCGTCGACCCCTCCCGCCTGGATCTGCTGTTTGAACGTTTTATCTCGGCCGAGCGTGACGAGCCCCCCGACATCGATGTGGATTTCGAGCACGAGCGGCGCGAGGAGGTCATTCAGTACGTCTATGAAAAGTATGGCCGTGGCCGCGCCGGCATGACCGCCACGGTCATCAGCTACCGGGCCAAAAGCGCCATCCGCGAGGTTGGCAAGGCCCTGGGTCTGTCTCTGGATGCGGTTGGTGCCCTGGCCGAAAATGTCTGGGGTTGGGGCGGCGAGCAGGTTGAGGGCGACAAGGTACGCGAGATCGGCCTGAACCCCGACGATCCCACCGTGGCCATGGCGATCCGTCTGGCCCGCGAACTGGCCGGCTTTCCCCGCCATCTGTCGCAACACGTGGGCGGTTTTGTCATTACCCGCGGCGCCTTGTCCGAGGTCGTGCCCATTACCAACGCGGCCATGGCGGAGCGCACGGTGATCGAATGGGACAAGAACGATCTGGACGCCCTGGGCATTCTGAAGATCGATCTGCTGTCCCTGGGCATGCTGACCTGTATCCGCAAGGGGTTCGAGTTGATCGAACGGCACCATGGCCGGACGCTGAGCCTGGCCACGGTGCCGGCGGAAGACAGCGCCGTTTATGACATGCTGTGCCGGGCCGATTCCATCGGCGTCTTTCAGGTCGAAAGCCGGGCCCAGATGGCCATGCTGCCGCGCCTGCGCCCGCGCAACTTCTATGACCTGGTGATCGAGGTGGCGATCGTCCGGCCCGGCCCTATTCAGGGCGACATGGTGCATCCCTATCTGCGC
>CAYWYB010000346.1:0-5365 GCA_964462145.1 uncultured Rhodospirillaceae bacterium
CATCCCCGCGGCCGCACGGATTGGCCCAAGGTGGGCATCTTCGCCCAGCGCGGCCGGGTGCGCCCCAACCGCCTGGCCGTCACCGTCTGCAAGATTATCGCGGTGGACGGTCTGTGCCTGACCGTCCGGGGCCTGGATGCCATCGACGGCGCCCCGGTATTGGATCTCAAACCCTACCTCAGCGGTTTCGCCCCTCGCGGTGAAATCAGGGAACCCGACTGGGCCAGGGAGATCATGGCGGAATACTGGTAGCGCTCTACCGATCAACGCCGATGGCGGAAAGATCCAGGCGCCCATCGACAAGGGGCGGGCACCAGAAATAGCTGCCCGATAGGGCGCGGCTGAAACGGAACACGCCATCGACGATGCCGTCCTCCTGCCCCGTCATGCGCCGCAACTGCACTTCGAAGGCATCCAGGGTCCGGCCAAAGGCCACGAACATCAGACCCTCGCCGCCGGCATCCGCCCATGGCATGGAGCGGCGCAGGATAAATGCCTCGGGCTCGAAACTCTCCTGTGCGGTGCGTTTCACATGCGCCGAGACAGGCGCGTCATCCAGTTCCTCGTTGTCGCTCAACCGCCGGCCAATGATATTGTCGCGCTCGCCCTGGGGCAGGGTTTCGAAATAGTCCAGATCATGGCGCCATACCTGGGCCGCGACGAAGCTGGACCCATCCAGGCCCGCGCCGGCCCCGGTAACGATCGCGGCTTCCCTGGCCGCCTCTCCCTCGGGATTTTCCGTGCCGTCGATATAGCCCGACAGATCGCGGCCTTCGCCATATGTGAAACCGTCAACAAGCCGGTCACGCTGAAAGGCAGGCGCCAGCGTTGCCGTCAGTTGCCGGCCCGCATGCATGATCCGACCCTGATCACTGCCCCGGATCCAACACCAAAGATCGGCCTGGGTGGACGGCACCTCACAGCCAGGCCCGCTGAGATTGGGAAACGGACGCAGACCATCCACGGTGCGGTCCAATCCCCGTATCAGGCCGGGGCCAAGCCCTATCACCAATTCGTCCGTGGCCGGGTGCGCTGCAAGCTGGCGCAGAACGGGCAACGGATCGCGGCCCGCCATGACGCTGAATTCCATGAAGCGTGACAATTCGGGGCCGGCGGCAAGAATACCAGGTTGTGATGCGCTCATTTTGCAATGCTCTACTGATAAGGGATACACAAGGCCTTAGTCATAATTTGGTCCTAACGAATCTCACTCGCAAGGCTTTTGCGCCAGGAAACGGCCGCCGCCCAGATCGCCGCTTTCGTACAGGCCCACGAAAAAAGCATAGAAATCATCCCAGGCCTGAAAATGCGCCGCGCCGAAGCTGGCAATCGTCTGTTCCTTCAGGCCCCGGTACATTTCCAGCCGCTGGCGCAGAACGACCGTCCAATGTTCGCTCATATCCTCCGCCTCCAGGACCGTGCAGCCGTTCGCCGCCAACAGGTCTTGATAGCGCGCCAAACTGCCAAGCTCGGCAAAGCCCATGTCCCGTTGCAGGCGCGCCGTGGTCTCCCCATCCAAAGCACGGCGTTCCAGAATATCCGTAAAGGCAATATAACCGCCGGCCTTGGTTACCCGGACGCATTCGCCGATCAACCGGGCCTTGTCGGGGATGTGGCACCAGGCTTCCTGACCGATCACCGCATCGAAATGCCCCTCGGGAAACGGGTTGGCCAGGGCATCGGCATTGCGGAATTGCACCGTCTCGGAAAGTCCGACCAGCTTGGTCAGCCGTTGCGCCCCCTCGACCCGGCTGGCGGTCAGATCGATGCCCGTGACCTGGCAGCCGTAGTGATGCGCCAGATAGCGCGCCGGTCCGCCCATGCCGCTGGCCACGTCCAGCACATGGCCGTCGCCATCGGCGGCGATCTTTTGCGCCAGGATGTCGATGGCGGTCAGGCCGTCGAAATGGTCCATGTCGTAGTCCTGCAGCACATCCTCGGTCAGGCCGGCGAGGTCCACGCCGTCATCTTTCAACTTGTCCAGGATCTGCCCCTCGTTGATTGGGTGGGTTTCGTAAAAATCGACCACGGTCTGGCGATGGCTATCGATGGTCATGAGGTATTCCTTTACCGGTACTCTTCGGGCAACAGATTGTTTCCGCGCGCATGGCTTGTCCCACGGGCCGATGCGCCCAAATAGTCTAATACGTCACAAGGCAACATGGATTTGCTATATAGCTATACAGCATCTTTAGGGGATTGGAGATCATCATGGCGCTTACGGGGATTAATCATCTGGCATTCATCACCCACGATCTGGAAGCCACCATACGCTTCTATCGTGATCTGTTGGGCATGACGTTGGAGGCCGGCGTCGGCCACGACGGCTATCGCCATTATTTCTTCCGCGCGGGGGAGGCACAGATCGCCTTTTTCGCCTACGAGGGCGCCCAGCCCATGAACCCGAAACCGCACGGCTCTCCCAGCCGGCAGCCGTTGGGTTTCGATCACGTCTCCATGACCTGTGAAAGCCGCGAGGATCTGTTCGCCGCCAAGGATCGGCTGGAAGCCGCCGGCTTCGATATCTCCGGCGCGGTGGATCACGGCACCATGTGGTCGATCTATTTCTATGATCCCAACAATATCCCATTGGAAATTAGTTGGGACATCATGAAGATCACCCAGCCCCCGGCGGTGGCCGACGACCTGCCCCTGGCCATCGTCGCCGAGGGCGCGGAGCCGCAACCGGGCCACTGGCCGGAAGTAACCAACCCGACGCCCGTGGAACAGATGACGGCCCACGCCGGCAACGGCTTTCAGATGCGCGATGCGGCATTATCGGAACAGCGTGGCGATTATGTGCCCGAATACCGTGCTCTGGTCACGGGGGCGTCAGACGCGGCGGAATAGGCCAGCGCCGCCTTTGTTCAAACAAGCGCAAGAGCAGCGGGGACATGACCTTTTTTCCGCCGGAAACAAAGGATCGGGTTCCCGTCGTTCGCTGTTGCAGGCGAAGCCAGCTATTTCGCAACCCGCCAAATCTCATAATTAGGAACGATGTCCCCGGAACTTCTAGACCACCGGGTGGCTGGGTTGCCCGACGGAATTCATGAAGGCCATCGGGGTTTTGTTGCCGATGGCGCTATGTGACCGCTCTGCATTGGGATAATGCGGCGGTGAATCATTCTCAATTTCGACGCTAGTATATTCGCTCTGGTTCGCTCGGTATTGTTATGTATAATGTAGGCTGAAGCAAATGGATTATTGCTTTTTAGTTCGTTGTCGCTAAACCGAACATACGAGTGGAGTTAATATGATGGACTATTTGCCACGCATAGTTTTTCTTATTTTTCTCTTTTGCTTGTTCACAGTTCCCTCAACTGTCGTTCTCGCACCCTCGACTGCCGAGGCCGGTTGGATGGATAAGGCGAGGAGCAAAGTTGGCGGCACCGTCAACCGAACTCGAAATGCGACGAGAAATACCGTCAATCGAGCGCGGAACGCTACAAGAAACACTGTCAAGCGAACTCGAAACGCGACGAGAAATACTGTCAATCGAGCGCGAAACGCTACAAGAAACACCGTCAAGCGAACTCAGAACAAGTTCAGTTCCGCAAGAAAGATTGGGCGACAAAAAGTTGTTAATGCGATCGAAAAATCAAATCATCTGACATCACACGCTCGGCAGGTTGCAAGGTCTTCGGCTCAACGATTGGGGAGAAAAGGTGGCCAAGTGGTAGCCGAATACCTTGAGAAAACAAGAAGTAAGGGAGTGGATGTCGTCAAGAAATCTATTCCACTCCTCGCCAAAATAAGAAAAAGAGTTGCTGATCCCAAAATTCGTCGTCGTATGCTGGCTGCCACATTGGTCGCTGCCGGTACCGGTATAGCCATTTATCAAAACCGGGACGACATCAAATACATCGCACTTCGCAATGGCATGCAGGCCGTGCACGTTCAAGTCAACGGCGAAACGAAATCAGCAGAGGACATTTATAGAGATGCTGTTTTGGCGCGTGCGCCATATTTGGCGGGAACCACCATAGCCGATGATCCTGCCGCAATGATGGCATATGGAGTAACGGCAACCGTCAAACACGACCTAATGAACAATGTACGCATCGTTCCTGATGGGCGTGGCGGCGTCACTTCTGTCAACGGCGCGGTAGGCGGAGCCACCGGTGCGGAAGGAGGTTTGGCTGCCTTGCAAGTTGGTGCATCGTTGGAGGGAATGGCGATTGAGACAGCCAATAGCGGGCAATTGGGTCCAAATGCACGGACTTTTGCGGCCGCATACAGCAATGCTAACGATAAGATCGATATGGCAAAATTGCGATAGCAGCGTCGAGGCGACACCAAATGGATGAAAATGGAGCTGTTAGAGCCAATGGAGAAAATGGAGAAAATGGAAGCACATTCCCGCTATTGCATCGGGCAGCGCGTTGGCATCAATTTGCATTCAAAGTTCTTACAATTGGATTGAGCGCGTGGGTGTTAGTAAGGTTCAGCGCAACCCTGCTTTCGGCCGAGACACAGGTAATGCTTGGAAAAGCTTTATTCTTTGTTGGCTGGTTTGAATTCGCCATTGTATCATTTTACATTCTAATTGTCGCAATTTGTGTATTCTGCACCATCGTACAGCGTGTTTGTACTGTGTTGATAGTTCCTTGGCTTGCTTATGGCGGCCTCCTGGGCCTAGCCTGGCTATTCTTCAAGGCATACAAAATCTCGGCAATTGGTCTCTATGGTGGATTTACGGGTCTTAGCAACACCACCGAACAATCGGCACAATTGCTACTAAGATTTTATCCATATTTCCCGATGACGCCCTTCAACCTGGCCATTGCCGAAGCCAGCGGTGGCATCGAAAGGTTGACGCATCTCATACCTGATACTTCCTACAACTACTCGGCTTTCGGCATTTTGATTGCCGTGTCAATTGTTTCGATTTTCGCCCGACGCGCCCATCGTTTCAGACTAATCCTCGTTGCACTAGTCGGGATCGCAGGCATATTATTCACGTTCCTGATCATTAGCGATTTTCGAGACATTAAGCAGCCAGTTCCTACCGATTTTAAAGAAGCTGCGCCCTCTCTATGTTTCATTGCAGCAATTGCGGCAATAGCATTGTCGGTAATTATTTTTTACGGCACGACGCATATTATGACTGGATTGAAGCAGGATGAAATTGGCAAAATGGGTTTGGCTTTTCCCCCTTCCCTCCTTGCCGTCGGCTTTATCGCGCTATTTCTGATGCCAGCTCTGGCAGATCTCGAGAATGTTCATTCCCTGGAACGGAAGACAAAGGAAACAGTTGTTCAACGGTAGCAAATCGGCGCTCCGATACGCCTGTTTTATGTGATGTGACAAAATGAATTCCGAGTGTTGAGACACGCTCAAGGATTTTTCAAATCCCAAACAATTT
>CAYWYB010000347.1:0-5319 GCA_964462145.1 uncultured Rhodospirillaceae bacterium
GATCTGGCCACCCTGCCCGGCACCGGGCAGAGCGATTTCTTCCTCACCTACCTGGGCTGCGTCACCAAGCAGCAGATCCCCACGGACGCCGGTCTGCGTTTCAATTGCGACATCATCGAATTCTGCGCCGAACATATGAAGCGCTGGGTGCCGGTTTCGGTCGCGGGCTATAACGGCGCCGATTCCGGCCTGAATGCCTGGCAGGAGCTGGGCGCGGTAATGGCAAACGCGGTCGAGTATCTCGACGAGATCAAGCGCCGAGGCAACACCGAGGTCGAGGTCGCGGCCCGCGCCGTCGGCGGCATGAACTTTCGTGTTGCCATGGATTTCTTCGAGGAGATCGCCAAGCTGCGCGCGGCCCGCAAGATGTGGCACGATCTGGTCAGCCGCCGCTATGGCATCACCGATCCGAAGGTCAAGGCCCTGCGCCTGCATATCGTCACCGCCGGCTCGGCCATGACCTATCAACAGCCCTTGAACAATATCGCCCGCGGCACCCTGATGGCCCTGGCTTCGGTCCTGGGCGGCACGCAATCCCTGGGCGTCTCGGGCTATGACGAGGCATTGTCGATACCATCGGAGCATGCCCATCAGATGTCCCTGCGTATCCAGCAGATCCTGCAGGAGGAAACCAATGTCCCCGCCGTGGCCGACCCGTTGGCGGGGTCTTACTTTGTCGAAAGCCTGACGGCGGAAGTCGAGGAAAAGGCCTGGGCATTTTTCGAGGAGATCCAGGAACAGGGCGGTTTTCTGCGCGCCCTGGACAGCGGCTGGCTGCACCGCAAGGCCGGCGAAAACCAGCTCGACTTCCAGCAGCGGCTGGAGAACGGCGAGGCCGACCTGGTTGGCGTCACTAAGTACGAAGATGATCACACACCGTACGAGTTGGATGGCTTTCGCGGTCAAAGCGGCGAATGGCAGCGCGCCCATGAAAGGCTGGAAGCGGTCCGGTCCGAACGGGACGGCAAGCGCGCGCGGTCGGCCCTGGCGGCAGTGGAAACGGCCTGCCGCTCTGATCAGAACATCATGCCGGCGATGCTTGAAGCCTGCGATGCGGAGGTCACGGTCGGTGAATTCGGCGAAGTCTTCCGCGCCGCCTATGGTGACTGGGCCACACCCATATAGGATTTTTTGTTGATGAGTACGGATCTACGAAACACCCGCAAAGTGCTGTTCGCCAAGACCGGCCTGGACGGCCATTGGCGCGGCCCGCTGCTGGTTACCGGCGCGTTGGAAGAGGCCGGCTTCGATGTCATGATGCTGGGCATGGCGACGCCGGAGGAAACCGCGGCGGCGGCGCTGCGCGACAAGCCGGACCTGATCGGCCTGAACATCTGCGGCCACATCGACGTGGTCAAACGAACGGTTGCCATGCTGCACGAACAGCTGCCCGAGACGCCGATTTTCGCGGGCGGCACCGTCGCGCCCTGGGCCCGGAAGGAATTGGAAGCCATCGGCGTCGAAGTCTATCCGCCGGGCTCGAAACTGAAAGATATCGTCGCAGCCGCGCATCGTCTGACAGAGGGTTAGTTTGACGGCAGGCAAACGACGGCGGCTTGATGTTCGTCAACCTCCGCCGCGTCTATTCATTTAGGATATGGAATGGGGTAGTTTGGGCGCTCTTTGTTAAATGGGACGGGTGGGAATTATGAACCAGAATGCGATTGTGGCCGAAATGAAGGTCCTGCCGGAGATCGATGTGGATTTCGAAATCCGGCGGCGGGTGGATTTCATCAAGAGCATGATACAGGGCTCGGGCCTGCGCCATCTGGTGCTGGGTATCAGCGGCGGCATCGATTCCAGCACCTGCGGGCGGCTGGCGCAATTGGCGGTCAACGAATTGAATGACGAAGGAGCGGACGGCGGCGGATATAAGTTTGTCGCGGTGCGTTTGCCTTATGGGGTGCAGGCGGATGAGGAGGACGCCCAGGCGGCCCTGGCCTTTATCCAGCCGAGCCTGAGTGTCAGCGTCGACGTTAAAGACGGCTCGGACGCGATCCATCAATCGACCCTGAAAGCCTTGCAGGAACAGAATATCCCCGCGCAGAGCGAGTCCGTGCAGGATTTCGCCAAGGGCAACGTCAAGGCCCGCATGCGCATGGTGGCGCAATATGAAATCGCCGGCCTGCTGGGCGGATTGGTCATCGGCACCGATCATTCGGCGGAAAACGTCACCGGCTTCTACACCAAGCATGGCGACGGCGCCTGCGATATGGCGCCTCTGTTTGGCCTGAATAAACGTCAGGTGCGGATGCTGGCCGCCAAGATGGGCGCGCCGGAAAAACTGATCACCAAGGCGCCGACCGCAGATCTGGAAAGCCTCGCACCGGCAAAGCCCGACGAAGACGCGCTGGGCCTTAGCTATGACCAGATCGATGATTTTCTGGAAGGCAAGGCCATTGATCCCGAGGCAAGAGAACGGATCATCGGGATTTACCTTCGCACCGAACATAAACGGCAGGCGATCGCCACGATCCACGACTAACAGCCGGCAGCTTTCGGCGCCGGACCGGAAAAATCTTGCAAGGCATGGCACAGAACCTGCCTGCGAACTTATAGGAAACGTTAAATGTCGAGTCCCACCGTTGATGCCGCTTCGTTGGTGGCTGTACCCGCCCATAGTCCGTCGGCGGACCACCGCGCCGAGGCGGCCTCGGCCGCCAACCGGATCTGCCAGCAAGCCATGGGTGGTGACGCCTATCTCTCCCACGTGCTGGAATCGGAATTCGGCAAACTCGGTATCATTCTCATACCCGTGACTGACATGGATATGTTCAAGGACAAGCAGCGGACCCTGGATGCCGCCCTCAAGGGCGTCGAGCTGGCGGCCAAGCTTGGCGCCAAGTGCGTATCCTTCACCGGCATGATCCCCGCCGCCACCGACTACGCCACCAGCATCGTCAACGCCGTTCGCGAGCGCGCGGCGGAAAAGCCGGAGCTGAACAACCTGCAACTCACATCCGGGCATGCGGCGGTGGTGGCGGCCTTCGCCCTTAACATTGACCGCCTGCTCGAATTTGCCGGGCGGCAATATCAGGACGAACAGGTCGCCTTCGTGGGCCTGGGTTCCATCGGCGAGGGCATTACCAAGCTCATGGCCGCTCGTCCGGCGCCGCGACAAATCTATCTGGTGGACGTGGCCAAAAAGCAAGCGCACCTGGAACGGCTGAAGGCGGATCTGGTCGGAGACTATAAAATCCCGGCTGCGCGGATCGACATTGTCACCGTCGATGAAGAACAGAGCCTACCCGCCGAACTCTACCCGAAAATAAGCCTCATTCTTTCCGCCACCTCCGGCCCGGAAGTGATCGATATCGACGCCCTGGCGCCCGGCACCCTGATTGTCGATGATTCATTTCCCCTGGGCTACAACACCTATAAGGCGGTCAAGCGCATGCAGGGGCCGGCGGATATTATGATCACCATCGCCGGCGCCTTTCAAGGACCGGCTGACTTCAGCGTGGATCATGCACAGGCGGAGTCGGATCATGCCGACTTGAATACGCTGCGCGAGATTATTCCCTTGATGGCAAATCCCTGGCCGGATTGCCTGACCGGCTGCCTTTACTCGGCCCATTTGACGCCGCGCTATAACCTGCCCGAGACCATCGGGCCCGTTACAGCGGATGATGCGCAACGTTTTTTCGATACCTTGAGCCAGCATGATTTCAGGGGCACGCCGCCGTATTTCTTCACCTTTGGCATGCAGCGCGAAGACCCCATATTTTCCCTTGGCGAACCACGCACCCTGCAATCAGCCGTTTTGAGCTAGCCTTTTCCGGGATATTCTGCCCCATGGCCCAAGCCTCGCCTATGGTGGCGAGCGGGGTTGATTGGGGTACTGGACAGGATGACAAATTGTATCGGGGGCGTTTGCTAGATGCCCATGGGCCGTCTGATCGTCCTGATGTGCAGCTTCCTCGGCCTGACGTTGTTCGGCATGCACGCGGTGCCAGCCCTGTTGCCGCAGTTCGTGGAAATGTGGTCGTTGAGCAATACCGAGGCCGGCTGGATCGCCGGCATTCCCTACCTGGCCAATTTGATCGGCGTCGCGTTCATCGGTATCACCGACCGTGTCGATGCCCGCCGCCTGTTGATCATGGGCGCCGCCATCAACGTTATTGGTTATGGCGGCATGGGCCTGGCCGACGGATTTTGGAGCGCCTTGTTTTTTCGTATTCTGCAGGGGCTGGGCTATGCCTGGACCTATCTGCCCGGTGTCAAGGCGATCTCGGACCGGATCAGCGGCGAGGGCAAGGGCCGGGCGGCTTCGATCTATGTCTCTTCATTCGCGGTCTGTTCGTCCTTGTCCCTGCTGGCGGCGGCGGAAACCAGGGACGCCTTTGGCTGGGAGTGGGCCTTTACCCTGCCTGCCATCACTAATCTGATCGCCGCCGGCCTGATCCTGTTTCTGTTGCCGCCCGTCCAACCCGAGGGCGCGGGAGAGGCAACCGCGCGGCTGCGGCTCATTCCCGATTTCGGCTCTGTCATCCGAAACCGTCCCGCCTTTGGCTATATCATCGCCTCCTTCGCGCATCATTTCGAATTGCTGGCGGTGCGCGGCTGGACCGTGGCCTTCCTGACCTGGGTGGTTGCCGTGCGGCCAGACATGCCCGCCGGCTTCAACGTACCGCTGGTCGCGACGTTGTTGATCCTGATCGGCGTGCCCACATCCATGGCGGGGGGCGAAGCGGGCCACCGTGCCGGCTATGCGCGGGCCGCTTTTCTGGTCATGACCGCCTCTGCCATCGGTGCCCTGTTCGTGGGTTTTTCCGCCGCCTGGTCCCTATGGCTGCTGGCCGGCTTCGTGCTGTTGCATAATCTGTTCGTGCTGGCGGATTCCGGCATCTTGAACGCCGGCGCGGTCACCGCCTCCGACCCGGCCCAACGGGGTAATACGGTCGCCGTCTATGGTGTTGCCGCCGGCGCCGGCGGCCTGACGGGACCAGTGCTGTTCGGCGTGATCCTGGATCACACAGGCAATGGCCAAACTGCCGGCAGCTGGGGCTGGGCCTTTGCCGCCACCGGGTTGATCATTCTGGCCGGCGCCATTGCCGTGCGCGTGCTGTCATGGCGAAATTGAACTGTAAGATGGCTGAACAAGATCTCCTCCGCGCCGGGGTGGACCGAGGGGTTGCCGTCGTTGCAGTCGTCCTCGCCGCAGGCGGCGTCCTCGTAGCCGTCGTTGTCGGCGTCGCTGCAGGCGCTGATGCGCACGGCCATCCCGCCGAAGATCTGCTCGCTGTTGCAGGAGATCGACAGCGCGTTGCCGCTGGTCGAGGTGCCGCCGGTGTGGTCCTGGATGCCGACGGTGGCCGA
>CAYWYB010000348.1:0-5288 GCA_964462145.1 uncultured Rhodospirillaceae bacterium
TCCTGACGTCCGGCAACAAGATTGCTTTCCACCATGACGCCAGTGATACGACTATCTCCAGCCGCGATCTGGGCGCCAACGTCAGCCATGACAGCGGGCTGGTTTTCCGGGTTTTTAGCACTATTGGCATGGCTGGCATCAATCATCATGGACGCCAATAAACCGGACTTTTCAGCCTCCTGACAGGCCGCATCGATGCTGGCCGCATCATAGTTGGGAACTCTGCCGCCGCGCAGAATAACGTGGCAATCTTCGTTGCCGGCGGTGGTGGCGATGGCGGATTGTCCGTCCTTGGTGACGGCCAGAAAATGATGCGGCTGCGAGGCGGACGCGACCGCATCGACGGCGATTTTGACGTTACCGTTGGTGCCGTTCTTGAAGCCTACGGGACAGGACAGGCCGGAGGCCAATTCGCGGTGAACCTGGCTTTCCGTGGTGCGCGCGCCGATGGCGCCCCAGGACACCAGATCGGCGATGTATTGGGGGATGGTCATATCAAGGTATTCACATCCCGCGGGCAGGCCCAGGTTATTGATGTCCAATAGTAATTTGCGGGCCAGGCGCAGGCCGCGTTCAATCTCGAAACTACCGTCCAGGTTGGGATCGTTGATCAGCCCTTTCCAGCCCACGGTGGTGCGCGGTTTGGCGAAGTAGACCCGCATGACGATTTCAAGGGTGTCCGCATGGCGCTGGCGCAGGCTGTTTAGGCGCTCCGCATAGTCCATGGCGGCCTCCGCGTCATGGATCGAACAAGGACCGATGATCACGGCCAGGCGGTCATCCCGGCGGTGAATGATATCCTTCAGGATTTGACGTGATTGCGTAACGGTTTGCGTCGCGGCGGCAGTACGGGGGAATTCGCGGATAATTTCCGCCGGTGTATTCAGTTCCTTGATTTCGCGGATGCGGATGTCGTCTGTATTTTCCAACACGGCGTGGGCTCCTTATTTTGGGGCCAGACCGGCGGTAATAAAAAAACCGCCAGGTAGCTGGCGGTTTCGAGAGATTTCTTGGTCCTATGTCTTGGATATTAGGCCAAACGTTTCCCTGCCTCCGCCAGCGGCTTCGGATAAGCAAAATACCAAAAGTAATATGCGGCGGTTGTCAGGTTCATGGGCGATCATATACGCGAATCGGAACCGCTTGTCACGCCCCGTCTTGCATACCTTGTCTTGCGCGCCGATTTTACCAGCCGCCGGTCCGCTCCCAGGTATCGATGATCGTGCCGTCCGTATCGATCACGTGGTAACGCTCATAGGCGGCGGCGGTGGCGCAGGCATGGTTGGGCAGGATGCGCAAGCGTTCTCCGATGCTGGGCACGGTCGCAAGGCCTGGCAAAAAGCCGTGTTCCTGGTTGGTCTGGCGCACCCGCGGTTGTTTCGGCAGCAGCCGGCCTGCCAGGTCCACCGCCATGCCATAGGCGTATTGCCCGGCCGCGTCGGGAGCGCCGCGATCCTGGGACAGGGCCAGGGAGCCGGCATCAATCATCGCGCGGCCCTCGTCCTCGCGCCAGCCGATGACCGAGACCAGGACCGAAAGCGCCAGATCGTTAAGTTCGCAACTGCCGATACTATGTTGGAACAGATCGCCCAGCATGTAGACGCCGGGGCGCATTTCCGTCACTCCTTCCAGATGTTCGGCATATAGCGCCGTGGGGGTGGAGCCGACACTGACGATCGGGCAGGGTAGGCCGGCAGTCCGAATGCTTTCGGCGGCGGCGACCACGGCCGCCCTTTCGGCCTCGGCCACCGCTTTAACGGCTTCGATACTGTCGCAATCATAGGAATGGCCGGCGTGGGTCATGACACCGCGCAGTTCACAATTCTCGCGGCCATTCATGACCTGGGCGATTTCCAGCACGTCCTTGTCGTTGGGCAGCAGGCCGGTCCGGTGCTGGCCGCTGTCGATCTCGATCAGGAAACCGAACGGTCCCGACAGTTCCGCCGCCCGCCCGGCCACCGCGCGGGCATTGTCCAGATTGTCGATGATCAGGGTCAGTTGCGCGCCCAGGGCCTGGATTGCCGCCACATCCGCCAGCTTGTCCGGCGTGATGCCGACGCCATAGAGAATATCGGTGAAGCCGGCATGGGCGAAATATGCCGCCTCCGCCAGGGTCGATACGATAATGCCGCCGGCCTGCCCCTCGGTCGCCAGGCGCGCCACTTCGATGGATTTCGTAGTCTTCATATGGGGCCGCAGGTTAACATCCAGCTCCTTTGCCCGTGCCGCCATACGGTCCAGGTTGGCTTGCAGCCGGGCTTTATCCAAAAGCAGGGCGGGGGTGCGTAATTCCTGTAGCGTGGGCACGGGCGGTCTCCATATCTGTTGATTGCATCATAGCACGCCTATTGACAGGGCCCACCAGCCGCGTAGCTTGACGCACAATCTGTGTGTAAAGGAGCGTGGCGCAATGGCCTATATCGAGCGGGACGGCGTAAAGGTTTATTTCGAGGATCATGGAGCTGGCCCCGGCGTTTTGTTGAGCCATGGCTTCAGTTGCTCGTCCACCATGTGGCGGGACCAGGTGGCGGTACTGAAAGACCGTTACCGCGTGATGACCTGGGATATGCGCGGTCACGGCCAAAGCGACTATCCCGACGACCCCGATGCCTATTCCGAGGCCCATACCGCCGCCGACATGGCCGCCATACTGGATGCCTGCGGCGTACAAAAAGCGGTGGTGGGCGGTTTGTCTCTAGGCGGCTGCGCCTCGCTTGGCTTTCATATTGCCTATCCCGCGCGTACCGCCGGCCTGATGCTGTTCGATACCGGCCCCGGTTTCAGGAAAGACGAGGCCCGGGCCGCCTGGAACGACGTCGCCCACAAGCGCGCGGCGGGATTCGAGAGTAACGGATTGGATGAATTGGGTGACGGACCAGCGGTCAGGATCGCCGGCCACCGCGATGCCACCGGCCTGGCCCATGCCGCGCGCGGCATGCTGGCGCAAAGCAATGCCGCGATGATGGAAAGCCTGCCCACGATCGCCGTGCCGACCCTGGTGCTGGTTGGCGCGCAGGATGTTAAGTTTCATGCCGCCACCGATTACATGGCGAAGAAAATTCCTGGCGCGCAACAAGTGGTGATCGAGAATGCCGGTCACGAGGCGAACATGGATCAGCCGGCGGCTTTTAATGACGCCATGTGCGGCTTTCTTGACGCCATGAACCTCTAGCCCAGGCCCTCAATCCGGTCCAACAGGAATGGTTTCAGCATCTCCGGTGTCTGGCCGGTACAGATCTGCTCCGCCATCAGACGGCCCAGGGCCGGTGCCAGAGTGACGCCGCTATGGGTGGCGATGACGAACAGGCCCTCGGCGCCCGGAAGAGGCCCGGCCAGGCTGTGGCCGTCATTGGGATAGGGGCGCAGGCCGACGGTCAGGGTGCAGTCATCGACGCAATCGGCGCCGACAAAGCCGGGCAGGCGGTCCTTGGCGCGCTCCAACAGGATGCAGGCGACCCGGCGCAGCTCTTCCGGCGGCGAGTCCGCATCCGTCATGCCGTCCGTGTCATCGGCGCCGATCCTCAGGCCGCCATTGAAATCGGGCAGTACGTGCAGCTCCGGTCCATCAGCGAAATAGACCACCCGGCGGACAAATTTATGGGGCGCGGTATCCGGCGTCCGCACCAGTAACCCGGGCACCTTGCGCATGGGAAAGCGGGCGGCGAAGCCGTCATAGCCCGTCAGGGCGCTGAGCACTTCCGGCGTGCCGGGTCCGGCGGCGACCAGGATGGTGTCCGCGTGCAAGGTGCCTCCATCCGTCACCAGGCCGGTGATTTGGCCGTCCTCCCGCGCCTCCAGCGATTGCGCTGTGCAATTTTCCATGACCGTGCCGCCCAAGGCGCGGACCTGTTCCGCCATGAAGTTGACGAAATGCGGCGCATTAAGGTTCATGTCGCTGACCGCGTAGAGCCCTTCGGCGTCATCGGACAGGGTCAAATGCGGCTCCATGGTGCGCAAGGCATTGTTATCGACCCAGGCGGCCGGATAGCCAAAGGCGCCCAGCTGGCGCAGTTTCTCGCGCGAGGCGGCGAGGTTGGTTTCATCGGAGGTCCGGACAATTTGCAGCGAGCCCGCCGGGTTGAGGCCCAACGCCGCCTCGCCGAACTCCACCGCCAGATCGCAATAGCCGGCCAGTCCCAGCGCGTTCAGGCGGTGATAGCCTTCATCGGCGGTCTTCGAGGTGCCGTTGATCCAGGCAAAGCTTTTGCTCGACGTCCCGCAGGCAAGGCTGTCGCGCTCCACCACGGCCACCGTCAGGCCTTTGCGGGCCAAGAAATAGGCGGCGGTACATCCGACAATGCCGCCGCCAACCACGATCGCATCAAATTTTGACGTGCTCATTCGAAAAAAATCCCAAATACCAAGACAGCTATACTAGCAGGGCATGTTACAATGGCGCCATGCCCACATCATTGCATGAAGACCGCCTGAATATTGTCGTCGAGGCTCTGCGCGCGCGGGGCGTCAGGCGGGTGCTGGATCTGGGTTGCGGTACCGGGCCATTGTTGCTGGCGTTGGCGGCGGAGCCGTTTTTCGAGCAGATCGTGGGTCTGGATATATCCTGCAAGGCGCTTGAAGAATGCGGCCGAAATCTTGCCCGTGAAGGCATCGCACTTGATAGTCGCGTACAGATCCTCAACGACTCCTTCGCCGAGGCGAACCCGCGCTTCGAGGGTTTCGATGCCGCCGTGCTGTTAGAGACCATCGAGCATATCCCGCCCGACCGCCTGTCAAAGGTGGAGCGCGCGGTGTTCAACGGCTTCCGCCCCGGTCTGGTCCTGATCACCACGCCGAACCAGGAATGCAATGAACTTTTGGGCGTGCCGGACCACCGCCTGCGTCACCCGGAGCATGAATTCGAATGGGACAGGGCCAAGTTCGAGGCCTGGGCCGCCGGCGTCGCCCAGCGTAATGGCTACGGGGTCACATTCGCAGGTCTCGGTCCGGCGCATCCGGTGTTGGGCGCACCCAGCCAGATGGCTGTCTTTACCCAGGCAGATGCTTGACGGCATGACACCCGCCGCCGCAAGCTGCAGATAGATAATTGGGAGGCACGAGCAATGGAACTGAACGATGTCATGCGGACCACTTTCGCGGCCCGCGAATTCACCGGCGAGGACGTCCCCGACGCCGTAATTCACGATCTGATCGAGAATGCGCGCTTTGCGCCATCTGGCGGCAACCGCCAGGGCAACCGCGTCATTATTGTGCGTGATGCCGGTACGCGCGATGCCCTGGCCAAGCTGGCGGAGCCGGCGGCCAAGCGCTATGTGGCGCAATCCAAGATC
>CAYWYB010000349.1:0-5283 GCA_964462145.1 uncultured Rhodospirillaceae bacterium
GATCATGCCGGAAGCCGGCGCCTGGGGCCATGCAGTCGGCGGCATGGGCGCCGTCACCCAGGCCATGGCCCGGGCGGCGGAGGCCGCCGGCGTAGAGATCGAAACAGAGGCGGCGGTCGCGGAAATCGAAGTCAGCGGCAAGCATGCCAGCGGCGTTCGCCTGGCCGATGGCCGCCTGATCGGCGCCAGGGCGGTGGCCGCCAACGTCAATCCGAAACTGCTGTTTCTGGATCTTCTGGCGGCGGATAACGTCGAACCGGCTTTTCGCCAACGCATGGCGAATTGGCGCTGCAAGTCAGGCACCCTGCGCATGAACGTCGCCCTTAGCGAGTTGCCCGATTTCACTTGCCTACCAGGCAGCGCAATTGCCGAACATCATCAGGGAGGCATTATTATCGGACCCTCCACCCGCTATCTGGACGATGCCTATGTGGACGCCATGCGCTTCGGCTGGTCGCGGCGGCCGTTCGTGGAACTGGTGATCCCCTCGACCATCGACGGCAGCCTGGCGCCGGCAGGCCAGCATGTGGCCTCCATGTTCTGTCACCAGTTCGACCCGGACTTGCCCAACGGCCAGGATTGGGATCAAGTGCGCGAGCAGGCCGCCGATGACGCGGTCGAGGCTGTGACCGCCTTCGCGCCGAATTTCCGCGACAGCATCATCGCCCGGCAAATCCTGACGCCGCTGGATCTGGAGCGGGAGTTCGGCTTGATCGGTGGCGACATCTTTCACGGCAGCCTGGATCTAAACCAGCTCTACAGCCTGCGCCCGACCCTGGGCCATGCCGACTACCGCATGCCCATTCGGGGCCTTTATCTCTGCGGCTCGGGCGCCCATCCGGGCGGCGGCGTCACGGGCATTCCCGGCCACAACGCGGCGCGGGAAATCATCCGCGATATAGTCTAGCGGGGCTATCTCCCTTTCGATCCCGCCGCGGCTGCTATCTCGGCCTCGCTCAGGCCCAGGCTGTTAAGCAATTCCGCCGTATCCTCGCCGATCGAAGGCAGGTCCGGTTTGTTGCCGCAGACCGGCTGGCCGTCAACCTCCATGGGCAGGCCCGGCGCGCGGAAGCTGCCGCCCTCGGGCAGCTTTGATACGAACAATCCGCCCTCGCGGTTGACATGGGGGTCATCATACATTTCCACCGGCCGGGCGATGGGCGAGAACGGAATACCCTCGGCTTCAAAACGCGGTAGCAGATCGTCGAATGAGCGCTGGGCGATGGCCGCCTCGAAAATTGGAATGGTGCGGGAGCGGGCGTGGATCTGATCCTGCCGCGATCTCAGGCCAGGGTCATTAAGCAGTTCGTCCAGCTCCAGAATAGTGCACAGCTTGTCCCACTGCCCTTCCGTTACTGAGCCGACGAATATCTGGCGCTGTTCGCGGGTTTTAAAAATATCATAGACCGGCCAGGAGAATACCCGTTCCGGCATGGGCGGCGCTTCCGTCCCGTCGATATCGAACTGCACCATGTGCTGGGCCACCAACAGCAGGCAGTTTTCGAACAGGCCGATGCGAATGTTATGGCCGGCATCGGTCTTGCCCCTCTCAAGCAGCGCACCGAGGACGGACAGCGCCCCGAACAGGCCGCCCATGATGTCATTGGCCGAGGAACCGATGCGCAGGGGGCGCCCCGTGGGCCCGGTCATATGCGCCATGCCGGTCATCATCTGCACCACTTCGTCCAAAGCGGTGCGGTTTTCATAAGGCCCGTGCAGGAAGCCCTTGCACGAGGCGATGATCAGGCGGGGATACTTTTCTCTGAGAGCATCTGGATCAAGACCCATTTTCCCAAGCGATGAATCGCGGAAATTTTCCACGAAGACATCCGCGGTGGCCAGCAGCCTGTGCAGCGCATCAATGCCCGCCGACGATTTCAGGTCCAGTTGAATGGATTTCTTGCCGCGATTGAAGGTCGGGAAGAAACCGCTGCCCATACCGCTCAACTGACGGGTCTTGTCCCCTTCGGGCGGTTCGACTTTGATTACTTCGGCGCCGAGGAAAGATAGGAACATGCCGCACGAGGGCCCCATGATCATGTGGCTCATCTCGACGACGCGAACATCCTTCAGTGGCGCAAAATTAGAATTCATTCCAGGACCTCTTTCCCTTGATCACACGATCACACTTGGCTTTGCCAAATACCTGCCGCTAAACTCGCTACAACTCGAACCAATATAATCGACCCGTACGGAGGCGGATACAATGACCAAGAAAGTCGCCGTGGTGGTGGGTGCCACCACCAAATGGCAGGCGGATGGCCGCATGACCAAACTGGCGCATGGCCAGGCGATTGACGATAGCGGCCTGCCCCCCGGCGTCCGTTTTGGTGTCGGCGGCGCCATCGCCCAGAAATTCGCACAAGAAGGTTTTTTTGTCGTACTGACCACCAGAACCGCAGCCAACGCAGCCGCATTGCAGTCGGCGATCCTGGAACAGGATGGGGAATGCATGACGGTGGAGCTGGACCTTGCCGAACCCGAATCCATTTCCGGGGCATTCGCCAAGATCAGGCAGGACGCCGGCGACCCGGACGTACTCGTCTATAACGCCGGCTATCTGGAGGGCCGCGACCTGCCCCCCGAAAAGGAGCTGCTTGAACATATCCCGCTGGACATGTTCGATACCACACAGCACATTTCCGCCCGCGGGCCGTTTCTTGTGGCCAAGGAAGTCCTGCCGGCCATGCGGCAAAAGGGCGAAGGCTCGTTCCTGATTTCCAACAATGCCTCGTCATTGCGCGGGCGCAAGCGCATGACCGGACAGTCGCTGTATTACCCACGGGTGATGATGCGCACTCTGGCCCAGGTGCTGACGGAGGAATATTCCGAACACGGCGTGCACGTGGCGAACGTGGTGATCGACGGTCTTATCGATTCACCTGGCACACGGGCCCTGGCGAAAGCGCAAAAAGATCCCGATACGGTGATGAATCCGGTCAAGATCGCCGAGGCGTTCTACTATCTGCATACCCAGGACCGGTCCTGCTGGACCCACGAGCTGCAGTTAACACCGTTTCCCACAAAGCCAAGCTATTAGAGTAACCGCCATGCAAATTATCGATGCACAAATACATCTTTGGGGTACCGGCCTGCCCAGTAACGATGCCCATTGGCAGGTGACTTCGTTCACGCCCGAAGAAGCCATCGGATTGATGGACGAAGCCGGTGTCCACGGCGCTGTCATTAATCCGCCCGGCTGGGATCCAGGGTCCACCGAAATGGCGTTCAAGGCAGTCGCGGATTATCCCGGTCGTTTTGCCATCATGGGTTCGTTGCCGCTTGATCAACCGGATTCCCGTGACCGGATGGCAGATTGGCGCAAACAGCCCGGCATGCTGGGCCTGCGCTATCTGGTTTTCGACGATCCCGTACGGCAATGGTTGTACGATGGCGAGCTTGATTGGCTTTGGACGGCGGCGGAAGAGGCCGGCGTCCCCATCTCTCTGCTGGCGACCGGCACATTCCCCGCCTTGGGCCGCGTGGCCGAGCGTTTCCCTGGCCTGCGCCTGACCATTGACCATCTGGGCGGCCGGGGCGGCACCAGCCCCCTTAGGGATCACGAGGCCATGACCCATATGCCGGACCTGTTGGCACTGGCGAAACACCCAAACATCGCGGTCAAGGCCACGGGCGCGCCGGGCTATTCCACCGAGGCCTATCCGTTTGCCAACATGCATGGCTATCTGCAACAGATCTATGACGCTTTCGGCCCCGAACGCATGTTCTGGGGGACGGACATTTCCAAAATGCCCTGCTCCTGGCTGCAATGCATCGAGATGTTTACCGAGGCCCTCCCCTGGCTGAAGGAACAGGACAAGAAACTGATCATGGGCGAGGCGCTGTGCAAATGGTGGGGTTGGGAGCGGCCGGATTGAGCGGCGCTACATCCTGATAAAAGCATATTGCGCCCAGGGCCCGGCAGGCTTATCTAACCGGCCATGAACACAGCTAAACCTATCCACGTTATCGGTGGCGGCCTGGCCGGTTCCGAAGCAGCCTGGCAGATCGCCCGCGCCGGGGTGCCGGTAGTCCTGCACGAAATGCGCCCCGAACGCATGACCGAGGCGCACGAGACCGAGGGCCTGGCCGAACTGGTCTGCTCCAATTCCTTCCGCTCCGACGATGCCCAGGCCTCCGCCGTTGGCCTGTTGCACGAGGAAATGCGCCGCTGCGACAGCCTGATCCTGGCCGCCGCCGACGCCAATAAGGTACCAGCTGGCGGCGCCCTGGCCATGGACCGGGAGGCATTCTCGGCCCATGTCACGGCCGCCCTGGCGGCCGAGCCGTTGGTGGAACTGGCACGCGGCGAGGTCGCCGGCCTGCCGCCCCAGGACTGGGACAACGTTATCGTTGCCACCGGGCCGCTGACGTCGCCCGATCTGACAGCCGCTATCGCCGAACTGACCGGGGCCCAGCATCTGGCGTTCTTCGATGCCATCGCGCCCATTGTTTACGCGGATTCCGTGGATATGGAGAAAGCCTGGTTTCAATCCCGCTATGACAAGCCGGGACCGGGCGGCACCGGCAAGGACTATCTGAATTGCCCCATGGATCAGGACCAGTACGAGGCCTTCATTGCCGCCTTGCTGGCCGGCGAGGCGACGGAATTTCATGAGTGGGAGAAGGATACGCCCTATTTCGAAGGCTGTCTGCCCATCGAAGTAATGGCCGAACGCGGGCCCGAGACCCTGCGCTATGGCCCCATGAAGCCGGTCGGCCTGACCAACGCCCACCAGCCCGATATCAAGGCCCATGCCGTGGTACAGCTGCGCCAGGATAACGCCCAGGGCACCTTGTATAACCTGGTCGGCTTTCAGACCAAGCTGAAACACGGCGAACAGTTGCGCATTCTGCGCACTATTCCGGGCCTGGAGAACGCCCGCTTCGCCCGCCTGGGCGGCATTCACCGCAATACCTTTTTGAACAGCCCCGAACTGCTTGACGGCAGCTGCCGCCTTGCCGCCCAACCGCGCCTGCGCTTTGCCGGGCAGATCACCGGCGTCGAGGGCTATGTGGAAAGTGCCGCCATGGGGCTGTTGACCGGGCGCTTCGCCGCCGCCGAACGCCTGGGCCAGGCGCCCAAACTGCCGCCCGCGACCACTTCAATGGGCACCCTGCTGGGCCATATCACCGGCACTGCCCGGCACCGGGATCTGAAAGAGGGGAAAGTGGCGGATTTCCAGCCCATGAACGCCAATTTCGGCCTGTTCCCCATCCTGACGCCAAAGGTAAAGAAAAAGCAGCGCAAGGCGGCCTATGCCGAACGAGCCCTGGCCGATC
>CAYWYB010000350.1:0-5265 GCA_964462145.1 uncultured Rhodospirillaceae bacterium
CTAAGAAACATGTACGCACCGAAGCATTTCGCCCTGGACGATCCCGCCCAGCAGCGGGCCTTGATGGCCGATTATCCGTTCGCGCAGTTGATCACCGTCGATGGTGATGGCTTGCCCCATGCCACCTATTTGCCCATGCTGTACGCCGATGGCCGGTTGGAGTTGCACATGGCCAAGGCCAATCCCCAGTGGCAGCATTTCCAAAATGGCGCCGAGGTGCTGTGCGCCTTCAAGGGCGAGCACGGATATATCTCGCCGTCATGGTATGCGGGTGAACCCAACGTCCCAACCTGGAACTCCGTCATCCTGCATGTCTACGGCAAGCCGCGCCTGATCGAGGATCCGGCTGAGAAGAAGGCCATGATGACTCGCCTGGTCGATGCCATGGAGGCCGGTTTCGAGCAACCCTGGCGCATGGAATTGCCGGAAAAGTACGAACAGGGCATGCTGTCAGGCATCGCGGCGGTGGAGATTGAGATTACCCGCATGCAAGGCAAGGCCAAGCTGAGCCAGAACCGCAAGCCCGAAGACGCCAAGGGCGCCATTGCCGGCCTGCGCGCCACGGGCCGGGCGGAAGATGCCCGGCTGGCGGATCTGATGGAGCAACGGCTGGGATAGATGTCGGATGGTCGGGTCACAATGGGGAAATCGTCACCTTCATGCGGATCTTGTTCGCAAATAACTCTTCGCCCGTGACTTCGCCTTCAACCTTGTTGAAGACCACCCTCGACCCGACATCAATGTGAAAGCTTACAGGCATCGCGTGTCAGCACCTTTTGTCCAGCCACAGGCCGCCGAAACTAACATCGTTTGTTTCGAGGTCCAATAGAGCGGAACTTAAAGTAGAGCGGTTGCGAATTCGTTATGAGTTTGGGATAGGGGCGATAACACTCTGAACGCGATTTCCACGTGACGGTGAAGTTGTGGTTATGGCAGGCTATCATCATCATTTTGATGTTGGTGGGGGGCTGAATGATAACGAATGAGGGCGGATGCCTAGGTGGTTCGGTCCGATTGGCTTCGGTCGATTGGCGCCGGTGTTAGCTGATGCCGATTTTGTAAACGCGGGAGAGTTGCTGTGAGATTGATGGAAAAATCGGCCCTGGTGACCGGGGCGGGCGGTGGCCTTGGCGGGGCAATTTCGAGACGCTTCGCGGCCGAGGGCGCCTCGGTACTGTGCACGGACCGGGACTTGGCGGCGGCGGAGGCAACTGTCGCGGCCATCACCGAGGCGGGCGGTACGGCCAGCGCGTTCAGGGCGGATGTGGCCGAAGCCAGCGATTGCGAGGCGCAGGTGGCGGAAACCATCCAGCGCTATGGCCGCGTTGATATCGCGGTCAATAACGCCGGCGTCGCTATGCACCGCCTGGCCCTGGAAACCAGCCTGGAGGATTGGGAACTTGTCTTGCGCATCAATCTGACCGGCTCGTTCCTGACCGCCCAGGCGGCGGCCCGGCACATGGTGGCCCAGGGTGGTGGGCGGATTATTCAGATCGGTTCAATTTCGGGCCAGCGCGGCAATATGGGCGGCGTTGCCTATGGCGCTTCGAAAGCGGCGGTGATGCATGTCTGCAAGGTCATGGCGGTGGAATTGTCCAGTGCCGGCGTCATGGTCAACGCAATTGCGCCCGGCCCCATCGAGACCGGGATCAGTTCACACGGCCCGACGCGCAAGCAGGGCTATATTGACCGCATTCCCGTCGGTGCCTATGGCACGGTGGACTCCGTTGCCAATGCGGCGCTGTTCCTGGCCTCGGATGAATGCGAATGGATCACCGGCCATGTCCTGAACGTAGACGGCGGCTATGGCGGCGCCGGCCTGTCCTATGACCCGGCGGAAGTATCCAGCGGTACCTAACCAGCTAGCTTTCCGTCCCAGGCGCCGCCGGGCGGGCCGCCATATCCTCCGCATCGACCAGGACTTAATCGCACCAGAAAACGTCGCCTTCTTTCAGGTCTTCGAAATAGATTATCTCGACCAATATATTTCCTCCGCCGCGATGGGTTGGGCCGAAGTCAGCCATTATGATTGCATTGCGAGAGTAATTTACCATAAAATGGTGTGGTGCGTGGCCAGGGTGTAAATGATGCAATCTTTCCAGCGAGATGGCCTGAAGGTCTCATGCGAAGTGGCCGGGTCCGGCCCGGTGTTGATCTGTGTCCATGGCGGCGGCGGCATTGCACAGGCCTGGCGCCAGGTGGCGAAATATCTGCAAGACAGCTTTACCGTTGTTTGCCCCAATATGGTCGGCGTCGGTGATAGCAGCGGCCTGCCGGACGGGGCGGCGCCGGATATGTCCTTCGAAATCCGCATGCTCGAGGCGGTGGCGAAGCAGTTCGGCGAACCGGTCTATCTGGCGGGCCATTCCTATGGGGGCAATATCGTATTGAGTACGGCGCTGGCGAAAACCATTGATATCGTTGGCGTGGCGGCCATCGAAGCAGTGCCGTTGCAACTGCTGCGGCAAGCGGGCCAGGCTGGGTACGCCGATGACCTTGAGGCCATCGTCAGGCCCTATATCACCGAGGGTGTTGTTGGCAAGGAACGGGAGGCCGCCCTCAATATTATCAACTACATGTCCAGCGCCGCGCCGAAAGCGATGCTGCCAGCCGCGTTGGACTTCGCGGCATCCACCATGGTGCATAACATTCAGGCTTGGCGAACGATGTTTGCCCAGCAAGAGGCCCTGCAGGATTATCGCGGGCTGGGCTGCCCGGTGTTGCTGATGACGGCGGAGAACGGAGCGCCGCCGGCAGTCGCCTCGGCGCCATTGTTGGAGGAACTGTTGCCCAACCCCCTTCGGATTGAAATTGCCGACAGTGAGCATTTGCTCATCGCTACCCATGCCAGTGAAGTCGCCGGCTATATATCGACCCATGTAGCCGACTGTTTTGCCAAGCGTGGAAGTTTGCCTGCATAATTGCAGCCATCGGTCTCATCGGATGTCCGAATTCGATGTCGGAACAAGAGCAGGCGGAAATGGAAAAATTCGACCACATCATTGTTGGCGGCGGTATTATCGGCGCTTCGGTGGCCTATCACCTGGCGCGGGAAAACGCTGGCTCGATCCTGCTGCTGGAGCGCAACACTCTGGCCAGCGCGGCCTCGAGCCGGGCTGCGGGCATGGTGTTGCAGGTCTCGCGGAACGCGGCCAGAACGGCAATGGCCCGGCGGACCCGGAAAACTATCGACATCCTGGCCGATGAACTCGGCGAGGATGTCGGCTTTCACGCTGTCGGCAGTCTGCGCCTGGCCGCCTCCGATAAATGCATCGCGGATCTTGACGCCATGGCGGTCGATGCGGCGCGTCATGATATTCCCTTTCAGTGGCTGGAGCCCCAGGCGGCGGGTGAACTGATCCCATGGCTTGATCCTTCATCGGCCCGCAAGATCGGCTTCCTGCCAGGCGACGGTTATGTGGACCCATATATGTTGAGCATGGCTTATGCCCGTGCCGCCGCCGCACGGGGCGTCGAGATCCGTCAACAGACGGCGGTCACCGATGTGCTGACCGAGGCTGGCGCGGTGATCGGGGTCGATACCTCCGCCGGGCGGATGATAAGCGAAAGCGTCATTGATGCGGCAGGCGCCTGGGCGGCGCTGCTTTCGGCCCGTGTCGGCTATCCCTTACCCATGGCACCGGTGCGCAGCCATTATTGGATCACCAAGCCGGACCCGTCTTATGGCGGCGACCATCCCGTGGTCACCATGCCCGACGTTGGTGCCTATGCGCGCCCCGATGTTGGCGCCATTCTGTTGGGCATTCACGAGCAGTATTCCGCGACCTTTGATGCCCGCGAATTGCCTGATGATCCAGCCGCTTTTTCCCCCACGGTAGGCGAAGGTCACTGGGACCGCCTGGCCGAAGCCGCCGATGCTATAGCGCGCTTCTTCCCCGGTATCGCCGAGGCGCAATTCCCCAACTATATCGCCGGTCTTTCCACCTACACCCCCGATGGCAAGATCATTCTCGGTCCGGTGCCGGGTCTGTCGGGATTCCTGGCGGCGTCGGGTTGCTGCGGCAGCGGCGTCGTACTGTCGGCGGGCATCGGTGCCACTGTCGCCGAACTGGCCCTGGGCCGGACGCCGAGCATCGACGTCGCCCCCTTCCGCCCGGACCGCTTTGGTTTCGTCGATCCTTTCAGTATCGAATTCCGCGACCGCTGTGCCGCCTCGCGCGCCAACAAGTCCAAGTGAACCGACCTTGTCGGCAACGGCGCCCTAGCTTGGATAGGTGTTGTAGCTGATCGCCGCCATGTAGCCGCAATCCACGGGCAGGTTCACACCGGTGATGGCGGAGGCGGCATCGGAACAAAGGAAATAACCCGCCTCGGCGACTTCCTCCGGTTTGACCAGACGGCCCAGGGTGGAGAGGCCCTCCATGCCCGCCGGGTTACGGTCGCCGCTGTCGATGCGGGATTGCATAGCGGGCGTCAGAGTAAAGCCGGGCGCCACGGCGTTGATACGCACGCCCGACGGTCCGAACTCGCCGGCCAGCACGCCGGTCAGGGAGCCGATCGCGGCCTTGGTCGGCGTATAGGCCGGCAAGGGCAGCGGCGTGAAGCTGTTGATGGAGGCGATGTTCAGGATGGCGCCCCCGCCGCGCGCGGCCATGCGCGGGGCGCAGGCCCGGCACATCAGATAACTACCGCGATAATTCACGGTCCAGATGCGGTCGTGCTCCTCCAGGGGGAAGCTTTCGGTCCGGGCCGCGTTCTGCAGCAGACCGGCGGAATTGATCAGAACATCAATGGGGCCGATGTCGCCTTCGATAGCCGCGATCTCCGCCTCGACGGAGTTTTCGTCGGCCACGTCCAGGTGACGGTAGCTGCCGCCGAGTTCGCCGGCCATGGCCTGGCCCGCCGTGTCATTCAGGTCGGCCAGGATAACGGCATCGCCGGCCTGGGCGAAGCGCTGGGCCAGGGCCAGGCCGATGCCGCTGGCACCGCCCGTGACCAATACGTTGCGGCTCATGCCCCTTCGCCTAGCCGGCGGGCGCCGATGGCTTCGGACAGGGCCAGCAGACGGCGGGCGGCGGCTACGTGCAGGTTTTCCACCAACTGGCCATTCACCACGACCACGCCCTTGCCCTCGGCCTGGGCTTGTTCAAAGGCGGTGACGATGATGTCAGCTTCCGCGATGTCGTCGTCGGAAGGTGCGAAGACCCGATTGGCCGCATCCAACTGCCGGGGATGGATCAAGGTCTTGCCGTCGAAACCGAACTGCCGGCCCTGATGGCAGGCGGCATCAAATCCCTCGTCATT
>CAYWYB010000351.1:0-5209 GCA_964462145.1 uncultured Rhodospirillaceae bacterium
GTTTCCGTGGGCAACTCGAACCCGCATCTCTATTCCAAGCATCTGGAAAGCGTCGACGAACTTTATGAAAAGATCGGCAAGGCCGGTGGCGGCTGGACCGATGGAACGGTGGGCAAGGGCTCGGATGGCCACCACAAGGCCATTCCATGGTTCTTCATTTCCTTCCCCTTGGCGCTGCGCACGGATCTGATCGGTGAAATCGGCGAGAACATGCCGGACACCTGGGATGATGTGCACCGTATCGGCACCAAGTTGAAGAAAAAGGGTAATCCGCTCGGTATTCAGATTGCCCATTCGGTCGATTCGAACATGATCCTTCGCGGTATCATGTGGTCCTATGGCGCCAGACTGGTGAATGAGGACAGCAAGACCGTCGCCGTCAACTCAAAAGCATCGGTGGAAGCCTTCAAGTTCATCGCGGCGTTATATAACGACGCCATGACCGACGAAGTGCTGGCCTGGGATGACCGCAACAACAACGTCTGCCTGAACTCCGGCAAATGCAGCATGATCCTGAATCCGATCAGTGCCTATCGTTCGGCGATCAAGGCCCAGACAAAGGTTCCCGGTACCGATCGGTTGGTGCATCACGCGATCAATCACATCATGCCGCCGAAGGGACCGGCGGGCCGTCACATGGCCGCATCCTTCAACAATATGGGCGTTTGGAAATTCGCCAAGGAAAAGGAATTGGCCAAGGAGTTCATGGCCTTCCATTTCGCGAAGGAGAACGCCGAGAAGCATCTGACGGCCAGTAAGGGCTACAACCAGCCGGTGCTCGCAGGTAATGCGCTGCATCCGTTGTATGCTTCCAACTCCAAGTATTACTTCGCGCCGTTTATCGGCTGGTATACCCATGCGATCGGCTGGCCAGGCGTACCAACGGCGGCCGTACAGACGGTGGTGGACCAATACCTGCTGCCCGATGCCGTGGCATCCGTGGCGGTCGGCAAAGCCTCGGCTGAAGATGCGGTCAAGAAGTTGGAATCGCAGATGAAGCGGATCTACAAGCGAGCTGCCAAGCGCGAGGGGTAGTTGGCGTGTTTGATACTAACAAACAGGCTTGGCCTGTTGACTATACCAAGGTGATTAACAAGCCATGGTAAGTGTACCTGAAGTCGAGCGGGCGGTGATAACGTCACCGCCCGCTTCATTCCGCTCCCGGATGAAGAAGCGGGTTGGCCCGGATATAGACGGCTATGGTTTCCTGCTGCCGGCCACTCTCGTTATGATTTCTCTGGTGGTTTATCCCTTTTGTCTGGCGGTCTGGTTCAGCGTCTCCGACGCCTTTGTCGGCGAGCCGGCATCCTATGTGGGTCTGGAAAACTTTATATATATCCTGACCGAAGACGACATCTTTATAGAGACAATCTGGAATACCTTGCTGTTCGCCTTCTGGTCGGTCCTCTTCAAGGTGGTGCTGGGTCTCAGTTGTGCGTTGTTGCTGCAACGTATTCTGAAGCTGAAGCGCTTCTTCCGTGGCTCGGTTCTCCTGCCCTTCGTGGCACCGACGGCGCTTTCCACGCTGGGCTGGTGGCTGATCCTGGATCCGACCTACAGCCACATTAACTGGCTTCTGGCGAACATGTGGCCGTTCACGATGTTTGGTTGGGGACCCTATAATTTCCTCGGCAATCCGACCCTGGCGATGGCCTCGGTGATCTTCGTCAACATCTGGCGCGGCATTCCGTTTTTCATTATCACCATCCTGGCTGGACTGATGGCGATCCCGGATCATCTATACGATGCCGCCGAGATCGACGGCGCCTCGACCTGGCGCAAGTTCTATTCCATCACGCTGCCGCTGCTGCGGCCGGTGCTGGCCATCATCATCCTGTTTTCGACCATCTTCACGTTGGGCGAATTCAACATCATCTATGTGCTGACCAGGGGCGGTCCGATGAACTCGACGCACCTGTTCTCCACCTACTCCTTCACCTACGGCATTTTGAATCACGAGATCGCCCTGGGCGCGGCTGTCGCGCTGTTCCTGTTCCCGATCCTTGTATTCATCGTGATCTTCTTGCTGCGGATGGTGAGAAGGGATACTTCACATGAGCTCTAGTACCGATACGTTAACCGGCAGCAGCGGCCGGGAAGTGGCCATCAACAAAGTGCCGATCTGGCGTCGGCGTAAAGCGGCGGCAAATTACATTGCGTTGCTGCCCTATGTATTCTTCGCGCTGTTTCCCTTCTACATCATGGGCGTCACCTCGATTAAGACGGATGCGGAGATCAATAATCTGGGTAACTCTCCATTCTGGGCGTCCGGGATCGCCACGGAGCATTATGTTTACCTGGCTGAGAATACCAGTTTCTTCAACCACTGGTTCGTGAATACCCTGATCGTCACGGTGGCGGTGACCATTATCTCGGTCTCGATCGGGACATTGGCCGCCTATGCCCTGGCGCGTCTACGATTTCGTGGCGTTGAGATTTTCGGTGTTGCCGTCTTCATCACCTACCTGATACCGCAGACGCTGCTGTTTATTCCGTTGATTGATGTCATCAATACGATTGATGATTGGGTCCCCATTCGGGATACTTATTGGTCGCTCATCCTGACATACCCAACGTTCCTGATCCCGTTCGTGACCTGGCTGCTGATGGGCTATTTCAAAACCATCCCGGTAGAGGTCGAGGAATGCGCCTATCTGGATGGTTGTTCGCGCCTCGGCGCGCTTATCAGGGTCGTCCTGCCCATGGCGATCCCGGGCATTATGTGCGCCATCCTGTTTTCCATCACCCTCAGTTGGAACGAGTTGCTCTATTCCCTGGTGTTTATTCAGGACGAGACCGCCAAGACCATTTCGGTCGGCGTCATAACCGAGCTGATCCGGGGCGACATTTATTATTGGGGTTCATTGATGGCGGCCTGCTTTATAGGCGCATTGCCAATCATCATGATCTATGGGTTCTTCATGGACTACTTCACTTCCGGCCTGACCGCCGGTGCGATCAAGTAGGGGATGTAACCGGTCATTAAACAGGGAGGCCCGCCGGGGTGTTTGATCCCGGCGGCCCAAAACGAGACCAAAAAGAAGAAAGAAGAGTGCAAAGATGGCCGAAATTCAGCTGAGAGATCTCTGGAAATACTACGATGATGTCGCCGCGGTGCGCGGTATCAATCTGGATATCGAGCATAATGAATTCATCGCCCTGGTCGGCCCGTCAGGCTGTGGCAAGACCACGACCTTGCGCATGATTGCGGGACTGGAAGACATCACCGCCGGCGACATCGTGGTCGGCGACCGTGTCATCAATGAAGTCGCGCCCAAAGACCGCGACATCGCCATGGTGTTCCAGAATTACGCGCTTTATCCCCATATGAGCGTGCATCAAAACATGTCTTTCGGATTGAAATTGCGCAAGACGCCGAAAGCCGAAATAGACCGCCGCGTCAACGATGCCGCTGAAATCCTGAATATTGGCGAGCTTTTGGAACGCCGGCCGAAACAGCTTTCCGGCGGCCAGCGCCAGCGCGTCGCTATGGGCCGCGCCATCGTCCGCGACCCTCAGGTCTTTCTGTTTGATGAACCCCTGTCCAACCTGGACGCCAAGCTGCGCGTGCAAATGCGCACGGAGATTAAGAAGATCCATCAGCGGGTCAAGACCACCGTGGTCTACGTCACCCATGACCAGGTCGAGGCGATGACCCTGGCCGACCGGATCGTCGTGATGAATGAAGGCGTCATTGAACAGGTCGGCAGTCCGGAGGAAATGTACGACGAGCCGCGTACCTTGTTTGTGGCGGCTTTCATCGGTTCGCCTTCGATGAATTTCCTGCCCTGCAAGGTTGAAGCCGCGAACGGTGGCCTCGCGATCCGTCTGGCGGATAATCTGACCCTGCCGGTACCAGGCGGGCGTGAAGAGCGATACATGGACCATGTGGGCAAGGAAATGCTGTTCGGCATCCGCCCGGAGCATATCACCGACAAACGCCCCCATACGGATCCGACGCACCACGATTTCACCTCCGACGTCGTCGTCCTGGAACCCATGGGCATAGACACCATGGTCTTCATCAATATCGGCGAAACCGAAATCACCACCCGGTCGCGGCCGCGAGCGGTCAGCCAGGTTGGCCAGGCGATGGATTTCACCATCGACATGGCGCATATGCATCTGATCGACCCGGAAACCGAGCTGGTCTTATAGGCGCCGGCTACGCCTGACATCACGGCTACTTGGAATTACGGCACCAGAATAGATACATACCGTCAAAGGTATGCGGGTTGTCCTGCTCGAAGGCGGACCAGTGCTCAAGTGTGCCGTTCCGCCCGTCGCCAGGGAAGGCATCCGCATAGGACCGCAAGGTTTCGTCCGGCAGGCTAAAGCCATGAAATTCAAGTCCCTGGGCGGTCATGAAGCCGCTGATCTCGGGGATGGTGCAGGTCTGTTCGCTGACATGCAAAGCCAGATCACGGAAACCGCTTTTGGTAAAGAAATCGACTGTTTTCGTTAGCGCGCTAGCGCCTTCAGTAGCTGCCTCTTGCATCAACTTTCGCCGGTAGGCGCGCAGGCCGTCATCATCAACGTCCGGCCCCGGCCAATCCGCATCCTCGGACAGCGACCCAATGACCCGGCGGGACACAGCGCTGTAAAGCCCGATCAGCATCAGCCCTCCCGGGCGCAAACGGTCGAGCAGCGCGCGCCATCCCTCGTAGGGATCGGCCATGTGATGCAGAACGCCAACGCATTCAATCGCATCAAATTGGCTGTCTGACCTATCAAGATGCAAAATATCGCCAACCGCGAAACGCAGGTTCGCCACCCCCAGCCCATCGGCCATGCGCATGCCATAGGCAAGGCTCGGCGCGCTCAGGTCCATCGCCAGCACCTTAGCCTCGGCACCGTAACCGATGGCCGAATGAACCGCCTGCCGGCAGGTTCCCGCACCGGCGATCAAAACCTCGCACGGACCGTCGATCATGGCGAGCTCGGCAACGGAGAAATGCTCCCCCATGCGCTCATTGGCGCTGCCCAGCCGCGGCGCCTGTAGACTGAGCCAGCGCGGATATGGATCGTGGATATATTGCTCGGTGACCCGTTGCGAAGTCTCATCGGTGACCGCCGTCAGATGGTGCATCCCGTCCGCATGGGCGGCCTCTATTCCGCGCGCCTCCAATTCGTCACGCAGCACGGCGCGCAGGGCCTGGGGCGAGACTTTGTCGACGGCGCCCACTCGATCACCAAGGGTCTCATGAAA
>CAYWYB010000352.1:0-5205 GCA_964462145.1 uncultured Rhodospirillaceae bacterium
CGGCAGGCCGCGAAAGGCGTCATGGGTGGCGGGGTCGAGTGAATCCAGGCTAATGCCGACGCCCTGCAAACCCGCCGCTTTCAAGTCATCGACCCGGCGGTCGTTGAGGCCCAGGCCATTACTGCCCAGCACCGACATCAGGCCCAGGCCATGGGCGTGCGTTACCAATTCCACTAAATCGGCCCGCAGCAACGGCTCGCCGCCGGTGAACACGACCATTGTCTCGTCGCTGAGGGCGGCGATATCGTCGAGCAGGCCCTTGACCTCCGCCGTGCCCAACTCGCCACTGTCATCGCTTTCCCGGCTGCCGGCATCAATATAGCAATGGGCGCAGTTCAGGTTGCAGCGGCGCGTCAGGTTCAGGGCGACCAGAAATGGCGGTTCGGTTGTATCAACCATGCAATCCCCCTTCCCTGTCGCCGGCTAGCGCTTGTACTGATCAGGCGCACCCTCGGAATGAAAGCCGCCGATACCTTCCCAGGACTCGGACGCTTTGTCGATAGCGGCGCCGGTGACGGTCTCCAGGCCCATATCACGGGCGCAGCGCTCGATCTCCAGAACCACCATGCCCCGGATGAAATCGGGTATGCGCTCGACACGGGCCGAGGCCTCGGGCGCCCACTCCATTTCCGATCGCCGTTTGGCGGAGCCCTCGCCCCAGCCGGCGTATTTTTCCTCGACCAAAGCCAGGGTGACCGTATCGGCACCTTCCGACCGCGCCATGGTCTCTACGCGCTGCCGGGTCATATCGCGCATGAAGCCTTCGGGCACGCGGGTCAGGCGTTCCTCCGCCTCCGCTGTCCAAATCAGTGCGGCATCATCGGAAGACGCCGTGGCGGCTTCCGAGGTCTCTTCTCCTTCAGGAACCGGGCACATGGCCTTGCGGGCCTCGGCCACGCCTTCCTCGGCCAGGGCCAGGGATATTTCCGTCAGCTCGCGCTCCAGGGCCAGATCCTCGATCCCCGCCTTGACGGTTTCGCGAACCATCTGCGGTACCTTGGCGACACGGGCCAGAGCGGCGGCGGTCCAGGTGGGACGGTCGCTATCGGCCAGATCAAGGAATGGCGTCACATGCTTGGGCATGACATTTTCGGCGTGATCGCGCCGGGCGCGCTTAATGGCGCGCAGGCGGATATTGTCCGCCACGGCGGCGTCCGCCACGGTGTCCAGCAGCTTCGAGGCGGCCTCGCTCCAGGGCAGGTCTTCCTGCTTGGCCGCATCGTTGCCAGCAAAGCCGGGCATCGCCTTGCCCATGACCTCGTCCACGATGTCGGAGGTAACGAAGGTATGGCCTAGTTTCTGGGTGTGGCGCAGAACCATGCGCCGGGCCATGTCGCGGACGAATTCGGGCGCACGCGAGATTTTCTTTTCCGCCTCCACGCTCCAGGACACGGTTTCCTCGGCCACCACGTCCAGGGGCGGAGTGTAATGGGTCTGGGTCAGCCACATATGACAAGGGGCCAGGCGCAGCAGGTTTTCCGCATTACCGCCGATATCCAGCTCGTCATCCGCATGCACGCCGGTCTTGCCGACCACCAGCAGGGAGGCGCCGACCTCGTTCAGGTAGTCCAGAATGGCCTTGTAGGGTTTGCCGTCCAGCAGCTTGGTCGAGATCTTCACGCCCAAGTCGTCGGCGATAGTCTCGGCCACCTCCAGGTGGGATTGGTAGATCTTGGCGATACCGTCGTCGATCAGCTCTTCATGCAGCTGTTCCTGTTCCTTGAAACGAAAGACTTTGCCGGCCTCCTCGCTGAGCACGCCGGCGATCTTGTTGAAGGCCACGTAGTGATAGTAGGGATCGTAGGCGGCCACGGCGAGAACCTCCGCCCCGGTGCGAGCGCCCAGATCCAGGGCCGTCATCAGGCCGCCATAGGACAGGGGCGAACCGTCAATGCCAACCACGATGGGGCCATCGCCGACCGCGCGCTTTGGGTCACGGATAACGAAGGTATCGATGGGACTGCGGCGGACGACGCGTTCGGCCACGGTGCCGATGATATTGCCCGGCACGGCGCCGACACCGACCGCGCCCAGGGCCAGCACGTCAAACTCGCCGCTGCGGGCCGCCTTGACGACCTCGTTGTAGTTCTTGCCTTCGGGGCTGAGGCGTTTGAAGGGTACACCCTGGGCCTCGCAGGCCGCCTGACCGGCATCATGATAGCTGTCTGATATGATGTTCAGGCCACGGGTGATCAGGTCGTCGTGGACCTCCCGCTGATAGCCCATTTCCTGCTCTTCCAGATAGCGTTCCGGCAGGCCGCCTTCCATCATCTTGAAGCGGCGGTCGTGCAGCATGGCGGCATAGGCATGGATGCCGGTGATCACGCCGTCGGCCGACTTGACCAGGCGGATGGCCTCGTCCAGCGCCTTGTTGGCATGTTCGGAGGCATCCAGCGCCACCAGTATGCGGGCCAACGATACGGGCGCCGTATTCGCCGTCTGATCATCGTTCAACGACACCGCGTTTTGCGGCGCTGTGGATGCGGTCATTTCACTGCTTTCATTGCGGCTGGAGCCTTTTGTTCCAGGCCGGCAGAGTCTCTCAGAGGCCTTTCTTGCGCATTGATCTCAATCAAAATTCTTCCGGGCAAGATCCTTCCGGGCTGGGTTTGACGTGGCGCCGGATGGCGCCAATCAGGCACAAAACCACTCCGGCGGCGAAAATCATGGCATGAAACGGCACGATCTGGAGGGCCCCGCGCCAAGACAGCATCATGTCGAGGGTGCCAAGAATAATCAGGATGACGCCGAACAGCCGAATGATGGCGCCCCGATTACTAAAGGCGACAGGTTCCACCTGCTTCGTCTGTTCGACCATCATGCAGCCCTATCCGAACTTCCGCCAGACCCTTGGCCCGCAGCACGGGCGGCGGCGCTACGGCCCCACCATAACAGCATGCCACCGATCAGGATCGCGACGATGATGCCGGCGATCATCGGCTTGGCCCCGGTGCTGGGCTTCAACAACAGCCAATACCATGTGGTCATCGCCGATGCAGTGCCGACCTCGCTGTTGGAGCCGTCCCAAGCAAAGAAAGCAATGGGGACAAAGCGGCCTTCCTCGAACTGCAGATCCTTATCCTTCGCCTCCGTGGTCAGCGGCCGGGTCATCACCACCCGCCAGGTGCCGTCCTTATAGGCGCCCTTGGCTGTGAGCCCGGTGGCGGCGGCATCCCGCGCCACCTGCTCGTTGATGCCCATGGCATCAAGAATAGCGACGCTTTCGGCTGCCTCGGTAGTGCCCGACGACCAGCGCCACAGATTGACCGGCTTGGCCGCACTGCCCATCAGGAAGTATGGCTTTTCCATCCCAGTGGGAATGGTGGTGGGCAACTGCACCGCGATGGCATCCTCGCTCATTTCCTCATCGGCGATGCTTTTCGCCTTGTCGTCACCGGGAATGCTCTTGGTGCGGTCGTCCCATTCCAGATGCAGGGCGACTTTCTGGTCATTGTACAGGGCGCGGACGCTGACCGTGTCGTTGGCGGTCTTGAAAAACCGCTCCTTGCCGACGATCTGCGGTACCATGAAGAACGTCGATGGCGGTGCGGCGTCCCAGGCCGCGTCGTCCGGCGAGCCGGGCAGTTCGCCCTCCACCCGCGAGGCCTGAATGACCGTATTCTCGGGGCGGACGGCCTTGCCCGTTTTAGCCAGGGAGGCGACGTAGTTCGCCACATGCCAGCGTTCCTCGATACTCAGCTTTTTCTTACTTTTAGGATCGGCGAAGGACGGCATCTGCGTGGTCGGAATACCGGCGGAAATGCGCGTATAAATGTCCTTCGGATCGGCACTGGCCCGATACGTCCAGGGCTTGGTCAGGTTGCGCGGCCAGGTCCGCTCGCCATTATCGTTTTTCAGCTTTTTGACGGCATCGCCCTTGCCGCCCATGCCATGACATTCCGAACAACGGTCGTCGTCGTGGAACAGCTTGTCGCCCGCCGCGATGCTCTCGGGCGAGGACTGCACTTGGGTACCGTAATCGACCTGTGCTTCGGGGGCGCCTTCCAACTCGGCGAAGGTTTTGATGTAGGCGATGACGTCAGCGATTTCCGCCTCGGATAGAATATCGCTCCACCCCGGCATGGCGGTACCCGGCATGCCGTCACGAACCATGCGCACCAGATCGGCATCATTCGGCAGATCCGCATCGAAGGCGGAGCTTTGGATTTTGAACAGGCCAAGGGTGAAATCCCGTGGCGGCGGGTTCAGGTATTCCGCCGCCGGGCCCAGGCCGTCGCCTTCATCGCCGTGACATTGCAGGCAGCGTTTCTGGTAGACCGCTTCACCCTTTTCGGCATCCGCGGCCCGTGTCGGTGCCGATGACAGCGCCAACAATCCAGCCGCCGCGGCCGCCATGACAATCGTCTTCATCATACCGCTTTCCATTATTCATGCTCCCAGGATCGCGGCCTGTGGCCGGTATAGTCATAGAGGAACATGATCACCTTCCAGACCTCGTCTTCCGTCAGGAAGTCCTGCCAGACCGGCATAGAGGAGATCCAAGGTGCTGCTTCCTGCGGCAACCCGGGGCCGCCCGTGGTGATGCGCCAGAACAAGAAGGATTCCTGCAGCTGCGCGATGGTGCCCACGTCCTGGAAATTCAACGGTGTCGGGTTCAGGCCGTCGGCATAGGGGCCCTTGCCATCCAGTTTATCGCCGTGGCAGTACTGGCAATTCTTGATGTAAACCTCGGCGCCCTCCTCGATCAGCTCGCGAAACTGTTCGGGGTCCTCTTTCTCGAGCTTGCGGTAAGGGTTCTCCAGCTTCAGCAGATTGACCCGCTTGCCATAGATCTTCGCCGTGGTCGGCGGCGCGGGATGAATGGTGCGCAATTCCAGCGGTGCCTCGAAACTGGGCTGCATCTGCCAATAGGTGCCGCCACCAAAGGCCAGGGGCACGATGATAAAGACGATGTTGCGGATCAGGCGCTTGGATGGATCCTCCACCATGGCCTTGATGGGCGCGACCAGTTCCGCCGTCTGTTCCTCGTCATAGGTGAAGACCATGAAGACGCCGGCGGTGACGAAAAACATGTACATGATGATCAGGCTGGCCGGGATCACCGCGTCGAGAATAACGTCGAAGACCAGAATGAAACCGAAGTATACGCCGACCAGGACCAGTACGGCCTGCAGCAATCTTGGAATTCTCATTGCCGCCGCCTCCTATTTCAACTCTACGAGGAAGTCCAACAGGACCTCCAAC